>CADCWF010000191.1 GCA_902806345.1 uncultured Thermomicrobiales bacterium
TCCTTGGGGCGATGATCGGGGCCGTCCTCATCGCCGCCGTTAGTAACGGGATGAACGTGCTGAGCGTGTCGAGCTACTGGCAGCCGCTGGTGATCGGCCTGATCATCCTGGCCGGCGTCTCGCTCGATACCTACCGTCGGGCACTCGCGGGGCGGCCACTCCCCAGCGCCCTCGCGCGCCTCGGGAGCCGTCGCGCGACGTCAACTGGGACGCCCGAAGCGGCGTTGCCGCCCTCGACCGAAACCGGGCGATAGGGTGGTGGTTCGGACCGTCGATCCAGTCTCCCGGTTGGAGCGGTCACCGCGGGCTCGCGCCTGGGCGGGGCAGGGCGGATTCGCCCGCGGCCCACCCGGGCGGGGTGGATCCGGTGATGACGCGGTCGCGGCGCGGCGACGCACGGCGCTCGCAGATGGACGAGCGAAAGGAGCGCGATGTGAACCGAGCATCTCGACGATCGGGACTGGCCCTCACGTTGGGCGCGCTGGCGTTGTCCGCCGGATTCGGGCTGGCGCCGCTGGCCGGCCCGTCCGCACTGGCCCAGGAGGCCACCCCCGGCGCGACCCCGGTGGCGCTGGCGGTCGCCCGCGAAGGGCTCCCGGAAAGCTGCGCGGCCGAGAGCCCGGTGCTGGGTGTGGCGTTGCCCAATACCGTTAACCCTTACTACGTAGCGATGCAGGAAAGCTTCATCCGTAACGGGGAAGCGGCTGGCTTCGAGGTGCGGATGGCGATCGCCAACGACAGCGACCAGAACCAACTCTCCCAGATCGACGCCTTCGTCCAGCAGGGCGTCTGCGCGGTCGCCCTGAACGCGGTCAACTCGGGTCCGGGGGCCGCCAGCGTGGCGGCGCTGAACCGGGCCGGGATCCCCGTCTTCACGGTCAACGTCATCGTCTCCCCGGAAGACCTCGAGCGGCAGCAGGCGGAGATCATCCAGTACGTCGGCGCCGACCAGGTCCAGGGCGGCCAGGTGATGGGCGAGGCGGTGGTCGAGGACTACGGCGCCGACGCCGAGATCGTCTACGGCATCGTCGGCAACCCGGACCAGATCCCGACCAACCAGCGAGACGACGGTTTCCGCGAGGCGTTGAGCGGCAACGCGAACGCGCGCGAGGCCGGTCTGGTCAACGGCAAGGTCGACCCGAACATCAGCCTCCAGGTGACGACCGAGTTGCTCCAGGGCAACCCGGACATCAACGTCATTTGGGCCGACACCGGGCCGCATGCCGTCGGCGCCATCCAGGCGATCCGGCAGCTCGGACGCGAAGGTCAGGTGTCGCTCTACGGCTTCTGCGCCGCCGAGACCGCGCTCGACGACACGCTCTACCGCGGCTGCGCCGCCCAGGAGCCGGCCGACTACGCGCGGATCGTGGTCGAGAACGTCGTCCGCTACCTCAACGGCGACGACGTCCCGGGCGAGGTGCTGCAGCCGCTGAAGGTCTTCTCCGAGGGCGAAACCCCGGCCCCGGGCGAGGTCGGCTAGCCGCCTCGTCGCACGTTCACACGGGGTAGAGGACGACCATGACCGTCGCGGCGCTCGCCGCCGAGAACGTCTCCAAGCGGTACGGTCGGACGGCGGCGCTCGCCGACGTCACGGTCGTCCTCACCCCCGGCGAGGTGCACGCCCTCGTCGGCCACAACGGGGCCGGCAAATCGACGCTGCTCCGCCTCCTTGCCGGCGTCGAACGGCCGGACAGCGGCCGGATCACGATCGGCGGCGAGGAGCGCGACTTCGAGGCGCCGGCGGCGGCGTTCACCGCCGGCGTCGCCACCGTCTACCAGGAGTTGTCGCTGGTCGACCAGCTTTCGGTCGCCCAGAGCATCTTCCTCGGGCGCGAGGTCGCCCGCGGCGGCCGGCTCGACAAGGCCGGAATGGCCGCCGAGGCGAGGCGCCTCTGCCTCGCCTACGGGGTCGACGTCGACCCGTCGACGCGCATCCGCGACCTCTCGGTCGCCCAGCGCCAGATGGTCGAGATCGTCGCCGCGCTCCACCGCAACGCCCGCTACCTGCTGCTCGACGAGCCGACCTCGGCGCTGGAGTCGGAGCGGATCGAGCACCTGCTGGCCACCGTCAAGCGCCTGGCGCGGGAGCAGAACCTGGCGGTCCTGCTCGTCGACCACAAGCTGGACGAAGTGTTCGCGGTCGCCGACCGGATCACCGCGCTCGCGTCGGGGCGGGTCGTCCTGAGCGGCCCGGTCGGCGAGGTCGGGCGAGCCGACGTGGTTCGGGCGATCGTCGGGGAGTCCCACTCGGTCGCCGATGTCGACGGTGCCAGCGGGAGCCAGGTGGCCACGGCCCCACCGCCGCTCGGGGCGCCGGTGCTGAAGGTCGACCGCCTCGCAACCGATCGGCTGGCCGAGGTCTCGCTCGCCGCCTTTCCGGGCCGGGTCCTCGGCGTCTACGGTCTCGTCGGCTCCGGCCGCAGCCGGTTCCTGCGGACGTTGGTCGGGTTGGAACGCCCCGTGGCCGGCACGATCGAGCTGGAGGGCCGGCCGTTCCGGCCGCGAGACCCGGAGGCGGCGATCGCGGCCGGCATCGCCTACCTCTCGGAAGAGCGCAAGGCGGACGGCTTCGTGCCGATGATGTCGCCACCTGCCAACGTGACGCTGCCCGTCCTCGGCCGCTTCCTCCGAGCCGGCGTGCTCCGGCGGGGCGCCCTTTCGCGGACGGCGGCGGACTGGCTCCGCCGAGTCCAGGTCCGGGGCCGGCTCGACGGACCGATCGCCGAGCTCTCCGGCGGCAACCAGCAGAAGACGCTCTTCGCCCGCGCCCTCCTCGAACAGCCGCGGCTGCTGCTCCTCGACCAGCCGACCAAGGGGGTGGATATCGGAGCTAAGGCCGAGATCCACCGCATCGTCCGCGACTTGGCGATGACGGGATCGGTCGCCGTGGTCGTGGTCTCCGACGAGGAAGACGAGATCCTCGGTCTCGCCGACGACGTGGCGATCTTTCGGGCCGGCCGCTGCGACGGCGTGCTTCATCCCCGGAGTTCCCTCGACATCCGCGCCCTCCGCGAACTCGCCTGGACGGGGGTGGAGGAGTTTGCACCGGCCGCCCGATGACGGGTTCCGATCTGGCGTTGGCGGTTGCCGGCGGTTCGCCGCCACGCCCTGTCCGGGCAACCTCACGGCCGGGGCCGGGTCCGGAGGGCCGGAGACGAGAGCGGGGCGAACCGCGCGGCTGAGGATTCCAGGCTGATGTCGTGCGGTTTCCTCCCGGCCTTCTGGAAGGCCTGGAAGGCCCGGGAGGCCAAGGGCCGGCGACGCCAACGTGCAGCCGGGTGGCACGTCCATGTCCTGCGGTGGTCGCGGCGCGGGAAGAGGAGGCACGGGTGACGACGCTGGTGACGGGCGGCAACGGCTGGGTGCCCAGCCACGTCGTGAAGCGACTCGCTGACCGCGGCGAACCGGTCGTCAGCTACGACCTGATGGAGCCGGACGACCTGTTCCGGGAGCTGTTGGGCGAGTCGGCCGAGCGGGTGACCTGGGAGCAGGGCGACGTCACCGACCGCGGTCGGCTGGCCGAGGTGGCGGCGCGGCACGGGGTTGATGCCGTCGTCCACATGGCGGCGATCACGCCGAGGCCCGAGCGGGAGCGGCGCGAGCCCGATCGGATCGTCGCGGTGAACCTCGGCGGCACGGTCAACGCTCTGGAAGTCGCGCGGGCACTGCCCGTCTGCCGCAGATTCGTCCACGTCTCGTCCGGCGCCGTCTGGGGCGAGGCGTCCGGCGCAGCCGTCCTCGACGAGCTGTCGCCGGCAAACGCGACCGGGCTCTACGGCGTCACCAAGTTGGCGGGCGAACGGGTCGCGCTGCGCTACGCCGAGTTGTTCGGACTGAACATCGTCGCCGTCCGCCCGGCGAACGTCTACGGGCCGATGGAGCGCGACACGCCGGGGTACGTTGGCGCCACCGAGCTGCGGGAGATGCTGCGGGTCTGGGCCGCCGGGGAAACCGTCCGTGTCAACTCGCTCGCTGGACCGTTCCTGGACTGGACCTGGGTCGGCGACATCGCGGAGGGGATCGAGCGGGTCTGGGCGGCGCCTTCCCTGCCGCACCGCCTCTACGTCCTCTCCTGCGGCCAGACCTACGGCATCGGCGACGTGCTCCGCATCTGGTCGGAGCTGCTGCCGGATCTCCGCTATGAGCAGGTCGACGAGGCGGAGGCGAACATCGTCGTCTCCGGCGGCCCGCCCGGCCCGGTGCCGTCCAACGCCCGGCTGCGGGCCGACCTTGACTGGGCGCCGGCGACCCCGATCCGCGAGGGGATGCGCCGCTACCTCGACTGGATCGTGGCTCACGGACCGCAGTAGCGCGAACCCCGGACGAGGCGCCGGCGCCGCGGCACGACGTTGACCCGGTCGCTCCTCGTCTGCTACGTTCGGGAGACTGCGGGTCGGACGCCCACCCCGTTTCGACGCTGCCCGGCCGGCGCCGGTTCTCGCGCAACCGCCGGCCCCCGAAGGATCCAGATGCGCCGTCGATTCGTCGCGCTCCCGACCGCCCTCGTCCTGCTGGCCATGCTCGGCCAGGCGGTGGTTGCCCGGCAGGCCGTCCCCGGCTCGCCGGGTCGGATCGTCTCCACCGAGGCCGTCAACGTCCGCGAGTGCCCACGCGCCGACTGCGCGGTTCGCTTTAGCGCCCGCCCCGGAGAAACGTTGATCGTGACGGGACCAATGGTGGACGGCTGGCTGCCGGTCGCGCGGAACGGCGTCGAGGGGTACGCCTGGTCACTCTTCGTCACCACCGGGTCCACTCCGGTATTGCGCCAGGGGGCGCCCGGCTGCGACCGCGTCGCCCTCATCGTCAACCTCGGCGTCAACTACGAGACCCAGATGGAGCCGCTGGAGTGGCTCGCCGACCAGGACATCCCGGCGACGATCTTCGCCATGGGGC
>CADCWF010000192.1 GCA_902806345.1 uncultured Thermomicrobiales bacterium
CCGCCCCGGCCGCGGGCGGCCCGGGGCTCCGGCTGCGATGCCATCCCCTTGACCGTAACCCGGACCAGCGCCTCGTCGCCGGCGTCGGCGCCGGCGTCCGAGAGGATCTCAATCTCGACCTCGTCCTCGCCCCGGCCGAGCTGCTCCAGCGCGAGTCGGACCGCGTCGTCGACGGTGACGGCCTGGATCTCGACGCTGGTCATCCGCCGGCTGTCGCTGTGCTGGTCCATCGTCGCCCGTCCTCTGGCTGTGCCGGGCCGGCCCGGCGTCCGTCGCCGGGCGGGACCGCCGCGTTCCCGTTCCCATCCCTGGACCTGGTCCTAGGTCGCCGGAGGCTTGGCCTTGCGGGGGACGATGACCGCCTTGCCGGAGGCGGCCCCGTTGGAGGCTTCGGACGGTGCCGTAGCCCGAGCGGCACCGCCACCGGCGCCGCCACGGGCCCGGCCGTTCGCCCCGCCCTTCACCGAACTCTTCGGCGCGGTCTTCGACCCGGTCCTCGGCCCCGTCCCCGTGCCGTTGCGGGCCGCCGGGATCACGACCGCCCGCTTCGCACCATCGGCCCCGATCTCGCTCGGCTCGTCTTCGGCCGTCTCGGCGGGCGCCGAGCGGGCCATCGCCTGCTGCTGCGCTTCTTCCATCTTCTTCTGGAACCAGCCGCCGACGCCGGCGCGGACGACCTGGCCGCCCTCGCCGCCGACCACCACGAGGTCGGCTGGATCCCGCGGGGCGCGGTAGCCGAGGCGGCGGTGCTCCGGCAGCTCCCAAAGGCTGGGCAGCCAGTCGCGCAGGGAGCCCCAGCCGGTGATGAACCACTGCTGGACGACGGAGTAGACGCTCTGGGTGGCCCAGTAGATGACCGGGCCAGCGGCGAAGCTCCAGCCGAAGAGGATGACCGTCAGCGGCATGATGTTCATCACCGAGTTCATCATCGCCTGCTGGGGGTCGGTGATCTTGCCCTGGTTGGCGGGGCGCATCATCTTCGTCTGGACGAACTGGAAGGCCGCCGCCATGATCGGCAGGATGTGGATCGGGTCCGGCTGGCTGAGGTCGGGGATCCAGAGGAAGGCGTTGTTCCAGACCCCGCTCCCCTGGTTGGAGAGGCCGAGAATAGCGTTGTAGAGGCCAAGGAAGATGGGGATTTGGAGCAGCATCGGCAGGCAGCCGGCCATCGGGTTGACGCGGTGCTGCTGGTAGAGCGCCATCGTCTCGGTGGAGAGCCGCTGGCGGTCCTTGCCGTGCTTCTTCTGGAGCTCCTTGATCTTCGGCTGCAGCTCCTGCATCGCCTTCGAGGAGCGGATCGACTGCACCGTCAGCGGCAGGATGATCGTCTTGATGATGATGGTGAAGGCGATGATCGCCAGGCCGCCGGAGTTGAAGATGCCGGCGAGGCCGTCGAGCGCCCAGGTCAGGAGGGCGACGTACTGGTCCCAGACGGGGATCGAGATGGCCGGGGGGGGCGCGGAAACGCCCAGCAGGGACGGGAGCACGACGAGCAAAGCCTCCTCCCGCCGGGGGCGGGGGTACGGGTTCGGGCGGAGCCCCCGCTGCGACCACGGCCGCGTCAACGACAAGCGGCCGGACGCCCGGGACGTACGGGCTGGGAGGGGCAGGCCGGCTCCAGGCGGGCAGATCGGGCGGCGATCCGCCCGGACGAAGGACGCGCTAGGGAACGGGGTCGTACCCCCCGCGGCCGAAGGGGTTGCAGCGCAGGATCCGCCAGACCGCGAGGCGACCGCCGCGGATGATACCGTACTTGGCGATCGCCTCGTGGCCGTATTCCGAGCAGGTCGGCTCGAACCGGCAGGCGGGCGGCAGCAGCGGCGAGACGTATCCCCGGTAGCCGCGGATGAGGGCGAGGGCGGCTCTCGCGGCCGGGGACGGGTGCCGAGACGAGGAGACGAGGAGACGAGGAGACGAAGGCAGGGACGCGCCAGGAGGAGCCCCCTCACCCCCCGCTCCCGCCGCGGCAGGCGAGGGGGGAGACCCGGCGGCGGGGGCGAGGGGCGGCGGGGGGGTAGCAGCCTCGGCGGCTCGCGTGGGCCGGGACGCGTCGCCGCTCACGGTTCGCCTCCTTGTCCGGGTCCGGCTTATTGCGCTTCTCCTGCTTGTCCTGCTTCTCCCGCGTGCCCGGTGGGCTGCCGGATTAGGCCGCCGCGGCCGCCGTCCTCCCTCGTCTCCTCGTCTCCCCGACTCCCCGTCTCCGTCAACAAACCCGCCCGGCGGACGATCCGCTCGACCCGGGTGCGGGCGGCGGCGGCGGAGGGGAGTTCCTCGGCCTTGCCGCGGACATAGATCGCCAGGTCGAAGCCGGGGGCGAGGGCGGGGTGGAGGTGGCGCAGGGCTTCCCGCACCAGTCGCTTGACCCGGTTGCGCGCGACGGCGTTGCCCTGCTTCTTGCCGGCGACGACGGTGTAGCGGTTGCGCGGCGGCACCAGCCCGTTGGCCAGCACGCGTCCGAGCAGCGGCCCCTCGACCACGGCCCGGCCGCGGGAGCGAACCCGGCGGATATCGGCGTCCTCGCGCAGGCGGAGGCGGCGGTCCATGGCGAGACGAGCAGACGGGAGGACGTGGAGACGAGGGAGAAGACCGGCAAACCCTCGTCTGCTCGTCTTCCCATCTCCTCGTCTCGTCCCGTCTACCGGTTCTGCGTGAACTTCTTCTCGTCGGCCACGGTCAGGGCGTGGCGGCCCTTGAGGCGGCGGCGGGCGAGGACGGCGCGGCCGTTCTTGGTGGCCATCCGCTTCATGAAGCCGTGCTCCCGAATCCGCTTGATCCGGTGCGGTTGGTAGGTTCGCTTGGGCACGAGGGAGGCTCCTTCGGAACTCGCCGCGGCACCCGGCCACGCTCGGCGTCGGCTCGGTCATCGCCCGGACGAGGGACGGTCGGCGCGGCCAGGATGCATTCGGGGGCAACGCCCTGAGTGGACCCGATTAACCGCAAACCACGAAGCACCCGCACGGGGCGCTCGACAGCCAAGGGAGTATAGAGAGCGGGAGGCGGGGCGTCAAACGCAGGGGGGGATAGGAGATAGGCCCACCCAAAACCGGACCCCCTTCCCAGGGGCCCACCAGTCCCGACCCGCCGTGCGAATCCCGGCCCTGCTGCGGCCTCAGTTCCGGCTACCGCCATCAGGCTCGGCGACTCCAGGCGGGGCACCCGAAACCGGACCCTCTATCGCCTCGGCAACCGGAGCCCCACCTAGGTGGAGACACCGACGTCGCCTGACGGGAGTCCCGGACTCAGCCCGTCCAGGAGCACTCGTTGGGGTCGATGTCGTCTGCAGCCGGCGTGGTACCGACGTCGAGGACGAGGGCGACGAGGCTTGCCCCCCGCGAGCGCGTACTCCCGCGCCCCGTCCATTCTCATCCGGTAAGGCGTCAGTGCCCTCCCGAGCGGTTGGTTCCCTTCATCGTCTATCGGCGCAGCATTCGGTTCGTTGCCTCTCCAGGTACCTTGGCCTGCGCGAGGCGGACTTTGTCGCCAGTCGTCCCGTTCACCAGGAAGTCATCGATCGCCGCGTGGTCGAGGGGCGGGGCGAACAAGAACCCTTGCGCGCGATCGCACCCGATGGCACATACAGTCACCAGTTGCTCCTCGGTCTCAACCCCCTCGGCCGTCACGTCCATCCCGAGCGTGTGCGCGAGCGACGTGATCGCTTGCACGATCGTGCAGTCCTCTTGGCTCGAGCCGAGTCCGCTCACGAACGATCGGTCAATCTTGAGGGTATCGACCGGCAGCCGCCGGAGGTAGCCCAACGACGAATAACCCGCCCCAAAGTCGTCGACGGCGATCCGCACCCCCATATCCCGCAATGCTTGCAAGACAGAGGCGGTCGCTCCCTCGTCCTCGACGAGCAACTGCTCCGTCACCTCCAGTTTCAAGCAGGTCGGGTTGAACTCAGCCTCGCTCAGGGCATGTTCCACGTCCGCGACGAGACCCGGCTCTCGGATCTGGCGAGGCGAAAGGTTGACGCTAATCTTCAGGGGATTTGCTCGTCCCCGCTGAGACTGCCAAACTCGACCCTGGCGGCACGCCTCGGCCAAGACCCACCGCCCGATCGGCAGAATCAGCCCAGTTTCCTCGGCGAGCGGGATGAAGTCCGACGGTAGCAACCACCGGTCACTCGGTCGTCGCCACCGCACAAGTGCTTCCACGCCGACCACGAGGCCGGTCTCCAGATCTACTTCGGGCTGGTAGTGCAACCGCAACTCGCCCCGGTCGATGGCCGAGTCGAGCGCAGTCCCCAGGTGCAACCGTTCCACCGCCTCCGTATGCATGCTCGGCTCATAGATCACCACGGTGCCTCGCCCCGATGACTTCGCCTGGTACAGTGCCGTGTCGGCCGCGCGCAGCAGGTTGCCGGGATCAGCGGCGACCATCGGCCTACCAAGGGCGATACCGATGCTGGCGCTTATGCCGGCCTCGTGGCCGTCAACCCGAACCGGGGCCCGGAGGATTTCGAGGAGGCGGTGCGCAGTCAACACCGATTCGTCTGGGTTATCGGTTTCTAAGAGAACGACGAACTCGTCGCCGCCGAACCTGGCTACCGTCTGCGTCGGCCCAACGCTGGCACGAAGCCGGTGTCCGATCTGGACCAGTACCCCGTCACCCGCCACGTGGCCCAGGCTGTCGTTGATGACCTTGAAGTGATCCAGGTCGATGAACAACACCGCTACCCCCGGGCTGCGCGACCTCGTTGCCAGGGCGTCCCGCAAGCGGTTCAGGAGGAGGGCACGGTTGGGCAAGCCCGTCAGCGGGTCATGAAACGCCTGGTGCGCCAGCTTCGCCTCCAAGCTCTTGCGATCGGTGACGTCCTGGATGGTCCCGACGATGCGGGTCTTCCTGCCCGCATCATCGAAAACAACCCTGCCCTGATGGTGTAGCGAGCGCTCACCGCCGTCGGGCGTCCGCACCCGGTGATCGAGGGAAAACGATCGTCCCTCGTGCAGAGCTCTCTGCACTGCTTCGTCGACAGCCAGTCGGTCCTCGGGATGAACAGCGAGCAGAAATGCCCGGTACGTCGAGCGGAGCGACCGGGGTTCAGCACCAAGGATGCGGTACGTTTCGTCAGACCAGGTGTGGTCACCCGTGACCAGGTTCCACTCCCAACTCCCGAGGTGTGCGACCTCCTGTGCTTGAGCGAGGTTAGAGTCGCTCTTCTGCCACTCCACCTCAGCCAGCCAGCGAAGGCGAGCGGTGCGCTGAAGAAGGCCGTAGATGGTAAGTGCTGGGAGTGCGACGATCGGGAGCAACCAGGCGTCGGCCATGACCAGGAGTGCTGCCACGACCCCGAGCGCGGCCTGCGCCGCGTGGCCAAGATATTCGAGTGCATCGGCGTTCGTTATGGTTTGGTACCAGATCCGGGGTGGCGGCACGCCCGTCTCCAAAGCGATCATGGTCGTCACGGACAGGTTGCCGATGATGAACGTGCTCACGCTCGCGATCGCGGCCACTCCAAGCACAGCCGGGCCATAGGTGGGCAGGCGATCGACGTCGCTGTTAGCGCCCCATAAGATGAGGCCGGTGCCCCCCGTCTGAAGCATTGTCTGGGCGGTGTTTAAGGTGGCCTGCGCCCAGTCCTCATGACGAAGGGCATGAGCCAGGAGTGTGCCTGCTCCGATGGCAACCGTAGCCAGGCCTGGGGGGAGGAGGAGGACCGCCGCCACGATCACGGTCGTGTCGAGGAACAGCTTTCGCTTAAAGGCGAGAGGGATGGGATGGAGCCACGCGAGGGCGGCCAGCCCGCCGCACCCAGTTGCCAAAAGGGCCGCTCGGGCGCCGGGAGTCCCCGCCGGCATCAACAATCCGATTGCCAAACCAACCGCCGCCAGCGTCAACGCGGCACCGTAGAGCTTGGCTGGCCAGCGCAAATCGGCCACTTGCGACACTCAGCGCCGGGCCATGCGACCCAGTATCGCATCGCTCCGCGAGGAAAGGCTGTCCGACGAGACGGGACGGCGGAGGTGGTCGCCTGCGACCAGTGTCGCGGCACTGGCGACGTAGCCGGTTCGTTGCTCCAAGCCTACGACGCGGGACCAGGCTTGGCGATCTCCTTTGCGCATGGCGCCTCCGCGCTTGGGATTCCTCCCTGCTAGAGACCCGATCGAAGGGAGATCCACTCGTTCGCGTTGCCTTCGGACTGGGTCGGTTCCAGGACGCCAACAACATGGGGGGCGAACTCGACCCGAATCGGCATGGCGTCGCTGCGCGCCGGAACCCGAACCTTGATTCGGACCTCGATCCTGCCCTGGGTCACCTTGAGCGACTCAGACTCCTCAAAACGGACCTTTTCGCCGTGTCC
The DNA here is from genome assembly GCA_902806345.1 of uncultured Thermomicrobiales bacterium. GTDB lineage: Bacteria > Chloroflexota > Chloroflexia > Thermomicrobiales > UBA6265 > CADCWF01. The sequence goes on from CADCWF010000192.1 coordinate 6,302, forward strand.
GAATCCGAGGGTGGCGATGGCGAGTTCGGCGTCGACCCCGAGCGGCGTACTGATAACGATCTCTGTTGGGCCGGTCACCTTCGTCAGGTCATCGAACCTTGCGCTGACGAAGATGTCCGCGACCCGGCCGTTGATGAGCACCACCGGGTCCGTTCGGCACCAGCCGGGGCCAGCGCCGGCGCCCGGTACGGCCAGCGCGAGGGCCAGGATCGAGAACGCGAGCGCGCAATTGACCGAGCGGCGACGGGTGCTGCGATGCTGAAAAAATCCGGCGTACCTCTGCGTCGTGCCATCCACTGTCCGCCTCCGTTCGCAACCCGATCTGGTTGGAGGGCTCCCAGCCGTATCCATACCACATAGAATCAACCTAAGTGTGAAGACGGAAGGATGCTAAGGTGAAAAATAAATGAATTATTCGTGAGATCCATGGATTTTTGCAGGAGGATATCCGTGAAGGTGAGGTCTGGCAAACGCCAGCAACAAACGGTCGACGCTCACGGGTGGGCAACGCGGCCCCCGATCGTCACTGCGGATTATCCGAGACCATTCGGGTGTCGGGGGTCCGGTTTTGGGTCCCGCTATCCGGTCCGTGCCGGGCTAGACCCTGGGGATTTTCGCGGATACCGATCACATCCGGCCGGCCATGCCTATCGCGGGGAGCGGGTATGGATCGCCGCGGGCCTAGGTGGGGAGTGGAGCGGCGTGAGCAGGGGCCGGTTTTGGCCCCGCCTAGCTCTTCCTCGACGGACAGCACTGATAAGTTCGCTCGGGCACTGCCAGCAGTCGGGGTCATTCGGCACCGCCGACGGAGGGGGATCCGGTTTTGGAGCTCCCTATCTCCTATCCCGTCAAACGCAGGGGGCGGAGATCGCAGGTACCCAACGCTCCTCCCCCTCGGCTCCTGGCGGTCATGGCGGCGGTCGCCTGTTCCTTCGGCACGTCCCGCTAGGGCCCTTCCGTGGACCGCCGGGTGTCACCTGCGACGTCCCCCGGCCGGCGACGGGATCTTCCATTCGCCCACCGGGACTACCCGCTCCCCGAGCACGTCTCGTGAGTTGAGCATTGGCTTCCCCACTCCCCCCGTTAACCTCGGACACGCTGGAGGAGCGACCCCAGATCGCCGGGGAGTCGGGGACGGTTATGGGTTGACGTCGCCGATCTCGACCGTGCCGCCGGAGACGTCCCGGCTGCAGGAGCCGCCCTGGCCGGCGCTCGCCCGCCCGCGGCTTCGGGCGGCGCGGTGGCCCGCCTTCCGCCCCCGTCCGAGCCCCCCGCCGCGTGCCCCCTACGCGCCGACCCGGAGCACGATCTTGCCGCGCGTCCGCCCGCGCTCGCTCAGCTCGTGCGCCCGGCGGACCTCCGCCAGCGGCACGACCGTCTCGAGATCCACCATACCCCCAAGCACGGCAGCTGGCTGAACGTCGCCGAGATCGAGCTGGCCGTGCTCCAGTGGCGGTGCCTGTGCCAGCGGTTCGGCGACCGCGCCATGCTGGAGCGCGAGGTGACCGCCTGGGCGGACCGACGCAACGCCACCGGCTCGGCCGTCGACTGGCGCTTCACGCCCGCCGACGCCCGCACCAAGCTCGAGCGCCTCTACCCCGCAAATGAGGCGTGACGGAGCACCAGCCCGCCGCCGCCGGTTCCGAAGCCTCCCCCTGCCCGCACCGCTCCCGCCGGTGCTACCCTCACGCGAGACGGGGCGCGACGGGCAGCGACGGGAGGCGGGCGTGCGGCGGGTGGCGCTGGTCCAGATCGGGATCGGGACGGTCGGCGGCGAGACCGTCGAGCAGGCGCTTGCCAACCGCGCCCTCTGGCAACGGACGCTGCGGCTGGACGTCCGCGTCGCCGCCGTCGCCGGCCGCGACGGCGCGATCGCCGAGGAGCCGGGCGGCGAACCGGGGCTGCCGGAGGGGTTGCTGCGGGAGGCGGTCTCCGGTCGCCGCGGCGGCCAAGGGTTGCGGCAGGCGGCGGCCGGGCGGGCGCTGATCCCGCCGGCGGAGGCGATCGCCCGCCTCGTGAGCGTGGGACCGACGGTCGTCCTCGACGCCGCCGCCGGCGACGAGACGGCGCCGATCCTGGCGCGGGCGCTCGCCTCGGGCGCCGGCGTCGTCCTCTCGAACAAGGCGCCGCTGGCCCTGCCGCTGGCCAACCCGGTCGCCGCCGAGCTGTGGGCCGCCGCCGGGCCGCGTGGCCACCTCCGCTACGAGGCGACCTGCGGCGCCGGCCTGCCGGTCATCTCGACGCTGCGGACGCTGCTGGAGACCGGTGATGAGCCGGTCGAGATCCAGGGGGCCCTCTCCGGCACCCTCGGCGCCATCTTCGGCGACCTCGCCGCCGGCCTCCCCTTCTCCGAGGCGGTCCGCTCGGCGAAGGAGCGCGGCTACACCGAGCCCGACCCCCGCGACGACTTGTCCGGCCTCGACGTCGCCCGCAAGGCGCTAATCCTCGCACGGACGCTGGGCAGGACGGTCGACCTGTCCGACATCGCGGTCGAGGGGCTGGTGCCGGAGGGGCTGGCGGCGGTCTCGGTCGACGAGTTCCTCGCCCGGGCGGGCGAGGCGGACGCCGCCATCGCCGGCCGGGTCGCGAACGCGGACGCCAGCGGGAACGCGCTCAAGTACGTCGCGACGGTGCCGGCCACGGGGCCGATCTCGGTCGGGCCGCGGGAGGCGCCGCGGACGGGGGTGCTTGGGGCGCTCCAGGGTCCGGAGAACGTCGTCGTATTCCGCACCCGCCGCTACGACGCCTACCCGCTGACGGTCGCCGGCCCCGGCGCCGGCGCCGCCGTCACCGCCGCCGGCATGCTCGGCGACGCGCTGGCCCTCGGGGCGCTGCTGGCGGGTTGAGGCGAGGAGTCGAGAAGAACGACGACGACGATCGAGGCCACCGTCTCTCCTCGCCTCCTCGCCGCCGTCACTGGCAGACCCACTCCACCTTGCCGCCCTGCGACCAGAGCCAGGCGGCGGCCATCGAGTTGGCGACGGGGTCGAAGATGTCGTACTCGGCGTAGGGGGTGCGGGCCCACGTCTGCGGCTTGAACTGGAACAGCCCGTACGAGCCGCCGACGGCGTTGATCGCCCCGGGGATCAGGTCCGACTCGCAGCGGGCCACCCGCAGCATCTCCTCCCGGTTCTGGCCGTAGCGGTCGGCCGCGGCGTGGATGATGCCGATCAGGTCGGATCGGTTGTACTCGCCTGCGTCCCCACCCCGGAGCGCGGCGGTCTTGGGTGCCTGGAGCTTGTTGCCCTCGACCCAACCCTCGCCCTCGCCGAAGCGGACGCGCAGGTAGCCGCCTTCGGCGTCGCCGGAGGCGGCCACTGGGTCGCCCTTGGCGATCGTGCCGACCACGGCCGCCTCGGCGGCCGCCGCCGCCCGCACCTCGAGCGCACTGGCGGCGACGATCTCCTGCCGCCCGGAGCGCTCCTTCCGATCGCGCGGACCGCCGGCGCCGTCCCCTTTGGCCGGCGTCTCGACCATTCCGGTCGGGGCCCAGGCGCGCACCCCTCCCCAGGAGACCGGGTAGTAGCCGCCTTCGGGCTTGCCGAGCAGCGTCAGCTCGGCGCCAGGCGAGAGCTTGAGCAGTCGGTTCGCTCCATCGGTCGGCTCGGCCCGGAGGCGGAACGCCGCGATCGCCCACCCCGGCGCACTCGACCGGGCCGCGAACCGGCCGGCGAGGACGGGCAGCGCGGCCGCGGCGAAGAGGATCAGCAGGACGAGCACGCCGGCGAGGACGGACTGAGCGCCGGCGTTCGGGCGGCGCTCCGGCGGCAAGGCGACGGCCGGCCCAGGGACCGTCGTGGTCCTGGGCCGGCCGTCGATGGGGGTCAGGCCGAGGTACCTCGCAGCCGTCCCCACGCCGCTCCGCCTCCCTTGCTCCTCGACTCCTCGACTCCTCGACCCGGTCACTGGCAGACCCACTCGCCCTTGCGGCCCTCGGACCACATCCAGGCAGCGGCGTTGGCGTTCGCCCGCGGGTCGAAGATGTCGCCCCCGCCGTAGGGGGTCGCCTCGAAGGTGGACGGCACGAACTGGAAGAGCCCGAAGTAGATGCCGGCGCCGACGGCGGAGGGGTTCAGCCCCGACTCGCAGCGGGCCACCCGGATCATCGCCTGGGGGTCCTGGCCGTGGGCGGCGGCCGCCTCCCGGATGATGGCGATGATCTCCTCCTCCGAGTAGGCGCTGTCACCGCCGGCCGTGATGGCGTCGCCCGGCGGCGGCTCCAGGTCGTCCCCGCTGCCCCGCCCCCCGGACCGGCCGGCGCCCTCGGCGGCGGCCTCCTCGGAGACGGCCGGCTCGGAGGCCGGCGCCGCTTCGACCGGGGGCACGGCCTCGACTGCCGCGTCCGCGACCGGGGCGGCGTCCTCGACGGGCGCGGCCTCGACCGCCGCCGCCTCCGCCGCGGGCGCTGCCTCGGCTGGCTGCGCTTCCTCGACCACCGCGGCCTCGACCGGCGCCGCGGCGGCGCCGACGACGGAGACGTCGACCCAGCCGCTGGTGCCGTCGTAGGTGACCGGCAGGAAGGAGCCGACGGCGGCGCCGTCGACGCTGAGCTCGGAGCCGGCCGGGGCGTAGGTCAGCGGGTCGTACTCCCAACCGGGTCCGGCCAGGACCGTGGCGTCCATCGCAGCCGTCTCGGCGGCGGCGGTCCCCGGCAGCGCCAGGAGTGCCCCCAGCGCGGCCACGGCCACGACGACGGCGAACAGGACGGAAACCGAAACGGACGCGGAAACGATGGGTCGACGCGGGGTGGATGCGCGCATGGGCCCGCTCCCCTTCCGGACGCCACTCGGCCCCAACCCGACGCGACCGCCAGGGGACCGACCGACGCCTCCGGCCGCGGATCGCGAAGATCGCGGGGTTCACGCCGGTCGCGACGGTGCGGCGGCGGCGTGGGTGCGGTGTCGGGCACGGTCCCTCGACGTGCCCCCGTCGTCTAGCCCGCCCGACGATTCCCTCACGAAACGGCCGAGGCGGAGGAAGAAGACGGGCGGGGTATCGCACACGACCCTCCGCCGTGTCAAGCGGCGCGGTACCCTGCCGGTCCCGAATTTCGTCTTCGAGTCGTGGGTTGTGGGTCGTGGGTCGTGAGTCGGGGAGTTTGCTGCGGCACCGTTGCGGTCGTCACGACGGACGACGGACGACTCGCCGACTCGTCGTCTCCACGCCTCATCCACGGCGCGTTCACGATTGCCCGCTACACTTGCCCCACAACAGGTGGCAGGGAGCCGCCGGCGGCGGATCGCAGCGCAACGGGGGGATCGGCCATGCAACCGGCAACCAGGAGCGGCACCGGCAGCGGCAGCGCGTCGTTGATCGACCGCATGATCGGGGTCGCCCGCCTCGACCCCCAGACCTACCGCGACATCGAGCACGACACGAACGCGACGCCGCAGGCGCTGATCGTCGTCGTCCTGGCGGCAGTCGCCGCCGCCATCGGCGCCATCGGCGGCGAGGGCGGCCAGGCGGGCATCGTCGCCCAAGCCCTGATGGCGGTCATCAACTGGATCGTCTTCTCGGTAGTGGCCTTCTACGTCGGCTCGACCCTCTTCGCCACCTCCCAGACGGAGGTCAGCCTTGGCCAGGTGCTGCGGTTGGTCGGCTTCGCCCAGGCGCCGAAGCTGCTCGGGGCGCTGGCGTTCATCCCGCTGCTCGGCTGGATCGCCGGTCTGGCGGCCTCGATCTGGTTCATCATCGCGGCCGTCTTCGCCCTGCGGGAGGCGTTCGAGTTCCAGACCGACCGAGCGATCGGCACGGCCGTCGTCTCCGGCATCGTGATGTTCGTCGTGGCCTTCGTCGTGGCCCTGGTACTCGGCATCACCGGCAGCATCCTGGGCTGGCTGTTCTAGACCCGGCCGGCACCGGATTGGCTCGGTGATTCTGGCGGCACGACCGTGGCCCCTGCCCCCGGCCCGGGCCGGAAGCCGCCGACGTTCCGGCTCTCCAAGGCGTTCCCGGAGCGGCGCGGTCGGGCCGAGGATTGTGGGGTCGGAACGTGGGCATGGTGGAGCGGACGGGAGGGCGGCGGTGCGCTTCGGCATCTTCGGGTTCGGCCAAGCCCCCTACGGCGACCTCCGCGACCGGTTCCGGCTCGCCGAAACCCTCGGCTTCGACAGTGCCTGGGTCAACGACGATCTTCTGATGCCGGACGCGGCCGACTTCGAGCCGTGGACTGTGCTCGGTGCCCTCGCCCGCGACACCAGCCGGATCCGGCTCGGGACCATGGTCTCCGCGATCACCTTCCGCCACCCCGCGTTCCTCGCCGCCCAGGTCGTCACCCTCGACCACGTCTCGGGCGGCCGGGCCGAGATCGGCCTCGGCGCTGGCGGCCCGCCCCACCCCTACGGCGCCTTCGGCCACGCCGCCTGGTCGCCCCGCGAACGGGCCGAGCGGCTGGCGGAGCAGGCCGCCATCCTCGGCCCCCTGCTCCGCGGCGAGGCGGTGACGGAGGACGGACCCCACTACCCGGTCCGGGATGCCCGGGCACCTGCGGCGTTGCAGCGGCCCCGTCCGCCGTTCATCGTCGCCGCCCATGGCGACCGCGGCCTGATGGTGGCGGCGCGCCATGCCGACGGCTGGAACAGCCTCGGCGGCCAACCCCTCGCCGGGACCGACGACCCGGCCAACCGCGTGCCGCTTGCGGGGGCCGTGGCGGCGACCGGGAGGCTGGGCGAGCGGCTCGACGGGTTCTGTCGGCAGATCGGGCGGGACCCGGCGTCGATCCGGCGGTCGGTGCTGGCGTTCCATGCGGAGCCGGATCCGCTCTCGTCGCTCGCCGCCTTCGACGAGTACGTCGGCCGCTACGCCGAGATCGGCATCGACGAGGTCATCCTCTACTGGCCGCCGCTGGCAATGGTCGAGCGGCGGCAGCCCGTCTCGGCGGCCCTCCAGGCCAGCTTCGAACGGATCGCCGCGGATCGGATCGCCGTCCGGGGCGAACCGGCACCGGCGACCGCGAGTGCGACAGGCTCGAGCGGCTGATCAACCGGCTCGACCGGCACCGGGGGATCGCCGCCCGCGACGTCGAGCCGGCGCCCCCGACGAAGCGATCCCTACCATCGCCCGCATCCCCCTCCGGCTGGAGTCGTTACCAGCACGCCGGAGCGCGCGAGCGCGGTGGCCGGGTTGGTAGGCATCGGCATGCCCCGAAGCTCCTTCTCCAGGATGGGCGACGAGGGCTGCTCGTGAGGGCGGAGCATGGACGCGATCGGGCATCCGTCTGGAGGCCGCTCAACATCCGGTCGAATCCCACATCCGAACCCGGCCGAAACCGAAACGGCGGTTGCGGAGCGGCCGGTGGGCAACCACCGACGTTCGCTCGCGAAACGAGCGAAGGTCCCCGGGCGCGCCCATCAACGCGCGACGGCTTCGAGCCGATCGCCACCGGCGGCCTCCCTCGCGCGGTGAGCAGGGGACACGGGAATCCGGCCCCGGCCATAGTGCCGCGGCGGACAACCCATGATCCGTTTGAAGGCCGTGCTGAAGGCGCTTTCGGACTCATAGCCCAACGACAGGGCGATCACGGAAACGGGGTCGGTGGAATTCGCCAGCCTGTCCCCGGCCAGCAGCATTCGCCAGCGCGTCAGGTACGTCATCGGCGGCTGGCCGACGGTCTCCTTGAATTTCAGGGCGAAGGTCGTGCGCGACATGCCGGCGTGCTCGGCCAGCGCCGGCAATGTCCAGTGACGCGCCGGATCGTCGTGCATGGCGGTGATCGCCGCCCTCATCTGCGGATCGGCCAGGGCAAAGAGCCACCCGACGCCACCGCGCGACCCTTCCGCCAGATGCAGCCGCAGGGCCTGCACCAGCATCATCGAGGCGAGGTGCTGGACGACCAGAAAGCCACCCGGCTGCGGCTCGCGCAGCTCCTGCATCATCCGCTCCAGTGACCAGCGCAGTGCCGCCTTGTCCGACTCTTTCTGGAGGTGGACGATCGGCGGCAGCACGCCCAGCAGGATGTCGGCATGGTTTCCGGCAAGCGTGAAGTGCCCGCCAACGAGGTAGCAATCCCCGCCGCCATCGGACGAGACGATGCCGCCGTTCGGCCCGGCCGGAAACATCGTGCGGGCGTCGACGGGCGTCAACGCCGGGTCACTGGCGAGACGGAACGGTCGCCCATTCGGCAGCACGAAGCAGTCCCCCGTCGCGAGGCGGACCGCGTCGGGAACGCCCTCCACGGACAGCCAGCACTGGCCGGAAACCACCGCGTAGCACTTGATGCCGTCATGCCGGGGGAACTGGATCGACACGTCTCCCCCAACATCAAAGCCACCGGACACGTAGCTGCGCGGTTTCAGCAACGACAGCACATCCGAGAGCGGGTCCATGGGCTATCCCGGACGATCGCGAAGATAATGCGAACTCTATCGCATAGACCGTTCCCCCTCAATCCCCTACCTTCGTTGTGCCGCCGACGGACGCGGCGGTCATGAACCGACGTACGGGGGGAATCACGATGCGGGTCTTCGTCACCGGGGCGACCGGCTTTATCGGCTCGGCCGTTGTTCAGGAACTGACGGACGCGGGCCATCGGGTGCTCGGGCTGGCGCGCACCGACGCCGCTGCCGGATCACTCGCCGCCGTCGGCGCCGAGGCGCATCGGGGTTCGCTCGACGACCTCGACAGCCTCAAGCAAGGCGCAGGAGCGTCGGATGGCGTGATCCATACCGCCTTCATTCACGACTTCTCGGATGACGCGGGCATCTGCGAGACCGACAGGCGCGCCGTCGAAGCGATCGCCGCCGCGCTCGCGGGCTCCGATCGTCCCTTGGTCATCACCTCCGGGGTCGGCGTCGTCCCACCCGGTCGCATCGCCACCGAAGACGACGCGGGTGATCCCGGTTCCCCCGCGGCGCCGCGCCTCGGTTCGGAACGGGCGGCCCTGTCGATGGCGTCGCGGGGCGTTCGGGCGTCGGCGGTGCGGCTGCCTCCCTCGGTTCATGGCGACGGCGACCACGGCTTCGTTCCGGCGCTCATCGCCATCGCGCGCGAGAAGGGCGTCTCGGCCTACGTGGGTGACGGGCTCAACCGGTGGCCCGCGGTGCACCGGCTCGATGCCGCCCACCTCTTCCGGCTGGCGGTGGAGAACGGCTCCGCCGGCGCCCGATACCACGGCGTCGCCGAAGAGGGCATGCCGGTTCGGGAGATCGCCGAGGTCATCGGCCGCCGCCTGAACGTGCCGGTCGTCTCCAGGTCCTCCGACGAGGCGGCCGAGCATTTTGGCTGGATGGCGTCCTTCGTGGGTATGGACGTTCCGGCTTCGAGCGCGAAAACGCGGGAACTACTGGGATGGCGGCCGACGCGGCCGGGGCTCATCTCCGATCTCGACCGGCCGATCTATTTCGCAACCTGAACAGACAGCATGCTGGCAGGCAGACGACACGCCGCAATCACGTCGATGCAATCAAAGAACCCCATGGTCGACAGGATCGACCAACGAGCTTGCAGGGCAAACGCTTACAGTGGACCCGCCTCCACCGGGCGCACCGAGCGCACCGGACGTGCCACCTCGTCGACATCGACGAGACCCCGCCGCCGGAACGATCGGCCTCGTCCTGGACCAGCTCAACCCCACGGCCCCCGCCTCCCTCTCCGCGGCGTTCCCGCCGACCGGCCGAAGATCCACCACATCCCCAGGCACGCCGCGCGGCTCAACCTCGCCCGGATCGAGCCGGCGGTGCTTGAGCGGCCGTGCCTGCGGCAGCGGTTCGGCGGGCGCGTCGCCCTCGTGCGCGCGGCGACGGCCCGGGCGCCACGCCGCGACGCATCCGGAGCGGCGGTCACTCGGCCGGTCACGACCGCCGCCCGGACCCCGCTCAAGCGCCTCTGCCCACGGTTCATAGCGGGTTGCGGAACGGGTGGCCGGTCCGCCTGTCCGTCATCCCGAGCGGAGCCGAGGGATCTCGTCGTCTCGGGGTCGCGCACGCGATCCCTCGACGCCGCTCGGGGCGACGAAGGGAGCAGCTCTCCTGCAAACCGCTGTCGGGCGTGACGAACCCCTACGCCAAGACCAGCCCCCGCACTGTCATCGCGTCGAACAGGTGGCCGTAGGGGTGGAGCAGCGCGGTCTGCAGGAGGAACCAGCCGCGGGGATGGCCTCCCGCCCAGAAATCGCCGACCCAGCCCCCGCGGGGACCAGCACGCCCTCGGCGCGGACGACTCGTTCGACGTGGGCCGGATCGACCACGGCATCGAGATCGGCGGGGTCGGGGTCGCCGATCACCTCGGCCAGACCGCGGACGACGGCGTCCCAATAGCCCTGCAGCCCGTCCAGGGCGATCCCCCGGCTCAGCTCATCGACCTCGGCCGAAGACATCCCCGCGCCGACATCGACCCGATCGACCCTCAGCCCCCGGTTTCAGTCCCCGGCCAGGAGCACCTGCGGCCGGTCGGCGACGAATCGGTTGACCGCCACGTCCTCGACCCGGTCGCCGTGCCACAGCAGCCAGGCGATCGAGTTGAGCCCGTGTGGCCGGGCGCGGATCTGCTCGTCACTCAGGGCGTCGAGGAGGTCGTCCACGAACCCGGCGTGGACGGCATCGTAGCGGAAACCGAAGAGGTGCAGGGCGTCCATGCGCGTTCCGGCGGCCTCGTTCGAGCGGTCGGTGGCGCGACGACTGCTCGTTCGCGCTCACGTCGGTTGGGTACCGCTCGTCGGGGCGCGGTTCCCGTCTCCAGGCTGGCCCAAGTCCGGCTCATGGTTCCGGGGGAGGGCGGGCGTCGGCTAGGGGCGCTTGCGGCCGGGTTTGCCACCAGCGGCGTTGGCCATCGCCCGGATCCGGGCGACGGTGCCGGCGACGGTGACGATCGGCCGCACCGCCTCCTCGGAGACGAACTCGACCGTGCCCCGCGCCCGGCGAACGGCGCCGGTCGCCTCTTCGAGGAGGGGGATCACCCGGTCCTTGGTCTGGATGACGAGGAAGGCGAGCGCCGCCGCGATGCCGGCCAGAAGGACGACGACGACCAGGTTGAGGAGGACGACGAAGACGACCGCGATGTCGCGCAGGCGCTCCAGCGGCGACTGCTCCGGCCCGCCGAGCAGGTAGAGCCCGACGATGAGGGCCACGAAGAGCAGCAGCGCGGCCAGGCTGCCGCCGATCAGGTAGGTCTTCGTCTTGCCGTCGTTCGCCCCGCCGTCCATCCCGCCCGCCGCCTCCCCGCTGCCAAAACCGCGGCGGATCGTAGCACGGCGGCCGATCCAGGCCGTCGTCTCTCGCCCTTGGAGGGCCAGCGGGGGGAACGGGACCGGCGGCGGCGGAGGAGGCCATATCGGCCCTCGGCAGGGAGCGTGACTTCTTCGGTTCCGAGCGGGACCGGGAACCCCGACCCCGAGCCGTCAATGCCCCCGTAGCCGCTCCGGGGTCATCCGGATCGCCGTCCCGAAGGCCGCGGCGAAGCCTTCCGGGTCCATCCCGATCCGGGCGATCCCGTCGGCGTATTTCTCCAGGTAGGCGGGCACCGCCGTAGCGGGGGGCGCTCCGTCGTCGCGCTGCGCCCAGCCGGTCAAGACGACGATGTCGCCGCCCCGGCCGTCGCCGTCAAGGTGGAGGGCGACGCGCCCGTTGCCGGCGATGTTGCGCAGCTTCGGCGCCCCCGGATTGCTGTAGATGAGGATAGTTTCGCCGTCCCAGAGGTACCAGACCGGGCTCGGCTGGGGTGTTCCCTCGGCGTCCACGGTGACCAGCCAGCCAATCGTTTCGTCGGCCAGGCGGCGCGCCACGCGGGCACCAAAATCGGTAGATGGGTCGATCAACGGCATTCGGTGCGCCTCCAGGGCCGGCCACGGTGGGTCACACTCCGTGACCGACCGCACGATACGCGACGAACTTCCCTTTGGCAAGCAGCTATCGATCCGATACCATTTGTGCCTCCGATCTTGAATCGGTGCCGGCCTCGACAAGGCCAACGGTGGTCGGGCGGAACGCTCGCAGGCTCGGTGGGCCGCCCTCAAGGCCCCGACCCTTGCCGTCAGCCGGCCACCGTGCCCGTGGGTTCCAGGGGGTCGGCGATCCCGTGCATCGGCTCGGCGGTCAGTGGGCTGCGACGCAGCACTCGGCGTTCTCCTCGACCTGGGCGACGGCGCGGAATCCGGGGATCGGGATCGTCCGCCCGCTGCGCCCCCAGATCCAGGCCAGCGCCCCCTGGGCCGGCCTCCGGCCACCGCTTGTCAGGATCTCGCGGACGGCCTCGATCCGGGCCAGGAACTCCGGCCGTGGCTAGCCCCCGGCGAACCACTTCATCCAGGCAGGTTCGTCACCCCGGACATCGTCCCCCGGCAGCCGAGAGTCCGCCCGGAACTTGCCAGTCAGGAGGCCCATCGCCAGCGGCGAGCGGTCGATGCTGGCGAGGTCCTCCCGGTCGCAGAGGGCGAGCATCGCCGGCGCGTCGGAGACGAGGTTGAGCTCGTGCTGGACCGCCGCGCAGTGGGGGCCATCGGCGAAGGTCGCCGCTCCGGTCGGGTCGTCGGTGCTCCAGCCGTGGGCGCGGATGAGGCCGGCGGCGACGAGGCCTTCGAGGGCGTCGCGGACCGCGGCGGCGTGCTCGACCGGCAGCTCGCTCGGGTGGCAGAGGAAGAGGTCGATGGTCTCCGTCCCCTGGCGGCGCAGGCTGGCTTCGCACTCGCGCCGGATCGCGGCCGGGTCGGGCTCGCCCATGACCTTGGTCATCCGGAGGCTGGCCTCGTCGAAGAGCAGCCCGAACTTGGTCGAGACGACCGCCTCGTGGCGGCGGCCGGCGAGGGCCCGGCCGAGCACCCGCTCGCCGTGGCCGGCGCCGTAGACGCCGGCGGTGTCGAAGAAGGTGATCCCCAGGTCGAGCGCCCGCCGGATGGCGCGGACCGACTCCTCGTCGTCGACCTCGCCCCAGCCGATCGGCTTGCCGTCCAGCCAGGCCGGGCCGCCGATGGCCCAGCCGCCGAGCCCCATCGCCGAGACCGCGATCCCCGAGCGGCCGAGCCGCCGCGTGCCGTTCCATTCCGTCGTCATGGGGTGGCTCCTCCGCCCGCCGCTTGCACCGTCTCCCGGTAGCCGCCCAACTTCCACTCGATGACGCGGAGTCTCTCGGCAACCGCCCGCTGGCGGGTGACCACCGCGTCGCGGTGGGCCTCCAGCAGCGCCAGGCGGGCGCGGGCGATCTCGGCCTCGTCTGCGTCGAGGACGACGACGAAGCGGAGCATCTCCCGAATGCCCATGCCCGTCTCCCGCAGGCAGGCGAGCAGGCGCACCCACTCGACGTCGCCTTGGGCATACCGGCGCCGGCCGCCGGCGCGCGCCGCCGGCGCCAACAACCCGATCCGCTCGTAGTAGCGGAGGGTGCGGGCGGCGACGCCGGTCTGCTCGGCGATCTCCCGGATCGAGAGGTGGGGCTGGCCCGCGTCGCTCTCCCCGTTCATGGGCCCACCCTACCGCTTCGAGCGCGCTCGAAGTCAAGGCGGACGGGCGCCGCGCCGGCTGGGAGTCGAGACCGCCAATCCGCCAACACCCAGCCGCCCGCGACACCTCTCGGACCGGTCGGTCGTTCTTGCCAGGAGGGCGGTGGGGTCGCCGATGCAAGCCCCGATCGACCACGGCAGCGGACGGAGGACGCCAGGATGGACGGACGCCGGTTCGACGAGGTGACCAAAACGTGGGGCCGGGGCGCATCGCGCCGCGGCGTCCTGGCGGCGCTCGCCGGAGCCGCCCTCGGTCTGCTCGGCCGCAGCCGCGCCGGCGCCCAAAGCCTGCCCGGCACAGGCGACGGCTGGGCCTGGGGCGAAGCGTGCAACGCGGTCACCTGCGGCATGGGCGAGTACTGCTGCAACTGGAGCTGCAGCACCTGCGCCCCCCTCGGCGGCGTCTGCACCGCCCTATACTGCGTTCCCGGCCCGCCCACGGTATGCCTCGGCGCGGGCGAGCCGTGCGGCCTCGAAACCGGCGGCTGCTGCGCCGGCTTGACCTGCGCCGCCGGAGATCCGATGGCCGGCGCCGGCGCCGGCGTCTGCGCCGCGCCGAAGACGCCGGCGCCGATTGAGTGCCAGACCGCGGCCGACTGCCCGCAGGACGATTGCAACAACATCGCCTGCCAGGACGGGCGCTGCATCAGCACCCTGATGGCCTGCCCCTGAGGGGATAGGCGATAGGAGACCGCTGGGGCCGTCCAGCGTCGCTCCGACGACCCGTCAGCCGCATGGGCCATCGGCCGGTTGCGGCCGGTAGCCCGGCCCCTCGCCGGCGATTGCCCGGCCGAGGTGGATCATCCCCGCCCCGAGCCGGGCTCGGAACGCCCGCTCGAGAACCCGTTGTCGCGATGGCGACGGCTGCTGCCGATCGTCGCCTGGCTCGGCGCGGGACTCACGGAACTGCCGCTCCATCCCCCGCAACACCTCCGTCTGCGCCAGAACGCTCAAATGCTCGCTCATCGTTCCTCCGATCTTGAGGGTGGTTGCCGGTCGCGGCCTCGATGGGCGGGATCGTTGTCCCGTTTGGACCCCGACCCCGACGCCGACCCCGCGACCGCTGCCTCCATGGTAGGATCGATTGGCGCTATCTCAAGGGCCAAACGGTCGCTCAAGGATGGTGCCAATCGAGATCGGATTGGATCGATTCGGCTCATGACCGCGACCATTGCTCCCACCTCGGCCGCCTTGCCGCTGGCGATCCCGCCGCTCGACCGGGCAGCGGCGGCACCCCTCCAGGAGCAGCTCTCCGAGGCGCTGCGGGCCGCCGTCCTGAGCGGTCGGCTCAAGAGTGGGACGCGCCTGCCGCCGACCCGTCAGTTCGCCGCCGACCTCGGGGTCTCGCGCAACACCGTCGCCGGCGCCTTCGATCGGCTGCTGGCCGAGGGCTACCTGGAGGCGCGCGTCGGCGACGGCACCTACGTCGCCCGCGCCCTCCCCGACGACCTCATCCGTGCCCGCCGCCCACCGGCACCGGTCGGCGGGGCCGACCGAGCCGCGGGCGATCTCTCCCAACGCGGGAGCCTGTTGGTCGCCCACCCGCCCTCCGCCGCGCGGCCGGGCGACTGCCCGGCGCCGCGCGCCTTCCGGGCGGTCCTGCCGGCGCTGGACGCCTTCCCCCGCCGCGCGTGGGGCCGCCTCGTCGAGCGCCACCTGCGGCGGCCCGACCCGGCCCTCCTCGGCTACGGCGACCCGGCGGGCTACCGGCCGCTGCGGGAGGTGATCGCCGCCTACCTGGGGGTGACCCGCGGCGCCCGCTGCGAACCGGACCAGGTCATCGTCGTCGGTGGCTCACAGCAGGCCCTCGACCTGGCGGCGCGGCTGCTCCTCGACCCGGGCGACGCGGCCGCGATCGAAGACCCCGGCTACCCCGGCGCCCGCGCCGCCCTTCGGGCCGCCGGCGCCGACTTGCGGCCCGTCCCGGTCGACGCCGAGGGCATCGTCGTCGGCACCGCCCTCGCCGGCGCCCGCCTCGTCTACACCACCCCTTCCCACCAGTTCCCGCTCGGCGCCACGATGAGCCTGGCCCGGCGCCTAGCGCTGCTGGATTGGGCGGCGCGGGACGGCGCCTGGATTCTGGAGGACGACTACGACGGCGAATACCGCTACGACGGGCGGCCACTGCCCGCCTTGCAGGGGCTGGATGGGGGCGGCCGGGTCATCTACCTCGGCACCTTCAGCAAGGTGCTCTTCCCCGGCCTGCGCCTCGGCTACCTCGTCGTGCCGCCAGCGCTGGCCGATGCCTTCGCCGCGGCGCGAGCGCTGGCCGACCGCGGCTCGCCCCAGCTGGAGCAGGCTGCCCTGGCCGACTTCATCGCCGAGGGCCACTTCGCCCGCCACATCCGGCGGACGCGGCTGCTCTACCTGGAACGCCAGCGCGCCCTCGTCGCCGCCGCCCGCCGCGAGCTCGCCGGCCTCTTGGAGGTCCGCCCCGCCGCCGCCGGGATGCACCTCGTCGGCCGCCTCCCCGCCGACGCCGACGACCGCGCCGTCTGGAGGCGGGCCGCCGCCCACGGCGTCGCCTGCCTGCCCCTCGCCGCCTGCGCCCTCGCCGCGCCGCCCTTCCCCGGCCTCGTCCTCGGCTACGCCGCGCCCGACATCGCCGAAATCGAAGCCGGCGTCGCCCTCCTGCGCGCCGCGCTGCGAGGTGATCGGTGATGGATGATAGGGGAAAGGAGGACGACGGAGCCGCCCGGTCGGTCGTCGGTCTCCTATCACCTACGCCCTATTCCCTATCCCCTCGTCACCTCGCGGATCGTGCCGCCGCCGAGCACCTCGTCGCCCTCGTAGAAGACGATCGCCTGCCCCGGCGAGGCGACCGGCCCCCCACTGGCGAAGGCGACCGTCGCCTCGCCGCTGCCGGGCGGGCCGAGCCGGACCTCGACTGGGGCGAGGGCTCCGCGGTAGCGGACCATGGCGCCGGTGGAGAAGGGTGCCGAGGGCCACGAGCCGTCGATCATCGCCACCCCGTCGGCGACGAGCGATCGGACGCTCGCCTCGTCCTTGCCGCCGACGACGACCCGGTTGGCGGCCGGCTCCAGCCGCAGCACGTAGAGCGGTTCGCGGGCCGCGATGCCGAGGCCGCGCCGCTGGCCGACGGTGTGGTGGACGAACCCCTTGTGCTCGCCGAGCACCGTCCCGACGCCGTCGACGATCTCGCCGGGACGGGCAGCGTCCGGCCGGCGGGCGGCCACGAAGTCCGCGTAGGGACGCTTGCCGACGAAGCAGATCTCCTGGCTCTCGGCCTTGTCCGCTACTGGCAGCCCGAAGGCGCGGGCGATGGCCCGCGTTTCGGACTTCATCAGCCCGCCGAGGGGGAAGCGGAGGATGCCGAGCTGGGCTTGGTCCAGCGTGTGGAGGACGTAGCTCTGGTCCTTGCCGGGGTCGAGGGCGCGCAGCAGCCGGTGCGGGGCGCCGCCCGCGCCGGGGACGATCCGGGCGTAGTGGCCGGTCGCCAGGCAGTCGGCGCCGAGCAGCCTGGCCCGCTCGACCAAGTGGCGGAACTTGACGTGGCGGTTGCACTCCAGGCAGGGGTTCGGGGTGCGGCCCGCGGCGTACTCGTCGACGAACCGGTCGACGACGGCGCGGCCGAACTCGGCCTCCATGTTGAGCGCGTAGAAGGGGACGCCGATCCGGGCGCAGGTCAGGCGGGCGTCGTCCATCGCCGGGATGCCGCAGCAGGGATTTGCCCGGCCGTCCTCGTCGTCCGGCGAGAAGAGGCGGAGGTTGATGCCGACGACGCGGTAGCCCTTCTCCCGCATCAGGAGGGCGGTGACGGCGCTGTCGACGCCGCCGCTCATGGCGACGACGCAGGTCTTGCCGGCGCCGTCCCGCGGGCCGATCTTCTCCTCGGTCAGGAGGTGGGCCGCGTCGGCGGCCTCGGGCCGGACGGGCGACGGGAGCTGGGGGAGATCAAGGGTGAGTGGCATGGCGGTGGCGGTTCCCGATGGTGGGTGACGATCCGGCCGGCGATCAGTCCGAATGATGGCAGACGGCGGCCGGGCGGGCGAGGCGGCGGGGATGCCGCATCAACCGGATTGAGGGGATCCTCCGGGAAGCCGGTCCCGGCCCGCCGGCGCGCTCCTTCGCCCGAGGCACCCGGCAACCCGCCTCCCCGATCCCAACCGCCGCCACGATCGGGGCCCGGCTCTGCGCGCCGTCATCCGTGGCGCGACCGGATGGGCCTAGCCGATCCTCGTCAGGGTCGCCTCGTACCGGCCACCGGGCCAGACCCAGCGGCCGGTGATGCGGTTGCCGTCGTCACCGAACCTGCCGGTGAAGTTCGCCGGGGACCCGACGTAGCCGCCCCAAATCGTGAGGGCGTCATCCCCGACGTCGTACACGTAGGTCAGCGCGTTGCCCGCGTTGTCGTAGAAGCGCGAGACGACTCCCCGGCTCGGCGCATCGGCGTCCGGCGCCGATGCCCGGCCGATGATCTCGATCCCGGTGACCCGCCGCCCGATGTCGTCGATGTCGACGCGCTGGACGAGGAAGCGGCCGCCGGCCCCCCACTCGAAGGTGAGCCGCCCCCGGATCTCTCCGTCCGGGCCGGATTCCCGCCCCACGAGGCGCCACGCGCCGACCAACCTGCCCAGGCGCCCGAGGGCGGGATCGGGCGCCGTTGCCGGTGGCGGCGCGAGCGTCGGGGTATCGTTGCTGATCACGGATCGTCCTCGTTCGTTGTTCCTGGCCGGATTCGGGAGACCCTCCGATCTCTCCCTGCCGCACCGTCTATCCGAACGCCGCGGACGGAGCCCCCGAACGATGGTCGTTCGGGGGAGTCCAGAATCGACACCGACCCCGCCATCCCGCGGGCTGTTGCCGACCCGGAATCACCCGCCCGCCGCAGCCGCCTCGCGGCGCCGGGGACGGTCTGTCTGAGTCCGCCGCGGGCACTGCTTGAGGGCGGTCAGAATCCGGCTGGTCTCGAACATCTCCTCGCCGAGGATGCCGAGCCCGACGGCCAGCAGCCATGGTTGCCGCCAGGCCCAGGCGGCCGCGACGGCGACCAGCACCAGGCCGAAGACCGCGACCTGGAAGCTGCGGATCCAGGCGATTGCGTCCCGCCCCTGCCGCAGCAGGCCAGGGCCGCCGGCCGCCCCGAACCAGAGGCCGCGCCCCGTCTGTGCGAGGCCGATGAGGGCGAGGGCGCCGGCCGGGACGCCGCGCCACGGCGCGTCGACGACGATCCACCAGATGCGTTCCACGTCGGGGCCTCCTTCCCGCGGCGACGGCGCGGCTGGCTGGGTCGGGTCCGACCCCGTCCCTCCGTCCGGAGCGAACCGGCGGCCGGTCGAGCCTTCGTCCGCTACGGCAGGTCCGTCGTCCTCGTGGTTCGAGGATACGCTTCGAGGCGGCGGATTCCGATAACGTCCCGGGTCATTGCCGGGCAGCCGTTGGGGCGATGCCCCGGCGCGCAGGGGACGATGCCCTGCTGGTGCGCCGCAACCGGGCCGATCCCCACCTCCACGAGGTCGAGGGCGAAGGGGACCCGGCCGATGCCCGCCCATCGTCTGGGGCCCGCCGGCAGACCGAACGGCTCGGCGAACGGGAGCGCCCCACGGAGGAACGTCGAGCCGGTCGCCGGTGAGAGCGCCACCCGGTTCGCGGTCGTCTCCGCGATCGTCGTCCTTTCCTGGCCGGGGGCATCGCCCGGCGGTGTTTCCCCGTCCCGGACGAGAACCGGGTGAACCGGACCGGCGTCGCGGCGGGAGGACCTCCCGCCGCGCGAATGGCGGTGAGGACCGGGCGTCGGATGTCGGCACCGTCCGGTCGGATTCCGGCTCAGGCCGTAGCGAAGGCGAGCAGGTCGCGGGTGAGCCGTTCCTTCTCGCTGACGAACAGGCCGTGCCCGGTGGCGTAGACCTCGAGCCGGCTTCCGGCGATGGCGGCGGCGGTGGCCCGGCCGCAGAGGGCGAGCGGGGCCGTCAGGTCGTCGATCCCGTGGAGCACCAGGGTCGGCACCGTGAAGGCGGCCATGTCCGGCCGGAGGTCGCTCTCGAAGCC
>CADCWF010000193.1 GCA_902806345.1 uncultured Thermomicrobiales bacterium
CCTCCGCGAGCGCCGCGATTTTGACCACCGATCGGCCGACCAGGAGCCCGAGGAGGAGCGAGGCGATCAGGCCGGCCCGGACCTCGGCGTTCGCCCCGCCGATGAGCGCGGCCAGCGGCCGGACGAACTCGTCGTCGACCGCAGTCCGCAGCAGCCGACCGGGTTCCTCGCTCGGCGCCGACCGGAGCAGGGCGAGCATCGGGTCGAACTCCTCACCGGTGGGCTTCTTGGCCAGCACGGAGCGGGCCAGTCGTTCCCCGAGTTCGGACCGATCGCCGGCGAAGACGGGAGAAACATCGAACTTGTGCGCGACCGCCTCGCAAAAGAGGCCTTCCTTCGAGCCGAAGTAGCGGATGACGAGCGCGGGGTCGACCCCGACGTGGCCGGCGATGTCGCGAACCCCGACCTGGTCGTACCCCTTCTTGGTGAAGGCATAACGGGCGGCGGCGAGGATGTCGGCGCGCGTCTCGAGGGCGCTGCGTCGCCGCCGCGTACTGCCCTCGTCGCTCCGCTCCACCGCTCCACCCTCCCGGTCCTCGCCCTCGGCTGTAGTCAACGACCGTTGACAAAGCACGCGGCAGCCTCTATCCTACCGCACGTCAACACCCGTTGACGCGCCCACCGTCCCCGAGGCGAGCGCCGGGGGGCAGGCAGCCCGGTCGAGGCGAGGGCGCACTCGCCCCCGTCGGGATCGAGGTCGCAGCCGCGAAAGGAGACCACCATGCGAATCGGGATCCAGGTGCCCATCTTCGATCATCCCGGCGGCGACGCCGCCATCGGCCCTGCATTCGCCGACATCGTCCGGACGGCGGACATCGCGGGGTTGGATTCCCTGTGGGTGATGGACCACTTCTTCCAGATTCCGCCGATTGGGGAGGCCGAGCGGCCGATGCTCGAAGGCTACTCGGCGCTGTCGTTCGCCGCGGCGATCACCAGCCGGATCAAGCTCGGGACGATGGTCACCGGCAACACCTACCGATACCCCGGACTGCTGGTCAAGACGGCGACGACCCTCGACGTCCTCTCCGGCGGCCGGGCCTATCTGGGCATCGGGGCCGGCTGGTTCGAGCGCGAGCACCTGGGTCTGGGCATCCCCTTTCCGAGCACCGCCAAGCGGTTCGAGCGGCTGGAGGAGACACTCCAGATCGCCCGCCAGATGTGGGCGGGTGAGGCCGGGCCGTTCGATGGCGAGCACTACCACCTCGCCGAGACGCTTTGCCTGCCGATGCCGCTCTCGAAGCCCCACCCGCCGATCCTGATCGGCGGCGGCGGCGAGAAGAAGACTCTCCGGCTCGTCGCCCGCTACGCCGACGCCTGCAACCTTTTCGCCGGCCCGGACCCGGACGGTACCTTCGACGAGGGCATGGCCACGATCCGCCACAAGCTCGACGTGCTCCGAGGCCACTGCGAGACCGAGGGGCGCCCGTACGACGCGATCGAGAAGACGACGCTCGGGATGAGCGTGGCGCGGCAGCCGCACCCGATGGCGATGACGCCGGAGGTGGCGGTTGACCTCCTCGGCCACCTGGCCGAGCTGGGCGTCGACCACCACATCTTCGGGGTCATGGACGCTGCGACGGTCGAGCTGATCGCCACCGAGGTGTTGCCGCACGCGCCCCACCGCGAGACAGCCGGCGCGGTCGCCTAGCGCGCGAAGGGCACCCGCCTGGACCTTGCAGCCGACGCGGCCGGTTTGATGCCGCTTCAATCGGCCGGCGCGGCGCTCGCTTCCTTCTCGGCCGCCTCGGCCAGCCCCTTGATGTAGCCGATGGCGAAGAGGCGGCCGAGGGTCTGGTAGCCCGGCAGCAGGTTGTCCTCGCCGGCCATCGTCGGCACGTGGTCGGGCCGGACGGGGCCGGCGAAGCCGACCTCGGCGTAGGTCCGCATCGCCTCGTACATGTCCGTCTGGCCGTCGTCGTGGAACGTCTCGACGAACCGGTCGGGCGTGCCCCGGACGTCTCGGAAGTGGACGAAGTGGAGCGCCCCGCGGGCGGCAAAGCGGCGAATTTCGGCGACCACGTCGGCACCCATCGTGGCGAACGTGCCCTGGCAGAAGGTGACGCCGTTGTGTGGGCTCGGCACGAGGTCGATCGCCCGGAGCATCGCCTCGGGGCTGGTCAGGATGCGGCCGACGCCGCGGATCGGGGAGATCGGCGGGTCGTCCGGGTGGAGCGCCAGCTTGACACCGGACTCTTCGGCGACGGGGACGATCCGCTCCATGGCGTAGGCGAGGCTCTCCCAGAGTTGCGCCTCGGAGACCCCGCCCGCCTCGGTCGGCGGGGCGCCGCGCATCAGGGCGTGGTCGTAGCCCGTCACCAACGCGCCGCCCCGGCTCGGCACCGTGGTCGAGGTCCGGGTCCAGTTGAAGACCGCCATGAAGTTCCAGCAGACGACCGGGACGCCGATCGCGCCGAGGTTGCGGATCAGCAGCCGGCACCGCTCGATCTCCTCGTCGCGGCCGGGGAGCCCGAGCTTGCCGAGGTGGAGCCAAGGGAAGCCGGTCTCGATGACGGCCAGGGTCAGGCCGAAGTCGGCGAACCGCTGCTGCAGCCGGAGCAGCGGCAGGAAGTCCCACGGCCCCCCGTCGGGTCCGGCCAGCGGCAGCGAGGAGACGGCGTGGGTGACGCCCGTCTGGCGTGCCAGCGTCCAGGTGGCGTCCGGGGTGGGAGGGAAGTACTCGGCCAACTGCACGAACATCCGCTCGCCCTCTCCGACGCCGTGATCCCGCGGCGCCGGGTCTCGCCGCCCGCGGCCGCCGTGGTTGGCCGCGCCCCCGCGGCGATGGTCGCACACCTCCGGCTGCCGTGCGCTACCATGCCGCGACCCGGTCCCAACGGCGGGAACCGGCGGCTCGGAGAGGAGCGCCGATGGCCGTCACCCCGGCCGGCATGAAGATCCTCCCGCGGTCGACGCCCAAGCCGGCCGCGACCGCGCTCCTCGGCCGCGACTGGCGGATCGCCTGGCCGTTCCTCCTGCCGCTGCTCGCCGTCCTGCTCGGGCTCGTCACCTACCCGCTGCTGACCGGGCTGGCGCTCAGCCTGCAGCGGAAGGTGGTCGGCGAGCCGGCGACGTGGGTCGGCCTGGCGAACTACCGCGAGCTGCTCGTCGGCGAGCAGTACGCGGCCACCTTCTGGAACGCGGTTCGGGTCACGGCGGTCTACACCGGCGTCGCCGTGGTCGCCAAGTTTTTCCTCGGCCTGGCGATGGCACTGCTGCTCAACGAACGGTTCCCCCTGCGGAGCCTGGCGCGGGCGGTGATGTTCCTGCCGTGGGCGGCGCCGACCGTAATCGTCGCCCTGACCTGGCGCTGGATCCTCGACGGCAGCGCGGCCGGCCTCGTCAACCACGTCCGGATCGCCTGGTTCGGCGAGCAGACGCTGATCCAGTTCCTGGCCGACCCGGCGATCGCGCTCTGGACGGTGGTCCTGGTCGCGGTCTGGCAGGGCACGCCCTTCTACACGATGAACTTCCTGGCTGGGATGCAGGCGATCCCGGCCGAGCAGTACGAGGCGGCTGCCCTCGACGGCGCCGGCGCCCTCCGCCGCTTCCGCGACATCACCCTGCCCGGTCTCACCCCGGCCATCGTCATCACCGGGCTGCTCTCCTCGATCTGGACCGCCAACAGCATCAACTTCGTCTTCATCCTGACCCGCGGCGGCCCGGTCGACGCCACCATGACCTTCCCGATGCTGGCCTACGAGATCGGGATCGCCGGCGCCCGCCAACTCGGGCTGGCGGCGGCCGTCTCGGTGCTCTTCTTCCCGCTGTTCATCGGCGCGATCGTCGTCCTCACCCGGCGGCTGCTCTCCGCCGAGGCGCGGGCGTAAGGGGGCCGCGGTGGACGCATCCTCGGTCACCCTCGGCCGCCGCGGCGGCGGCTCGGCTCCGGGCTCCCGGAGCGGGCGCTGGCGGGGCCCGGCGATCGCCGCCGGCCTGGCGCTGTTCGGGGTCTGGTCGCTCTTCCCGTTCTTCTGGATCGTCACCACCGCGATCAAGCCGAACCGGGACATCTACCGGCAAGTGACGCTCTGGCCGTCGGCCCCGACCCTCGAGCACTTCGCCGAGGTGCTGCGGCAGACCCCGTTCCTGACCTACTTCCGCAACAGCCTCTTCGTCGCGCTCGGCACGACGGTCCTGGCGATGGCGATCGCCCTGCTCGCCGCCTACGCGCTCACCCGGCTCTCGTTCCGCGGCCGGACCGCGCTGGCCCGGGCGACGATCGTGACGTACCTCGTGCCCCCGTCGCTGCTCTTCATCCCGCTCTTCCAGGTCGCGTTCGACCTCCGGCTGACGGACCAGGCGGCCGGTCTGATCGTCGTCTACCTGATCTTCTCCGTCCCCTTCTCGACCTGGCTCGCCATCTCCTACTTCAACACCGTGCCCTCCGACCTCGAGGACGCGGCGCTGGTCGACGGCGCGACCCGGCTGCAGGCGCTGCGGACGGTCTTCATCCCGCTGGCGCTGCCGGCGCTGGCGGTCATCGCGCTCTACACCTTCACCCTCTCCTGGAACGAGTTCCTCTTCGCGCTCCTGCTGATCGGGCGCGACTCGCAGAAGACGATCCCGATCGGGCTAGCCGAGTTCGTCGTCGGCGACGTCTTCGCCTGGGGGCCGCTGATGGCGGGCTCGCTGCTGGCGCTGCTGCCGCCAGTGCTCATCTACCTGGCGGCGCAGCGGTGGGTCGTGGCCGGTCTCGCCGGTGGCGCCATCAAGGGATGATCGGCCGCCGAGGGGCGCGGCGCGGCGACCGAAGGGAGGCGGCGGGGCGCGGACGCTCCGCGGTGGTCGATTCCGGGGCGGACGGCGGTGTCGGCCCCGACGCGATCTGGCGGAGGAGACCAACCACGA
>CADCWF010000194.1 GCA_902806345.1 uncultured Thermomicrobiales bacterium
ACCGGCACCGTCGACGCCGCCGCCCCGGAGGACCCCGTCTTCGCCGGCTCGCTCGCCTCCTGCCGGGAGCATGGGCTGGTCCACGAGGACCTCTCTTCGGCCGAGCTGTCGCGCCGCTACCCCGGATACGCGCTGCCGCCGGACTTTGCCCGCCCCGGTTGACTGGCGGACGCCAGCCGGCGTCACGGAAGACCGCGACGCCGGCCAGGACCGCTACGACAGCAGCCCGTTCTCCTCCAGGAAGGCGCGGGATACCTCGTCCGGCTCAAGCCCCTCCGGCCCGTCAACCTGCCAGTTCAGCGCCGACATCGCCTCGTCGGTCAGCAGCGGCGCGACCGCGTTGAGTGTCTCGGTCAGCTCCGGGTAGGCGTCGAGGGCGTCCTGGCGGACGACCGGGGCGACGTGGTAGGGCGGCCACAGCCCCTCGTCGTCCTCCAGCAGGACAAGATCGAGCCCGGCCACCTGGCCGTCGGTGCCGAAGGCGAGGACGACCTGGGCCTGGTCCTCCTCCAGCGCCTGGTAGCGGATGCCCGGCTCGACGCCGAGGACGTCGCCGAACTCCATGCCGTAGAACGACTGCAACCCTTCCAGGCCGTCGGCCCGGTCGACGAAGTCGGATGGGGCGACGATGGTCAGCTCGCCGGCGATCTCGGCCAAGTCGGAGATCGTGGCGATCCCCCGCTCCTCGGCAAAGGCCCGCTTGACCGCCAGCGCCTGGGTGTTGTTGAAGGGCACCTGATCGAGCCAGACGAGGTCGAACTGGTCGGCGTACTCCTGGCTCACGATCTCGTAGACGAGCTGGTCGATGGAGGAGCCGCCGGCGACGGGGGTTGCCTGGGACGCGCCCTCGGCAACCGGCGTCGCCTGGACCGACTCGATCGGGATCTCGAGCACCTCGGTCAGCGCCGTGCCGGTGTACTCCGGGTAGAGGGAGATATCGCCGCCGACGAGCGCGGCATGGGCGACGGCGGTGCCGCCGAGGTTGAGGCTGAGTTCGACCGGGATGCCGGCCTGCTCCAGCAGTTGGGCGTACATCTCGCCGAGGATGAGCTGTTCGGTGAAGTTCTTGGAGCCGATCCGGACCGGCCCTGCCTCCTGCGCCGCGGCCGGGATGCGGCCAACGGCGGTGGCGAGCGGGGCGGCGGCGATGCCGCCGACGAGCGTGCGTCGTGAAACCATACCTGAGCGTCCCTCCGTTGGGCACCGGCCCGCGAGCCGGCCTCTGGAACCCGTGACACACGGGCAATGCGAACGTACGTGCGCCTCGCGCATCATAGCAGGCGGGCCATCACGGGCATCCTCCAACAAGCCATCCCCGCCGGCGGGGCCTTCTTCTGCTGCAGGCTCCAGCCGTCGCGGCACCCGACGCCGAACCGTCCGCAGGAACCGGGCCGCGCGGCCGGTCGGTCGCACACGTACAACCCATCAGCCACCCGTGCGTGAGACCGGATCGAGGGATTGGTCCTCTGCAGCGGGCTGACGCCACGATCCCTCCAGCGAACAACCCCGGTGCGTGAAGATGGGAAGACCCGGCCGCGGGTGCCCTGCTTGCCGAACGTGCGCAACCCCGGCATGCGAGGATGGGCAGGGCGCCGTTGGCACCCCTCGAACGCCGGGTCGAAGGCGTGTCAGCCGGAGACCGGCGAACGCATCGCCGGCGTTTCCCGTCGCCGGAGCCGGAGGGACGCATGGCCGGAATGACCGCCGACGAGATCCGCGCCTTCCTCTTGCAGGGCACCAGAACCGCGAAACTGGCCACCGTTCGGGCCGATGGGCGGCCGCACGTCGCCCCGGTCTGGTTCCTCCTCGACGGCGACGACGTGGTGTTCAACACCGCCGACGCCTCGGTCAAGGGCCGCTCCCTCCGCCGGGATGGACGGGTGGCGCTGGTCGTCGACGACGAGACGCCGCCCTTCGCCTTTGTCCTGATCGAGGGTGCCGCCACGATCGACGACGACCCGGCCGCGCTCCGGGTCTGGGCCGAGCGGATTGCCGCCCGCTACATGGGGGCGGAACAGGCGCCGGCGTACGGGGCGCGCAACGGGGTCCCCGGCGAATTGCTGGTCCGGGTCAGGCCGAGCCGGGTCGTCGGCCAGAAAAGCGTGGCCGACTGAGTCGGCCCGACTCCCTCCCCTACCCCTCGCTCGCCGCGCCGGGCGGCGTCAGCCGCCGCTCCAGACCGCCGAGCACCCCTTCGGAGAAGAGCGCCAGCAGGGTGACCGGGACCGCCCCGACCAGCAGCAGCCGCTCGTCGAGCAGGGTTAGGCCGCTGGTGATGAATTGGCCGAGGCCGCCGGCGCCGATGAAGGCGGCCAGGGTGGCGCTGCCGATTACCTCGATCGAGGCCGAGCGGACGCCGGCGATGACGACCGGCAGGGCGAGCGGCAGGTGAACCGTCCGGAAGAGGCGGAAACGGCCGAGGCCGAGGCCGCGGGCGGCCTCGAGCACGGCGGGGTCGACGGCGCGGAGCCCCGCGTCGGTGTTGAGCACCAGCGGCGGTCCGGCCAGCAGGGTCAGGGCCACCAGGGCCGGCGCCTCGCCCAAGCCCAGGATCGGCAGCAGCAGGAAGAGGACGGCGAGGCTGGGGATGACCCGCGCCGCCGCCACCCCGGCCAGGATCCCGTTCGCCCAGGTGCCCCCCCGCGAGACGAGCACCCCGAGCGGGAAGAAGATGGCGATTGCCAGCCCCAGCGCCGTCAGGCTGAGGCGCAGGTGGACGGCGAGCGCCTCCACGAAGCGCTCCCGGTTCTCGCCGACGTAGGCCCAACTCTCGCCCAGGAGTTCCATCGCGCAACGGTAGTCGGCAAGCCGGCAAGTCGGCAAGTCGGGGGGGCCGAACGGATTGGGGTACGTTCCGGCGGCGCGGAACCGCGCGCAGCCGCCGCGCGTTCCCGGGACGTACCGCCCCGTCTGCCGGGGTCGACGGCTGCGACGAAGACGTCACCGCCCTTCGGAGTGGGCGACTGGTGTCACCGTGCGCGTCATGGGTGACGGCGGTGCGTTTCGTATGTATTGCCTCACGATGTTCAGAGTTTTCTCGTATTGACTCCCGTCGAATACGGATCTTCCGCTCCGTTCCCATCGTTGTGACTTCCTGGCCATTGCATCCGTCCCGCCGCCCCGCTAGCGTGGAGGTGGGACGGGCGTCTGCGCCAGCCATCGGCATTGCCTCGCCACGACCATTCCCCACCGCGGCATTGGGGGAAGCCGGTCGACGAGGGGCCGGCGGCGCGGCGCGAGCGGGGAGGAACCGGCGGGATGGGGCAATTTGGAGCTCGGGCGCAGAGCGGGCGGCTAGCGGCATGGGCAGTGGCGCTGGCGTTCGCCCTGCTCCTGCCCCTCCTCCCTTCTCCGGCCGCGCCCGCCGCCCGCGCCCAGCACGGCGGCATCCTGCTGCCGTTCGAGGCCGGCGCCGAGTGGTTCGTCTCCCAGGGCTACAACACTTCGCCCGACGAAGGCTGGTCCCACTACAACTGCGACCCCAGGACCGGCAAGGACGAGATCTCTCAGAGCAGCCGCTGCGACGACGGCTGGCAGTACAAGTACTCCTTTGACCTGCGGCGCGTCGACGGCGAGGAAGCCGGGCAGCCGGTCCTCTCCCCCGCCTCCGGCCTCGTCCGCTGGGTCGACCCCGCCTACGGCGGGCTCTCGATCGACCTCGGCGACGGCTACGCGGTCGCCTTCTACCACGTCGACCTGGCCCGCGGCATCGCCGCCGGCGACGAACTGCGCGCCGGCCAGCGGGTCGGCCACGTCAGCGGCCCCGGCGGTGGCGGCAACGGCGGCACCCCCCACATCCACCTGACGGTCTGGAAAACGGAGGACGGCGGCAACTGGAGCCGGATCGCCGTGCCGTTCGACGGCGACCACCCCCTGGAAGGCCGGGCGTTCCCGGCCTTGCCCGAGCGCGAGCGGAACCAGCACCTGAACGCCGTTCTCGCCTCGTCGAACGCACCGGCTGCGCCGGCCGCCACGCCGGAGGCGCCCGTTCCGGTCGCCCCGGCCGACGGCGTCACGGTCGAGCGGCGGTCGGACCTGGATGCGTTCGTCTGGGAGCCGGTGCTGGACGCGGCCGAGTACCAGGTGGTGCTCGACGGCGGCGACCGCACCGGACCGTGGGTCGCCCGTACCCGATGGGACCCGGGCGACCTCCCAACCGGCACCTATACCTGGCAGGTCAAGGCGCGCAACGACGCCGGCGAAAGCCCGCTCTCGCCGGCCCGGACGCTGACGGTCGGCGACGACACGGCCCCGACCCCGGGTGCGAACGCCGAGGCAACTCCGGTCGACCTCGCCCAGGCGGTCGGACCGACGACGCTCAACCTTGCCGCGGCTCGGGCGACCGTCGGCACCCTGCTCACCACCAATGGTTCCGGCTTCGCGCCGGGCGAGGAGATCCGTCTCTTCTGGGACGGCGCCACCGGGCCGCTCGTCGCCAAGGCGACCGCCAACGAGGGCGGCGCCTTCACCGTCTCGGTCCCGATCCCGGCGGCGCCCGCCGGCGACCACCCGGTGGTGGCCCAGGGCCGGGCCTCTCGCGTGGAAGCCGAGGGCTCGGTCGAGGTGATCCCCTCGATCGTGGCCGAGCCGGCAGTCGCTCCGCCCGGCACCGAGGTCGAGGTGACGCTCCGCGGCTTCGGCGACGACGAACCGCTGGATCTCAGCCGCAGCGGCGAGGGCGACCCCGCCCTGGGATCGGCCGAGACCGACGCCAACGGGAGCGCCACCTTCACCTTTCCGGCGCCCGAGGAGGAAGCCGGTCTCTACGACCTGATCGGCGTCGGGGCCGAGACGGGCGTCCGCGCCCTCGGCGCCTTCCGCCTCGACGGCGAGGGCGAAACCGCGCTGGAGACAGCCGGCGAGGGACGGATGCCGGCCCCCGGCACGTTCCGGGTGACCTCGACGGTGCTCGGTCTGATCGGCGGCACGACCTCCAGCGGCGAGATCATCGACGCCGAGGACCGCCTCGTCGCCCTGCCGGCCTGCACCAACACCTCCTGCCCCTGGCTGGAACCGGGGGTGGATGACGAGCTGTTCGGCACCCGGATCGAGTGCGGCGACGAGTGCTTCGTCCGGGTCGCCAACCCGGAGACGGGCGCCTGCGCCGTGGCCCCGGTGCTGGAAACCGGGCCGTGGTTTACCCTCGACGACTGGTGGAACCCGACCGCCGAGCGGGCGCTCAACCGGCTGCCCGGCGCGACCAGTCGGCTAGCCCAAGGCTACCCCGCCGCGGAGGCGGCGCAGGATGGGCTGGATGTCGGCTACGGCCGCTCGCCGGACGGGGTCGGCATCTCCAACAAGGGCTACGTCGTCGGCAACCGGGCGGCGCTGGACCTCTCCAACCGGACCTGGCAGGACATCGGGCTCGACCTCGCCGTCGGCATCGCCGAGGTCGAGGCGACGATGCTTTGGCTCTCCGGCGAGGACCCGGACCAGGCCGCCCGCGTCTGCGGCGGCGCGATCGACCAGTCACAGGAGGCGACACCCGCTGCCTCGCCCGAGCCGGCGACGCCGGTGGCCGATGACGACGGGTCCGGCCGCGACAGAGCGGACCGAACCGAGAAGCCTCGCGCTTCGGGCGATGCCCGGTCCGATGCATCGGCGAACTCGGCCCCCGCTCCGCGCGAGGATGAACGTGTGAGATCGGAGCGTGGCGCCGATGCGGCTGCCGATGTCACCGCGGAGGCGGTGCGACGCGACAACGGCAAGGTCAGCAGCGCGGCACGCCTCGACTCCGACGAGCGGCGAGCGGCCGAGACGAACAACGCGGACGTGCCGCTGGTCGACAACGCGGCACCGTCGACGGCGACCGACGAGTCGAGTGCGGCGGCCGACGGTGTCGGGTTGCCAATGACCGACCAGGGTGCTCCGACCACGGCGAACGGCGGCCGCTCCGACGGTCCTCCCGGAGGCGCTAGCGCCGGGCGCGATGGCGGGTCGGCGACGAGCGCCGAAAGTGTCGCGGGCGAGGCCAACGGTGCGGCGCCATCTGACCTCAGTGAAGACGCTTCCCCATCCAACCGGACCGATGGCGCCGCATCGTCCGACGACCGGGCGCAGGATCTCCGCGGCTTCCGGCCGACCGAGCGAGGAGCCATCGAGCGCGAGCAGCAGACAGTCGGCGAGGAGGCCACGGTCGAGCCGGCGAGTGACGCCGACTCCGCGTCGATCGGCGACGATGCCACCGGCGGGGTAGGTCTTGACGCGGGCACTTCGACCGTCGGCGACGGCGGGGCGTCGGGTCAGCACGATGGCCCGCCGCTGCCGCCGCGGCTCGTGGCCAGGCTGCCCCAGCCCGAGGCGCGCCCCCCGACCGTCGGCGGGATCGTCCTGCCCCCGCCGGTCCCGGCGGCCCCGAACCTCGATGGCCTCATTACGGGAGCCATCCCGCCGCCGACCGAGCTGGAACCGACCCCGGCCGAAGAGCGCAAGCGCGCGGAGGAAACCCCTCCGACCGGATCGGACACCTCTGAGGGCGATCCCAAGCCGACGGCGGACGACCGACCCAAGGCCGACGCCGATCCCCGCGATCCCGATGGCCCATCGGACGCTGCGGACGCAGGGTCGACCGATGGGGTGGCCCCATCCGAGGCGGGAGGATCTCCGGGAACGGGCGGCGAGACGGAGACGCCCGACGATCAGGCTCCCGGTGGGGCAAGTGAATCGGGTGGGGCTCCGGAAACTGCCGGGGCGCCGGAGGCCGGGGAGGCGTCCCTGGTTGAACCGTCGGAGGTCGAGACGAACGCCGGCTCCGAGTCTGGCGGCGATGCCGACCTTGGCGAGGCCATAAACCCGGCCCCGGATGTCGATCCGGCGTCCGAGCCCGTGCTCAGCGGCGGGCCGTCGACCGCGGCCGGGCCGGTACAGGAGGACGACGGGGAGCAAGGACGCAACAACCGCGACGACCGCGGAGCCGATCGACGCTCGGGCGACGACGGCCGCGACGATGAGGAGCTCGGCGGCAGCGGCGATGTTCGCGGCGGGGAGGTCCGCGGCGGTGATGGTTCCGGAGCGGACCGGCGCCGAAACGACGATGGGGCCAACCCAGAGGCCGCGCCGACGGCGGTCACCGAGGAGGCTCCCGTGGCAGCCGCGGTCGCTCCCGTCCCGGCCACCTCGGAGTCGGTCGAGCAGGAGCCGCTGGGCGAGCAAGCCGGCGGGCAATCCACGGAACCCATCGACCCTGCCGGCCAGGAGTCAACCGAGCCCACCGATACCGAATCCCCGACATCGGACGAACCGACGACGAGCGATCTCGGCCGGGCGGACGAACCGACACCGCTCGCGACGGGACCCGTCGATTCGGCCGCGGGCGGTGAACTAGCCGCGAACGAGCAGGCGCCGGGTGAAGGAGCTGTTCCAGCCGGACCAGCAGCCGCACCAAGCGAGCCGGCAGGCCCGTCCGCGCCGACCAACGCGCCTCCGATCCCGGCCGAGGCGACGCCAGCGGAGACGGCGGCTCCGACTGATGATGTCGAAACCCCGGTCGAGGCAACGCCCGAACCGACCGCGCTGCCGGCGGCTCCAGTAGAAGCCTCGCCGGAACTGACGCCAACCACCCCGCCGGTCGAAGCGACCCCGGCGCCGACTCCCTTACCGGCCGCGCCGGCGCCGGTCGAGACGCGCGTTTTCCTGCCGGCCTCAGACACCAGCGTCTGGACCTCGGACCCGGCGCGGGCGCAGGAGCCGATGCAGGTCTCGGTGCTCCCGGTCGGCGGGCCGGACGGCGCCGTGGCCTACCTCACCTTCCAGGTCGAGGGGCTCGCCCCGGGTAGCCTCGTCTCGGCGCGGCTAGTCCTCGTTGGGGCGATCGGGTTCGGGGGGCCGCTCTCGGTCGGCGCGCTGCCGGGCGTCTGGGTTGACGAGGCGGGGCTGACCTCCGGCGCGGCACCGGGCGGCGATTGGCCGGCCGTCGACGCGACCGGCGCCCAGGCGGCGGCGACGCCGATCTGGCCCGGCTCGGAGGCGGTCTTCGACGTCTCCGGCACCGTCGCCGCCGACGGCGTCGTCACCTTCGTCGTCCGCGGTACGCCGGACGCCGGCCAGGCGCTCGGCAGCCGCGAGAGCGCGATCCCGGCCCGGCTGGAGGTGGAGGCGGGCTGGGCGAGTTGAGCCCGACTCGGCGTTCTCCCCCGCTCCTGCCGGAGCCTGAGAATTGGGAGGTGTCGACCATCGGCGAGGAACCGGCCCCCCGCCCCGACTCGGGGACCCGCTTTCGGCGCGCGGGGGCGGGGCCTCGCTTTGGCGGTCGGGGGGTGACGCGGGCGACCGGGGTCCGGATGGGCCGGCCGGGGGTGGCGGCGCGGGCGGCGACCATAGGCCGGCACCATCCTCCCGCAACCGCGGCCCTGCCGGGGACGCGGCGGCGGCGGACGGTGGTCGGGACCAGAGGGGCCGCCCAATCGGCGTGGGTGCGGGCGGAATCGCCCCACCGCAGCGGGCGATCGGGGTCCGGGGAGCGGCCGCGGTGGCGCGGCACCCCCATCCTCCGGCGACGCGGCGGCGGTGCGGGAGGATGGCGGAGGATGGGGTCCGAGGGTGGGGGGAGACGCGGGTCAGGGGGTCCTTCTCGGAGCCTTCCGCTGTCAACCGGGCATCGGGAGAGGGGCTGGGAGTGATGGAACTTCGGCCTGGATGAGCGGCTGAGTCCGAACCTCGTCTCAACCCAGCGGCGCGACGAACGACGGGCGCTTCGGGAAGAGCGCCTCGAGTACCGCCCGCGCCTCGTCGTTGGCGGCGTGGCAGTCCGCGAAGGCGTACTCCAGGTCGGCCAGCGTGCGGTGTCCGAAGACGAGGTGGAGGAAGGTCAGCGGGGGGAAGGTTGCGCCGGCTTCCTCTGGCGTCCCCTCGGGCCACGCCGCTGCCTCGACTAGCCGTCCGGCAGCGAACCCGAGCCGGAGGCCCGAGGTGAAGAACCAGAGGCGCAACTCGCCGGTGTACCCGGCCGCGGCTGACCTGGCGAGGTTGGCATCGAGCACGGGAGCGACGTGGCGGAGCAGGGCAGGGAGATCGGCCACCCGGACGTACCACGCGTACGGCGAGCGCTCGTCCCGCATCCGGCTCGGCAACGCATCGTAGAGAGGATGCTCCGCGCCGAGGCGGAGCACGAGCCGATCGCACGTCGCGTCCTCCAGGCCCGCCCCGGCCGGGTCGGTGACGCCGGCGACGGCGGACCCGTCGGGCGACGGTGCCAGGATCTCCGGCGAGGAGTGTGCAACGCCCGCGCGAGCCGCCCGGTCGGCTGCCGTCGCATACCGGTCCCCGGTTGCCCGGAGGGCGCGCAGGAGCGACGGGGCGAGCGCGATCCAGGACGCCCCGGCCTCGGTCTCGCAGGCCGACACCAGCAAGCTACCGCTACGGAGCTCCGAATCGACGGCGACGTAGCCGATGGCCGACCCAACTCGGGCCCCGGGCCCAGCGTCCGTCCCTGCTCCTTCGCCACCCTCCTTGCCCTCCCCTGTAGTCGGCTCGACGACCCAGAGCCGGTTCCACTCGGCGATGGCCCCGCTGCGGCCGGCGATCTCGTAGCGCCACCAGGACGCGTCGCGGACGCTGCTCAGCAACGAGCGCCGCCGACCGTGATCGTCGGCACGGAGCAGCAGCGGGATGTCGTCCGTCGTCGCCGGACGGAGCAGGTAGGGCTCGGGGTCGCCGGAGGGGGCGGCCGGGAGTCCGGTCACGGGGACGACCCGGGCGCCGCCGAGATCGAGTGCGAGCGCGTAGCCGAACCGCCGGTAGTACCAGGGGATGCCGGTGATGCCCTGGAGCAGGTGGCCGAGCCCTTGGCTCCAGCCGTGGGCGACCTCCATCTGGCGGCGGACGAGGCCGCGCCGGCGGAACTCGGGGTGGGTGCCCACCAGTTCGATCCGGCCGACCCCGAGCTCGATCCCGCGGTAGGTCCACGTCTGGGGGATGAGGTTGAGCGACGAGATGATCCGCCCGGAGCCGGTCTCCTCGACGATCGTGAACAGGTCGGGGCGGAACGTGGGGTGGGACCGCGTCAGGAGGTCCCGAGTCCAGGACGCCATTGCGGCGTCGGGCTGTCCCGGGGCGTCGGCGTGGACATCGCCGTTGAAGGCGACCAGGGCGTCGGCGTCGGCCGGGGTCGCCGAGCGGAGTCGGAGGCCGCCGCCGAGGTCCTGGGGGAGCGGCAGGGGGTGGTCGGGCACGTAGGGCTCCTGACCGACGGACGAGTTTTTTTGCCCGGCGGCGGCAGAGATGGGGTACCGGGTGGACGATCGGGTGTTACATCGCAGGGTAGACCATGGGCGGACAAAAGAACCCCCTCTCCCGCCGTGGCGGGAGAGGGGGTTGGGGGCGAGGGACCGCGGACCGCGATGGACGCGGGTCCCAGGGCCGGGTTGGGGGTGAGGGGTCGTGCCGGCCGCCCTACAGCTCGGCTTCGTCCTCGCTCAGGCCGTCGCTGCCGCCGTCGAAGGCGATCCGGCCGCTCAGCTCGGGTGAGGTCGCCTTGATCCGGGAGCGGATCGTCTCCAGCACATCCGGGTTGTGCCTGAGGAACTCCTTGGTGTTCTCCCGGCCCTGGCCGAGCCGCTCCTCCTCCAGATAGAACCAGGCGCCGCTCTTGCGGACGATGCCGAGGTCGGTGCCGACGTCGAGGACGCTGCCGGCGACGGAGATGCCCTGGTTGTACATGATGTCGAACTCGGCCTGGCGGAAGGGCGGCGCCACCTTGTTCTTGACGACCTTGACCCGGACCCGCGAACCGACCGCGTCGGTGCCGGTCTTGATCGTCTCGATGCGGCGGATGTCGAGCCGGACCGAGGCGTAGAACTTGAGGGCGTTGCCGCCGGTCGTCGTCTCCGGGCTGCCGAACATGACGCCGATCTTCATTCGCAACTGGTTGATGAAGATGACGCAGGTATTGGAGCGGCTGATCGCCCCGGTCAGCTTGCGCAGCGCCTGGCTCATCAGCCGGGCCTGGAGGCCGACGTGGGAGTCGCCCATGTCGCCCTCGATCTCGGCCTTCGGCACCAGCGCGGCGACCGAGTCGATGACCACGATGTCGAGGGCGGCGGAGCGGACCAGCGTCTCGGCGATCTCCAGCGCCTGCTCGCCGGTGTCCGGCTGGGAGATCAGCAGTTCCTCAAGGTCGACCCCGAGCTTGCCGGCGTAGATCGGGTCGAGGGCGTGCTCGGCATCGACGATGGCGGCCATCCCGCCCATCTTCTGGGCCTCGGCGATGATGTGCAGCGCCAGCGTCGTCTTGCCCGACGACTCCGGACCGTAGATCTCGACGATCCGGCCGCGGGGGACGCCGCCGATGCCGAGCGCGAGGTCGAGCGCGATGCTGCCGGTCGGGATGGCGTCGACCTGGAACGGGTTGACCTCCCCCGGCTTCATCTTCATGATCGAGCCCTTGCCGAACTGGCGCTCGATCTGGGCGATGGCCAGGTCTACCGCGCGTTCGCGTTCCACCATGGGGAGTGCCGTCCTCTCCTACCCGCCGCCCCAGGGGGTCGGGCTGCCGTTCAGCGTCGTCCACCTAGACTAGAAAACTTGTTCTAGTACCAGGATGCAATAGTACCGTACGCGAGCCGCCAGGTCAATCGGCGGCATGGAACTCGTCGGCGGAGAAGGGGCGTCCGTTCGCGGGGAGAACACGTCGCCGTGGGGATCCTTGGGCCGGTTGCTGCCTCTGGTCGACCGAGGTCTCGGGGAGGGCACGACGTTGCCGAGACCACCGGACGCCAAACGACCCCGGCTCCCTCACGGGAGCCGGGGTCGCGCGATCCCAGGGTTGGGGGTCGGCGGGACGGTGCTACGACGTCGAGCCGCCGCTCCCGCCGTCCGTGGCCAGGCCCTGGTACCTGGCCTCCTTGGCGGCGGTCTCCCCGACCTCCTCTGCGACGTGCTGAACCTTGTCGACCGCATCGCCGGCGACTTGCTGGACACGGTCCATGACGCGGTCCCGCGCTTCGCCCAGGAGTTGGTTCTCTTTTTGGGTTTCGGGGAGCATGAGGGCCGTCACCCCACCGACGACGGCACCGAGGGCGCCGACCGCGAGCGGGTTGGAATCGAGCAACTGCCAGAACGCGCCCTTGGCCTGGTGCCCGACCTGCCCGGCCGTCTGTTGCACCTGGCCAACGACCTGCCCGGCCGCGTCTTGCACCTGCCCGACCGCCTGCCCGGCCTGCTGCACGGCTTGGCCCGCCGCGTCTTGCGCCTGCCCGACCGCTTGGCCCACCGCTTGCTGGGCTTGGCCCACCGCCTGGCCGGCGTTCTGGCCGACCGACTGCCCGCCCGTCCCCTGGTTCCAGCCGGACTGGCCGCCGGTGGCGGCGTAGTCCGACCGGTAGTCCCACTGACCGGACTGGCCGCCGGAGGAGAACCGGTACTGCTGGTCCTGGCCGGAGCCGGAGCCGACGTTGGACCGGTAGCTGGGACCGGACGAACCGGAGCGATGGGTCCACAGCCAACTCAGGCCGATCGCTGCCAAGGCCGCCGGGATCGGGTTCTGCTTGACGGTGGTGAGGAGATCGGCCCGCACGTGCTCGGCCCTGTCTCGCGTGTTGGCCGCAACGTACTGGGCCGTATCGCGCGTGTTGGCCGCCATCTGTTCCACCCTCCCGACGGTCGCGCCACGGACCGCTGTTCTGGCCTGCTCGGCCAGCTCTTGAACCGCCGCCTTGGCTTCGTTGATTGCGAACTCGGCCACTTCTTTGGCCGCGTCGCGCGCCTGCTCGGTCACCTCCGTGGCCGCGCCAACCGCCTGGTCCGTCAACCGCTCCGGATCGAGGCGATCCTGGATGGCCTCGATCGTGCTGCTCATCTCGGTCCGCGTCTGCTCGATCTCGACGACGATCGCATCGGGGTCCGAGGAGGCCGTCCCCGCCCCCCCTACGCTACCTGTTCTTTCGCCCACTCCTTGTCCTCCTTCAACGTCTCGACGGTTTGGGTCGGTGCGAGGTTGGCCCCCTTCAAGGCGGCGCGGGCGCGGGACACCAGCAGGTAGCCGACGGCGGCAACCACCACCCCGACGACAAGGGCCGCCAGCCACCAAGGCAAGCCCGCCTGACCCAGTGCCAGGATCGCGGCGGCGATGATCGCCAGGAGCCCGGCGTAGATGACGGCCCCCCCGACGACCATGGACGCGATCCCGCGGCCGGCCTCGGCGGCGTTCTGGCTCAGCTCGGCCTTCGCCAGTCGCACCTCCTGGCGGACCAGGGTGCTGGACTCCTGGACGAGTTCGGAGAGGAGTTCCCCGAGGGAGCGGTCGTCGCGGGGTTGCGCCATTACCGCCCCCTCGCCCCCGCGTCACGGTCGGTCGAGGAGGTCAGGTCGTCGGTCAACCCCGTGCCCGATGTTCCGGCGAGACCCGTCCCGCTCGTCCCGGTGCCGGAAAGATCGGTCTCGGTCACGTCCACTCCGATCAGGTCCGCCCCGGCCATGTCGGTCCCGGAGGTCGGGAGCGAGGAGGAGCCGTAGCCGAGGTCGCCTTCGGTGCCGGTCGAGGCAAACCCGGCGCCGTAGGACCCGCCCGAGGCGTAGCCGCCGGTGCCGTACCCTCCGCTGCCGTAGCCGCCGGTCGCGGTCGAACCGGACTCGAACCGATCGGCCCACGCGGCCGACGACGGGTAGCCATGCAGGCCTTGCGATCCCTGCTCCGGCTGCGAGGAGCTCTTGAAGAAGCGCGTGCCGAGGAACCCGAGGGCGAAGGTGGCGGCCAGGAAGGGGGCCGGCTGCCGCCGGGCATACTGGCCGACGGTCCGCACCAACTGGTCGATGTCCTGCTCGCGGAGGGTCGAAGCCAACTCCCCGACCTGGTTGGCCGCGGAATCGACGTACTGGGCGACCGTTCCCTGGTCTTGCTGGCGGAACTGCTGCGCCACCTGCTGGAGGACCAGGGCGACCGTATCGACCCCCCCGGCCGCCCGCTCCTTCTGCGAGACCAGCCGCGTCGATACCTGCTCGCGGGCCAGGTCGACCAGCCGCCCCGCCTGCTCCTGGATCTGACCGGCCGCCTCTTTCCCTTGTTCCGTCAGGCTTTCGGCCCCGGTTCCCGACATGCTGCCGCCGCTGGCCGACGCGGACGAGGCGCCGGAGTTGGTCGTACCGCTCGACGATTGCTCGGACATCGGCTCACCCTCCGAATGTGTTGTGCCGGGACGTCGTACTCGTCGCTCCCGGTGTGCGCTTAGAGCGCCCCCGCGACGCGACTTCCTGCGCCCGGTGGTCGCCGTAGTCCAGCGCACAAGCCGTGCCGGGACTTTCAAGGTCGGATGCAACCGCCAGAATCCGGGTTTGCGGAGACGGAACACGCCAGGTCCAGGGGCTGATGGCCGTCGATGACGGGCGTGACGAACCGGCGCTCTCGCGGGTGGAACAGCCGCCGCAACCGGCGTGCAGGAATCACGGCGATCGCCCAAGGGGCACCGCGCGATCGGCCTCTGACCGGTCTCGCCGAGGTTGCGGTGCCGGTTCCTACCACCCGCGCTCTGCCACCCCGCCGCTGCCGGGAGGGCCGAACGGGGCGACGATTGCCGGGGGTTGACCCGGCACGGAGCGGATCGGTTCGCAGCCGATCCCGTTGCCGTCGCTGTCGAGCCCGTGCGGGTCGGGCGGCCGGACCTCGAAGCTGCGCTCGGTGGTGATGCTGCAGTCGGCGTCGGGCGGCGGCGGCGGGATGCAGACGGTCGGATAGGACGGGTCGCAGCCGGGCCCTGGCGGCGCTGGCGCATCGGCAGTTGTCGGGACCGGTGGCGCCTCCACTCGGTCCGGCACCCGCGTCCGGGCCGGTCGTCGGGCCGGGCTGGCCGTCGGGATGGTCTCGGAAGTCGAGATCGGGGCCGGCGTGGCACGAGGAATGGAGACGGCCCGCGGCGTCGGCAACGGCGTCGGCGTGGGGGTCGGCGCGACGATCGCGGGAGCGACCTCGCCGCCGGCGCCGGGTGGGGCCGGTTCCCCCGGCCACGAGACCGACGCCCGCCCCCCCAGGAACGCCACCACGGCGACGAGCGCCACGAGGGCCAGCAGGCCGCACCCCCTTGGGTTCTGGTTGGCCATGCTCCGCCCCCCCCTCGTCCCCCATCATCGTCCGGGCGACGGTGCTGCGGCAACCGGTCGCTGGTCCCATTGGCACGATGTCGTCGTTGCTCCGAGGGAACCGGATGGCAGGTTCGGGGCCTTCGCCGCCGGGCACCCGTCGCCGCTGGGGCGAGGGCGGGGTAGTCGGCACCCGCGGCCGATCCGCGCCCAGCCTTGGTCGGTGGCTAGCCAGCGGCCGGCGTCCAATGGTCGGTGTTTCGCTTTCCCATGGTAAGCTGCTTTCCAGGTGGTACGGAGTGATCCGGTGCGTTGCGTTGCCGGGACTACAGGTCGAGCTGGGCCGACGCGGGTCCGGGACCGGGCGGGACCGTACGAGGAGGCATCCCCGATGAACGAGACGACCGGCGCCGTTGGGACGCTGCTGCCCGACCTGCTCCTGCCCCGTCTCGACGGCGGCGAGTTGGCCCTGGCGGACCAGCGAGGCAGGAAGCTGCTGCTCTTCTTCTGGGGATCCTGGTGACGCTGCCGCGACCAGTTGCCCGGGTGGCAACGCTTCTACGCGGCGCACCGGTCCGAGTCGTTCGAGCTGGTCTCGATCGCGCTTGAGCACCTCGGGACGGTGGCGGCCCACCCGTTCGTGGCCGCGGCCGGCGCC
This sequence comes from uncultured Thermomicrobiales bacterium, assembly GCA_902806345.1. Lineage (GTDB taxonomy): Bacteria > Chloroflexota > Chloroflexia > Thermomicrobiales > UBA6265 > CADCWF01. The sequence goes on from CADCWF010000194.1 coordinate 15,665, forward strand.
GAGTTCCCGACCCTCGTCGACGAGCGAGGCCTCACCGGCGAGCGGTTCGGCTTCAAGGTGGTGCCGAACGGGGTGCTCGTCGACGAGGCGGGCGTCGTTCGCTACGCCAAGTTCGGCGGCTTCTCGATCGACAACCAGGATGACGTGGCGGCGGTCGAGCGGTTTCTTGCCGGCGCCGATCCAGGCGCCTCGCCGACCCCTGAGGTCCCGTACGAACTCGCTCCGGAGGCGCGAGAACAGGTCGCGGCCAAACTTCGCCTGGGGCGGCGCCTGGACGAAGCCGGGCGGCGGCTGGAGGCGGTCGCCGCCTGCCGGGAGGCGCTCCGGCTCGACCCAGAGAACCTGACGATCCGCAAGCAGATCTGGGCCGCCGAGCACCCCGAGCGGTTCCACCCGGAGATCGATTTCGGGTGGCAGCAGGGGCAACTGCGGGAGGAACGGGCGGCCGAGGTCGCCGCCGGGATCTGCGGCCCCGACGGCTGCCCGGTGCCGTGGCAGGCCGCTCGCGGTCCGGCTGCGTGACTCGATGGTTCGGCGACGGCGAGAGCGGGGAGGGACCATCTCGTGCGGGATTTCGAACTGACGGACCAGAGCGGGCAGCCGTGGCGGCTCGGGGATGCGCTCCGGCGCGGCGCGGTCGTCCTCGTCTTCTACCGCGGGGACTGGTGACCGTACTGCAACGGCCAGTTGGCCGTGATGGCGCGCGAGTACGGCGAGTACCTGCGGCGCGGGGCGACGGTCGCGGCGGTGGTGATCGATCCGCCGGGGCAGAACGCGGCGATGGCCGAGAAGCTGGCGCTGCCCTTCCCGATCCTCGCCGACCCCGACGGTGAGGGGGCGATCAGACCCTACGGGCTCTGGGACGACGCGGGCAGGATGGCCAAGCCTGCCATCGTCGTGGTCGCCCCCGACGGGCGAGAGGCGTACCGCCACGTCGGCGTCGACTTCATGGACCGGCCGAACGACGACGAGACCCTGACGGCCCTCGATGGACTCGACCTCGAGCCGATCGCGGCCCCGCTGGAGCCGGTGCCTCACTCCGCTCCCAGCCCGGGGCCGCGGGCGATGAAGCTGACCGACCTCGGCGTCTACATGCGCGGCGTCCGCTTCGCGATGCAGGCCATGGCGGGGCGCGCCCGCGACCCGTTCGACAAAGCGGAGGCGGAGCGCACGAGCGCCATGGCCGAGCGGTTCATGACCGCCCAAGGGGCAACGTTGCGGCACTTGGCAAACCCGGGCACCGATCGCTGACGCTTCATGGCCGGCCTGACGTCGACCGGCTCGGCGAGAGCGAAGCCACGACTTCCGCCCCGAATCGGTTACGGGCGGCGGGTTTCGGTCTCGGTGACTCGTTCCTTGACCACGACCGGCTGTGCAGGCGGGCGCCGCAGACGGGCCAACCCAGCCAGCCCCCGCAGCCCCAGCAGGCCCCAGTCGTCGAACCCCTCGTCGCGGGGTTGCACATCCACCGGCTGGGTGGTCACCGACTCGTCCGCCGCCGGAGTCGGCGTTTCCTGAGCCTCGACGCCCCCGGCACCGACCATGCCGACCGTCAACGCTAATGCCACGGCAACCGTTTGCGTCGGTGCTCGCGCCGGTGCGCCTTGTCTCGGCCCACGTGGCCGCCGAGCCACTCCTACTCCCCAGTCGCCACCGAAATCGCCGCCCGCTGGTGCTCCGGCAGCACGGCCCACGGCTGCAACGGCCGCTCCTCGCTCCGCTCGAGGGGCTCGCCGTCGACCAGGGTCAGGGTGTTGACCAGGCGCTGGGTGCCGCGGCGAGGGATCATCTGGACGTCGTGGAAGGTGTAGTCACCCTCGACCAACTCGAACAGCGCGACGTCGGCGGCACTGCCGGGGCGGAGGCTGCCGAGATCCGGCCGGCGCATCGCGGCAGCGGGACGACTCGTCGCTCGCTCGACGACCTGCTCGACCGTCATCCCCAGGGCGAGGAACTTCGAGAGGGTCGTCGGCAGGTCGAACATCGGCCCCTGCACGGCGAGCTGGTGGATGTCCGACGAGATCACGTCCGGCAACACCCCCTGCTCCAGCATCGCCTCGGCCGAGGCGAACGAGAAGGAGCCGGTGCCGTGGCCGACGTCGAGGATCAGGCCGCGCTCGCGCAAACCGAGGATGTCGGCCCGGGTCAGCCCGTCGTCGCCGACGATCTTCATGTCGCCGCCGGTGCAGCAGTGGGTCAGGATGTCGCCCGGGCGCAGGAGCGGCACCACCTCGTCCAGGCTCGGCGGTCCGAAGCCGATGTGGGTCATCAGCGGGAGGTCGACCTTGTCGGCCAGCTCCCGCGCCAACTCCAGGGCGCGGATGCCGACGCCACGGGTGGTGTTGCGGTCGATCCGGGCCTTGATCCCGAGGATCACGTCGCGGTTGGCCGCCACGATCTGCTCGGCCAGCCCGATGTCGCAGTAGTCGGGGTTGGCGAACTCCCAGGTCGGGGCGATCAAGCCGATCGAGGAGAGGTTCAGGAGGGCGAAGACGCGGACAGCGCTCCGCTCGGCGATCCACTCCCGGAAGCCGGGGAAGGAGTAGGCGCCGGCGCTGCCGACGTCGAGCCAGGTGGTGACGCCGGTCCGCGCCGCGACCGGGTCGGCCTCGATCCCCCAGTAGGTGGCGCCCCAGTAGACGTGGGTGTGGAGGTCGACCAGCCCCGGCGTCACGATCCGGCCGCCGGCGTCGATCGTCTGCCGGGCCAGCGCGGGGTCGATGTCCGCGGCGACGGCGGCGATCCGCCCCCCGGCGATCGCTACGTCGAGCCTACCGCCGAGACCGGCACCGGGGTCGACGACCACGCCGCCGGCGATCAGGGTGTCGTAGCGGGGCGCAATCTCGCCGTTCGCGCCCGTACCCGCGTTCGCGCCCATCTAGTCTACCCCCGCTTCGCCGTCCGCCATCGATCCAGGGAGGGATCGTAGCAGGGGCACCGGCGGGGGCGGCGATCGACCGGACGGGGATCGAGGCGCCACGGGTCGCGCACGAAATGGGGCGGCGGGATCACCCGCCGCCCCAAACGTTTGCCCTCGTCGTCCACGGTCACCGTCCGCAATCAGCGAACAGGTTGCTCCAACTCTAACGGGACGCGCCAGCCTCGGTCGCCTCGCCCTCGGCCGCGGCCGGCTGGCCGGACGCGATGGCCTCGGTCTGCCCCTGGGCGGCGAAGCGGACCGGGATCTGCTGCGGCCGGGCGTTGGCCGCCTTGGGCAGGACGATCCGCAGCACGCCGTGCTCGAACGATGCCTCGGCGCGGGCGGGGTCGACCTCGAAGGGCGGCGTCAGGGTCCGCTCGAAGCGGCCGTGCCAGAGCTCGTGGAGGTACCAGGTCGCGGCCTTGGCATCCTCCGCCTCGGCGACGTTGCCGATCCGCCCGGAGAGGGTGACGGTGCCCTGGTTGTAGGAGACGGTGAGGTCGTCCGGGCGCATCCCCGGCGCGGCGGCGACGATCACGAAGGCATCCTGGGTGGCGTAGACATCGAGCGGCAGGGGCGCCGCGGTGGCGCTACCGCCGATGGACGGCCGGGCCCAGATGGTGCGGAAGGGGGTGGCGCCGATGCCCTCGCCCCACATCTGGTCGAAGGCGTTGCGCAACCGAGCGAACTCCTGAGCGGTGTCGTACATCTCCAGCTCCTCCTCGTGCTGGGACGATCGGTCCCGAACAACCGGCCCCGACGGCGCGGTTCGTTATGTCACGATGCTACCGAAACCGATCAAGGTTGTCAAGTCTGACTCAAGGTTGATGCCCGAAACCAGCAGGGAGGAGAAGGTGTCCTCGGCGGGTGGATCCGCACGGTTCCCTCGCCTCGCGCGCCTGGCAGGCCCACCGCCTCCTCGACCGAGGGATCGCCGCGGGTGCGACGAGGGGCCAGCCGCTTCTGCGGCCGGCCCCTCGCCAAACGGGTGGGGAGGGTATGGGGTGACCGGAGGGGGTGACGTCAGCCCGACGCCTGGCCGGCGCCTTGGTCGCCGGTGGAGATGACGCGGCCGGCCGCTTCGGCCACGGCAGCCGGGTCCGGGAGCGACAGCGGCTCGGGGTGGTACGGCTTGACGGAGACGCGGCCGCCGAGGGTGCGGACCTCGAAGCGGGGCTGGGGCGAGGTCGCCGGGCCGTGGACGACGCCGCCGTCCTCGAGCCGGAAGACGGACCCGTGCCACGGGCAGGTGACGCACCCCTCGGCGATCTCGCCCTCGTCGAGCGGGCCCCCCATGTGGGAGCAGGTCGCGCCGATCGCCGTGATCCCGCCGCCGCCTCGGACCAGCATGACCGGCATGTCGCCGACCTCGACCCGGACCGGCTGCCCCTCCATCAGATCGGCCTCGGCAGCTACGTCCGTCCACTCCTCCGGCGCGCTCTGGAAGGCGGTGTGGTCGACCCCGGCGCCCATCTCGTAGGCGAGCTCGCCGCCGAGCCAGGCGGAGGCCAGGTTGACACCCAGGCCGAGGGTCGAGAGGGCCATGCCCGCCGTCCGGCTGCCATTGCGGCGGGCGATCGCCGAGCCGGCGTAGAGAACGGTGGCGCCGGTGTTGAGGATGGCGTGGAGGGCGCCGATCCGCTTGATGTCCTTCTGGCTGGCGTAGTCCTGCCACTGGGCGGCACCGGTCACCGCCGAGACGACGGCACCGGCGAGGCCGAGGTTGAGGGTCAGGTCCGCGGCCCGCTCCTCGCCGATCAGGTCGAAGACGGCGGTCGCCGTCCAGCACCCGACCGGGACGGGGATGACCGCGGGGTGGAGCGGGTGGCCGAGCCAGACCCCGTAAAGGGCGTCGCGCAGGGCCCGCGGGGCACTCTGGCCGACGACCGGCTCGAACGCCTCCTGCATTCGATCGGCGGCGGCGTCGAGCCAGGGCAAGGACTCGGTGATCCGCTCCGCGAGATCGGGTTCCATCGGCACCTCCTGACCACCGGTTTTGCGTGTTCGGTCCGGTTTCCGCATGAGCCGTGCCGGGAAGTCGACGGAGATCGAGCCAGGCGTTTGGCCCACTACACCGTCGCCCGCGACGGTGCGGCCGGGGCTGGAACGCGAAGGGTTGGACCGGCCGTGGCGGTGGAGCACCCCTCGAAACCTTCCGGGTCACGACTCTTGGCGCCCGCGACCTGCGCTCCCGGCTCGGGAGGCCGGTGTAGCATCCTGCCCGGCGGCGAGACGAGGGAGGTGGAGCGTGGCGGGGCGGGAGCGGGAGCGGCGGCGGTACGACGCGATCGTGGTTGGGGTCGGCGGCATGGGCTCGGCCGCCTGCTACCACCTGGCACAGCGCGGCCTGGACGTGCTCGGGCTGGAGCGCTACGACATCCCCCACGCGATGGGCTCCTCCCACGGCTTCACCCGGATCATCCGCCTCGCCTACTACGAGGACCCGAGCTACGTGCCGCTGCTGCGCCGCGCCTTCGCCTTGTGGCGGGAGCTGGAGGCGGCCTCCGGCCAGAAGCTGCTCCACGTCACCGGCACCGTCGACGCCGCCGCCCCGGAGGACCCCGTCTTCGCCGGCTCGCTCGCCTCCTGCCGGGAGCATGGGCTGGTCCACGAGGACCTCTCCTCGGCCGAGCTGTCGCGCCGCTACCCCGGCTACGTGCTGCCGCCGGACTACCGGGCGCTCTTCCAGCCCGACGGCGGCTTCCTCGTCCCCGAGGCGTGCATCGTCGCCCACGCCCAACTCGCCGCCGAGGGGGGCGCCACGATCCGGGCCAGGGAGCGGGTGCTCGGCTGGGAGGCGGGGCCGGGCGGCGTCCGCGTCGAGACCGACCGCGGGACGTACGAGGGGGAGCAGCTCGTCCTCGCCGCCGGGGCCTGGATCGGGGGACTGGCGGCGCCGCTGGCCAGGCTGGCCGAGCCGGAGCGGCAGGTGCTCGGCTGGTTCCAGCCGCGGCGGCCGGGGCTGTTCCGGCCGGAGACCTTCCCGGTCTTCAACCTCTCGGTGCCGGAGGGGCGCTACTACGGCTTCCCCGTCTTCGGGGTGCCGGGGTTCAAGATCGGCCGCTACCACCACCTGGAGGAGACGGTCGACCCGGACGCGATGGAGCGGGAGCCGACCGCCGCCGACGAGGCGCTGCTGCGGGAGGCGACGGAGCGCTACTTCCCGGCCGCCGCCGGCGAGACGGTTGGCCTCCGGGTCTGCCTCTTCACCAACACGCCGGACGAGCACTTCGTCATCGACCGCCACCCCGAGGAGCGGCGGGTGCTGCTGGTCTCGCCCTGCTCCGGCCACGGCTTCAAGTTCTGCTCGGTCGTCGGCGAGATCGTCGCGGATCTGGTTCAGCACGACCGGACGGGGCACGACATCGGGCTGCTGCGGCTGGGGCGGTTCGCAGGAGTGGAGTGAGCGATCGCACCCAGAGGGTGGCCCCAAGCATCGCTCCACGGCCGGATCGGGGGGGCGCGACCAGATGCGGACCGGCGGCTGCGTCGCCGTGCCCGCCGCCGAGCCGTGCTCCCACCCCCGCCTATACTCGCGCCGTACTTCGTGGGAATCGGGCGAGGCAGCGGGTCACCTGACGGCCCCGAGCCGACCCATGCTGGAGGATCGAGTTCTTGAGCCAAACGGAGCCGACCGAGCCCGCAACGACGAGGAAACACCGTTCGCGCACGGACCGCCTCGTCCTCGCCGCGATCGTTGTCGGCGGCCGGCTGGCGCGGCTGGTGCCGTGGCCCGTCTGGCGGCTCGTCACCCTCGTGATCGCGCTGGCGAACATGGCGACGCCGCGCCGCCACGTCGTCCTCGCCAACGTCCGCCACGTCCGCTTCGGGGCACCGCCGCCGGGGCCGGTTGCCGTCTGGCTCGGCGCCCAGCAGATCGCCAACCACCTGCGCACCGTCGTCGGCACCCTGGCCGCCAGCGTCAAGCTGCCGGACGGCTCCCGCTTCGAGGCGGTCGGCTTCGAGCGGCTCGTCCCCCTGCTCGACAAGCGCGGCGTCGTCCTTGTCGCCCCCCACGGCGGGCCCTATACGACCCTCGGCATCATGGGTCGGGTCTGGCTGAAGGAGCAGGGGTTCACCGGCGAGCTGGTCGTCGTCGCCCGGATGTTCCAGCCGTTCCGCTCCAACGTCGTCCTCGACTGGTTCATCGAGACCCTGGCGACCGCCAACGTCACCATCGTCCCGGTCGACGAGGAGCCCCGGAAGCTGGCGGCCAAGCTGCGGAAGACGCTCCAGAACAAGGGCATCATCGTCCTCCTGGTCGACGAGCCGACGCCCACCCCCTCGGTCTACGTTCCGTTCTTCGACAGCGCGATCAAGATGCCGATCGGCCCGGCCCGGCTGGCGCGGGCGACCGGCGCCGCCCTCCTGCCGGTGATGGCCTCCTACGCGCCGGGTGGCCGCCAGCGCCTCTACATCCAGGAGCCGGTCGAGCCGGCGGCCGACCCGGCGACGACGCTAGCCCAGGTCGCCCAGGCGTTCGAGCCGCTGGTCGCCCGCCGCCTCGGCCAGTGGTCGATGCTGACCCCCGTCTGGGCCGACCCTGGGTCGCCCCCGTTGGCCGGCACCTCGCGGGCCGAGCTTCACCTGCACACCCCCGGTAGCGACGGTCTCTGGGGGATCGACCGCTGGGTCGAGGCCGCCCGCGCCGCCGGGGTGAAGGTCATCGCGGTCACCGACCACGACCACCTGGAGACGGTCCGCGCCTGGAAGCTGGCCCACCCGGACGACGGCGGGGACGTGGCCGTGATCCCCGGCGTCGAGCTGACGGCGCGTGGCCGGATCGTCCACCTGGCGGTGCTTTTCCCCGGGATGGACCCGGCCGATCTGCCGAAGACGCTGCCGAAGCCGGGGACGCCCCTGTCGGACCTCGTTCGCTGGGGGCGCGCCATCCCCGGCGCGGTCGTCGTCCTGGTCCACCCCCACCCGATCCTTTGGAAGCGGCAACTGGCCGGGCTGGCCGAAGAGGGGCTGCTGCCGGACGCGATCGAGACCCGCTTCCCGCTCGTCGGATGGCGGAACCCGGCGCTGGAGCGGGCCGCCGCCCGCTACCGGCTGGCGACGCTCGGCGGCAGTGACGCCCACCTGGCGCCGGGCCAGCTCGGCGGTCACGTCACGGTCTTCCCCGGCGAGACGGTCGACGACCTCGTGCGAGCGATCCGGGAGCGACGGACCCGCGCCGTCAGCACCCCCGCTGCCGCCGCCATCCCGGCGAGCGTCTACCTGATCCAGTCGGTCTACAGCTGGCTGCTCCCGTTCCGGGCGCTGCCGGGGGTGGAGCCGATCCGGACCCAATTGCTCGAGGAAGCCAGGATCGGCGCCGAGGCGGCGGTGCCGAAGCCGGCCGGGGTCGCGGCCGAGATCGCCGCCGGCGAGCCGAGCCGGCGGGTCGTTTGAGGCCGGGTGCCTGCGTCCGGCAACGCCGAGGGAGCAACGGGACCAGCGCGTCCGGGGCGTGCCGTAGAATGCTGCCGGCGGCCGCCCTGGCGACTGGTTCGAGGTTCCGCCGGGACACGACTGGGGGACGAACGGTCTGGCGCCGGGTCGCCATGGGAGGGCACCCCGTTGTCGCGGTAGCGTCGAGCCAATCTCCGGGGTTCCGGCGAGCGATCGGGCGTCGGCCGCCAAGCGGCGAGCCGGCCGATCCGTGGCGACCGGAGCCAGCCCAGACCGTTTGCCGCGACACTCCCGGGAGCGTGCCCACCATGATCGCCGCCACGACGGCCCTGCTCGTCATCGACGCCCAGACCGGCCTGCTCGAACGTGCCCACCGGCGCGACGAGACCATCGCCGCCATCAACGACCTGATCTCGCGCGCCCGGGCTGCCAACGCCCCCGTCGTCTACGTCCAGCACGACGGCGGCGACGAGGACCGCGCCTGGGTCGGGACGGACGCCTGGCAGATCCACCCGGCGATCCTGCCGCGGCGGGACGAGCTCCTGATCCGCAAGCCCGCCTCGGACTCGTTCTACGGCACGCGGCTGCGGTCGGAGTTGGAGCGGCTCGGCATCGGCCGGCTGGTCGTCGCCGGCCTCCGCACGGAGATGTGCATCGACACCACCTGCCGGGTCGCGACCAGCTCCGGCTTCGACGTCGAGCTCGCCGCCGACGCCCACACGACCCGGGACGGCGACCACCTCTCGGCCGCGCAGATCGGCGCCCACCACAACGAGACCCTGGACGACTTCGGCAACGACGAGCACGTGGTGGTCGTCCGGCCGGCGGCGGAGATCGCGTTCTAGTGCGCTTCCCGGACGTTGCGTCAGAGCCCTGGGGTTCCCTCACCCCCAACCCGCGACCCGCTCCGCGGGTACCCCGCCGCTGCGGCAGGAGAGGGGGAGCAATTGGAGGCGCCAGACCGCGTTCCGGGAACCGCCCTAGCGCCAGCCGAAGGTCGGCGGTTACCCTCCGGTTACCTCAAGGTGGCAAGCTCGGCGAGCCTGCTCGCCGACGCCCTCGCGGCGCACGGCCCGTGGTTCCGCGCGGAGACGGCACCCCTGAGCACGGCGGGGCGGGGCGGACCGATTTGGCGGCGCCGTCGAGGACGGAAGGGTTGGCATGGAAGAGACGCTGCTGCGGCACGGGCTGCCGCTGGCCGCCCTGTTCGTCTTTGCCTCGTCGGCCGGGATCCCGACCGGGGTGCCGGTCAAGGCGGTGCTGCTGACCGCCGGCGCCCTGCTGGTGGCGTCGCCGGCCGACCTGCCGGCGGCCTTCGGGCTGCTGCTGCTGGCGGAGGTGGCCGGCACGCTGGCGATCCACCTCGTCGGCGGCGCCGTCGGGCCGCGGGTTGTGCGGCGGCTGCCGGGCGGCGAGGCGCGGCTGGCCGGCGCGCTCGAGCGGCGGCGCGGGCGGCTCGGCGGGCGAGACGCG
>CADCWF010000195.1 GCA_902806345.1 uncultured Thermomicrobiales bacterium
ACCGCGGCCACGCCCTTCGCGGCCGCCTCGTCGAGCACCCGGCTCAGGTAGGGCGCCAGGCCGAGGTCGATCGTGCCGGTGATCGGGACGATGAGGACGGTAGCGGCGCCGCCGACAGCCGGTTCGGACTGGGCCGGCGCCGACGGCGTCGCGAACCAGAGCACGGCGACGAGCGCCAGCACCAAGAGCGTGCCGGCGCGACCGGGACCGCGCCGCGAGGGGCGGCGAGGAGCGGGGGCTGCCGATCGCGACGCCGCCAGATTCGTTTCCATAACGTCCCGGCCGCACGAAACGTACCGGCGACCGCCCCCGGGCACCGCATCGGCGAGGGGTGGGGCATGGCTTCCGGTCTCGGGCCCGAATTCGGCTCGAACGGAGCGTTGACGAGCTTGCAAGGGGAGGTTCCGCGGCCGACGCCCCGGTAATCTATCAACTCTACGGGACGACGGTGACCCCGGTCCCCTCCGGCGCCCAGCCGAACAGCCATCCGGACACGTCCAGCGGCAGGTTGACGCAGCCGTGGCTCATCGGGGCGCCGAAGTTCTGGTGCCAGTAGGTGCCGTGGAGGGCGTGGCCCTCGTCCGTGAAGTACATCACGTCCGGCACGTCCTCGACTCGGTACGCCTCGCCGGAGACGGTTCCCTCCATCGTCTCAAGGGGGAGCTTGACGGAGATCCGCCACTGGCCGATCGGGGTAGCGGTCTCGTATGTCTCGGCGGTGCCGGTCGAGACGAGGGTCGAGAGGACCGGCGTTTCCCCCTCGTAGGCCCAGAGCCGCTGGGCGGCGAGGGAGACGACGACCTCCCGCTCACCGGCCTGCTGGCGACCCAGACCGGGGTAGGCCAGCGCCGCCTCCGCCGCCCAGACCGGGGCGCCAGGGGCAAGCGCCGTCGGTGTTTGGGCGGCGGCTGGGGGGGCGAAGCGTGGGTCGAGGGCCGCAACGGCCAGCGCCACGAGGGGCGCGGCGGACAGGATGAGGCGGCGGCGGGTCAGGATTGGGGGCACGAGGAACCTCCTGGAACGCTAACGGAACATGTAATCGGGAGTCTCACCTCACCATCGAGCGCGATCGTTCCCCGAACGGTCACGATAGAGCGGATCGGGCTCTCCCATCGGCACGATCGTGCCCGAAACGGGGCACCATCGTGCGGGCCTCCGGGGTCCATCCAATGAGAAGCCCGCCCTCGATCGGCACCATCCCGATCGGTTGTATCCCCGATCTCATGCCTCAGGGAGGGCGCTGCCGCGGCCCGCGGAGGGCGCAGTGGGCGAGTGACGACGGGTCGAGACCGGGGACACGGGCATCTTCCTGGCACGCGAGTCGGGCTGAGGCGGGCCCGATCCATCGCCTCGTTGCCCATGGACTCTCGACGCCCGGGAACGAACCGGCGGGTTATCCCCGGGCGTCGACGGGAACGGGTCCGCGGTTCTGGGAGCGATCGGGCCGGAGACCTCCCGGCCCGCGACCCGTCGCCTACCGGATGAGCCCGATCAACCGCCAGTACGGGATGCTGGCGAGGAGCGCGACGAGGACGAAGGCCGCGTAGGCGAAGGCGAGCGGCCGCGCCTGGGCATGGTCGAACGAGCGATCGCCCGTGGCGTCGTAGGCCGCCTGGTAGAGCACGTTTTGCTGCGGGTAGAGCCAGAGGTTGTTGGCCACCATGACCGTGAATATGACGACCCACGGCTGGACGCCCGCCGAGGCCGCGGTCGGCAGCAGCGCGATCCCCAGCAGGAGCGCGATGGGATTCGGGCGGAGGGCGAGACCGAGGAGCGCCGCCATCACAGCGATCCCCAGGACGCAGACGATCGGGTTGCCCCCGATGCCGCCGGCCGCGCGCGTCAGGCTCTCGGCGAGCCAGAGATCGAGGCCGATGTGGGCGAAGACCCGGCCGAAGCCGAGGATGACGCCGACGTAGAGCAGGAAGCCGAGGTTGACGCCATCCCGCAGCCCCGCCTCGTCGAGCGAACCGAGCAGGAACAGGACCGCCACCGCGGTGACGGCCAGCCAGGCCGGGGCCACGCCGTGGAGCGACTGGGTGGAGAACCCGAGCAGGAGCACGCCGAGGACCGCCAGCGCGCTCCATTCGTCGCGGGAGAGGGGACCGAGCACCCGCCGCTGCAGGGCCAGGGTCGCCTCCGGCAGGTCGTCGGGGCCGTCCGGCCGGTAGCGGAGCACGAGGAACCCCATCGTCAGCGCGAAGAGGAGCAGCATCGGGGGCAGGGCGGCCAGGAACCACCGGATCCAGTCGATCTGCGCCCTCGCCTCCGGCGGCAGCAGCCCGTAGGCGATTAGCCCGCCGGTCGAGCCGGTCATGAAGAGGGGTCCCATCATCCCGAAGCCGACGTAGGTCGCCAGGGCCAGACCGGCCGCGCCGCCGGAGCGCTCCGGGTAGCGGAGGGTGTCGGCGACGTCTTGGGCGAGCGGCGTCGCCAGCATCACCCGGCCAGCGGGGTCGGGCATGCCGGGGGAGACGATGGCGCCGAGCCCGCCGAGGGTCAGGCAGCGGACGCGGTGGCTCGCCGGGAGACGCCGCACCAACTCGATCGCCCCCCGGTAGAGCAGGCCACTGCGGGCGACGGCCGCGCCGATCCCCATGCTCGCCAGCAGCAGGAACCAGGTCGAGCCGCCGAACCCGGCGGTCGCGACCTCGGCCGGCAGGGTCCCGGTGACGACCCACGTCGCGACCAGCAGCAGGCCCAGCAGGTGGTTGGGGAGCAGCTCCAGGAACCCCAACGCGACGAGGACGGCGACGGTGACCAGCACCCGCAGGCCGCCTTCGGACAGGCCGGGGGGCGGGGCAAGGAACCACGCCGCCGCCGCTGCGGCGAGGACGCCGACCGCCAAGACCGGGCGCGCCGCGATCTCACGGCGCCGCCCCCGGTCCAGGGTCGCCCGGAGGTAGCCGCGCCCCCACCCGAGCACCCCGCGCCGGTCGCGGCGTCCCGCCTCGGACGGCGCCTCGGTCAACGACCCAGCCGGGGTCTCCTCGCACGCCGCCCCACCGTCCCCGGCCGGATCCATCTCCATCGCCCGGCGGAGGCACGCCAGGGACTCGTCTTGGTCGCCGGTTCGTTCGTGGAGCCCGGCGAGCGCTCGCTGGACCTCCGCCGCGACGCGGGCATCCGTTCCCGCCGCTCCAAGTCGACCGGCCTCGTGGAACGTGGCGATCGCCTGTTCGAGCTTCCCCTGGGCCGCGCAGCTCTCAGCCAGCTGCCGGACCAACCGTGGCCGCTCCGGCAGGAAACGGGGTGGCAGCGCGCGGAGGTAGCCCTCGAGCCGGACCGGCTCCCGCGCGCCCACCCCGGTCCCCCGCTCCTCAAGGACGGCGGCGAGCCGGGGCCAATCCCCTGCCTCCCGCAGCAGGTCCATGGCGTCCGCCGGATCGCCGTCGGCCCGCGCCAGCACCGCACTGGCCGCGCGCCGCCGGAGGTCGTCGACCCCGCGCGGACCCAGTTCGGCCCGGAGCTGGCGGAGCAGGAACCCGCGGACCGGCTCCTGGAGGAAGGCGAACCAGCCGGTCGGCTGGGTGGGCCGGAAGAAGACCGCCTCCTCGACGAGCCGCTCGAACGGGACCTCCGACCACCCCGGCCCCAGCACCTCCCGCAGCAGCCCGGTGTCGAACCGGCCGAAGACGGCGACGCGGCGGAGCAGCGCCTGGGCCGGCGGGTCGAGCGCGGCGTAGGCGGCGCGGGCGACGGTCGCCACCTGCTGCTGGGTGGCCGACAAGCGGTGGCTGGCCTCGGCGAGGCGCCCGGAGAGCTCGGCCGCGATCCCGAGCGCCAGCCTGGGCCGCTCCTCGAGCAGCGCCTCGAAGCGCGACCGCGGCAGCCGCCAGAGGACCAGCGGCGTGGCGGCGACGGCGGTGGACAGGCGCCGGGCGCCGGCCAGGAGGTCCGCCTCGCCGAAGTGGGCCGGCGCCTCGAGGGTCGTCACCGTCTGGCTGCCGCCGGCCTCCGCCACCGCGATCTCGACCGTCCCCGAGCGGATCAGGTAGAACCCGTCCGCGGGGTCGCCCTGGCGGAAGACGACTCCGCCAGCCGGGACCTCCCGTTCTTCGAGGTCGGGCACGAGCCGGGCGAGGTCGACGGCGCTGAGTTCGCAGAAAAACGGCGACGCGGCGAGCGCCTCCGCCGCGCTGAGCGACGGAGCCGCGCCCTCCGCCGCCGGCGTTTCGCCGGGCGCCGGTGCGAACGTGGCGGTCATGGCAGGGGTCCAGCCGGGGCGGCAAACGGGTCGGGGGAGATCGGCGGCGGTTTCCCAGGCCGATCCCGGGGCTCCTGGCGACCCGGTGAAGCAAGAGGTCTGCCACCGGGGCAACTGGCGGACCGGGACGAGGCCCGCCGCTGGTCTGGCGCGGGCAAGCCGTTTTCTCCCGATGTCGGCCGACCGGGCATCGGGTTGCCACGGTGTCCTCTGCTCCTCCCCTTCGGAAACCCCCTGACGCGAAGGAGGGGAACCTCCCGGGTCCGACGTTGCTCCGCCTTCCCCGTGCTCGCGGCCCCCGGGGAGGGCTGACGGGCGAGGCGAGGTCGGCGTCTCCGCTTCCCCGCGGACTCCTGACCCTGTCCGCATCTCGCAAGGGGGGTGGAGCGGGGTCGAGGTCCATCATCGCCCCGGGGCGGCGGCCAGGCTCGAGACCCCTTCTGCTGCCCGACTGTCCGAGATCGGGCCGAGGCGCCGGACGGTGGGACGCCGCTGGACCGGGACGTGCGTGCCGTGGTCTGCTTGGATCCCGGGCAGGCCCGGTGAGGCCGCCTCGCGGTTCCGCGCCGGGGCTCACCGGGGCTCAGGACGAGGCGC
>CADCWF010000196.1 GCA_902806345.1 uncultured Thermomicrobiales bacterium
AGGGTCTGCTCTGCGGTCACCTCCTCGGTCTTGGTGCCGAGCGCCCTGTCTGGGTCAGAAGATCATTCTGGCCTGCACCACAGCTCGACCTGGGCCAAACGAGCGTTGATACCCGGTCACGTCCGTCGAGGCCCGACCGGTTCCCAGAACGCCTCGACGACGTAACCGTCCGGGTCGCGGCACTCGACGCTCACGTAACCCGGCTCGTCCCACTGCTCGACGAGCTCTACGCCGTCCGCCGCGAGCCGGTCACGCAGCGTCAGCACCGCCGCGCGGTCCGGCAGCGCGACGCCGAAGTGCATCCAGTCCGGCCGCGCGACCGGCTCGTCCGCCGCTCCAAGCGCGAGCGCGAACCCGTGCGCGTCATAGAGCATCAGGACGCCGTGGTCGTACCGCCGCGGCGGCCGTACGCCGAAGCCGAAGTATGCCTCGTAGAAGCGCCGCGACCGCTCTTGGTCGGTCACCGGGATAGCGAGGTGGTCCACCGGTCAGGCGCCGACGTACGCCGCGAGGTACTCGCCGGTGAGGGTGGAGCGGGCGGCGACGAGGTCGGCGGGTGTGCCCTCGAAGACGATCCGGCCACCGTTGTGGCCGGCGCCGGGGCCGAGATCGATGATCCAGTCGGCGTGTGCCATGACCGCCTGGTGGTGCTCGATGACGATGACCGACTTACCGGAGTCGACGAGCCGGTCAAGCAGGCCGAGCAGCTGCTCGACGTCGGCAAGGTGCAGGCCGGTGGTCGGCTCGTCGAGGACGTAGATGCCGCCCTTCTGGGCCATGCGGGTGGCCAGTTTGAGCCGCTGCCGCTCGCCGCCGGACAGTGTGGTGAGCGGCTGGCCGAGGCTGAGGTAGCCGAGCCCGACGTCGGCGAGCCGGTCGAGGATCTTATGCGCGGCCGGCATGCGCGTCTCACCCGCGCCGAAGAACTCCTCGGCCTCGGTCACAGACATGGCGAACACCTCGCTGATATTGCGGCCACCGAGGGTGTACTCCAGCACCGATGCCTCGAACCGCTTCCCCTCGCACTCCTCGCAGGTGGTGGCGACGCCGGCCATCATCGCCAAGTCGGTGTAGATGACGCCGGCGCCATTGCAGTTGGGGCAGGCGCCCTCGGAGTTGGCGCTAAACAGCCCCGGCTTCACGCCGTTGGCCTTCGCGAAAGCCTTGCGGATCGGGTCGAGCAGTCCAGTGTACGTTGCCGGGTTGCTCCGTCGCGAGCCGCGGATCGCGCCCTGGTCGATCGACACCACACCCGCGCCGGCGGGGATCGACCCGTGCACGAGCGAGCTCTTGCCGGAGCCGGCGACGCCGGTGACAACTACGACCACCCCGAGCGGGATGTCGACGTCGACGTCGCGCAGGTTGTGCGCCGTCGCGCCGCGGATTTCCAGCGTGCCGGTGGGTGCCCGCACCGTCTCCTTGAGGGCGGCCCGGTCGTCGAGGTGACGTCCGGTGACGGTGCCGCTGGTCCGAAGCCCCTCGAAGGCGCCCTCGAAGCAGACAGTGCCGCCCGCCGTGCCGGCGCCGGGGCCGAGATCGACGGCGTGGTCGGCGATCGCGATCGTCTCCGGCTCGTGCTCCACGACGAGCACCGTGTTGCCCTTGTCGCGCAGCCGCAGCAGCAGGTCGTTCATCCGCTGGATGTCATGGGGGTGCAGGCCCGCGGTGGGCTCGTCGAAGACGTAGGTGACGTCGGTGAGCGAGGAGCCGAGGTGGCGGATCATCTTGATGCGCTGTGCCTCGCCGCCCGACAGCGTGCCCGACGGCCGGTTGAGCGAGAGGTAGCCCAGCCCGATCTCTGCGAACGAGTCGAGAGTTTGCTGCATAGCCGCGAGCAGCGGCGCCACCGACGGCTCGTCGAGGTCGCCCACCCATGCGGCGAGGTCGCTGATCTGCATCGCGCACGCCTCGGCGATGTTGATGCCCTTGATCTTCGACGACCGGGCCGCCTCGCTGAGCCGGGTCCCGCCGCAATCCGGGCACGCGGTGAAGGTGACCGCGCGCTCCACGAACGCACGGACGTGCGGTTGCAGCGCATCGACGTCCTTGGAGAGCATAGACTTCTGGATCTTCGGGATCAGGCCTTCGTACGTCAGGTTGATGCCGTCGACCTTGATCTTAGTCGCCTCCTTGTGGAGCAAGTCGCGGAGCTCGGTCTTGGTGAACTTACGGATCGGCTTGTCGGGATCGAAGAAGCCGCAGCCGCTGAAGATGCGGCCGTACCAGCCGTCGACACTGTAACCCGGGATCTTGAGTGCGCCCTCGTTGAGCGACCTGCTGTCGTCGTACAGCTGCGACAGATCGAAGTCGGTGACCGAGCCCCGGCCCTCGCAGCGCGGGCACATGCCGCCGGTGCGGCTGAAGTTCGCCTTCACGGTCTTGCGGTCACCGCGTTCGACCGTGATCCCACCGCTTGCCCGGACCGAGGGGACGTTGAAGGCGAACGCGCTCGGTGAGCCGATATGCGGCTGCCCGAGTCGGCTGAAGAGGATGCGAAGCATCGCGTAGGCGTCGGTGGCGGTGCCGACTGTGGAGCGGGGGTCGGCACCCATGCGCTGCTGGTCCACGATGATCGCGGTCGTCAAGCCTTCGAGGACGTCGACCTCGGGCCGCGCCAACGTCGGCATAAAGCCCTGTACGAAGGCGCTGTAGGTCTCGTTGATCAGCCGCTGCGACTCCGCGGCGATCGTGCCGAACACCAGCGAGCTCTTGCCCGAGCCGGAGACGCCGGTGAACACCGTCAGCCGGCGTTTCGGGATCTCGACGCTGACGTCCTTGAGGTTGTTCTCGCGTGCGCCGTGCACGCGGATCAGGTCGTGGCTGTCGGCAACGTGCAGCGAAGGCGACTGCGTGTCCGTCCTCGTGGCCATGCTCATCGTGTCTCCTATCTGTTGGGCGGGGCCGCCTTCGCGGTCGCCGTCGGCGTCGCCTGTGCAGGTAATGGCTGCGAACGCCGGACGGCTCAGCGCAGCTCCTGGATGCGGATCAAGTTACCTGCGGGATCGCGGAAGGCGCAGTCGCGAACGCCGTACGGCTGCTCGGTCGGCTCCTGAACGACCTCGGCATCGCTGGCCTGCAGCCGCTCGAAGGTGCCGTTGAGATCGGCGGTGGCCAGGAGGATGATGGCGTAGGTGCCCTTCGCCATCATCTCGACGATGGTGCGGCGCTCGTCGTCGGTGATGCCGGGGTCGGTGGCCGGCGGATGCAGGACGATGGACGTGCCAGGCTGGTCGGCGGGACCGACCGTGATCCAGCGCATCCCGGCGTATCCGACGTCGTTGCGTACCTCGAAGCCGAGGGTGTCACGGTAGAAGGCCAGGGAGGCGTCTGGGTCGTTGTGTGGGAGGAAGCTTGCGTGAATTGTGATGTCCATGGCAGTCATTCTACGTGCGGCTCGGGGGCCGGCGCTTCTCGATTCCTGATCGGTCTGGTCACCTGTTTCGCCACGCAGGACGGCATCCCCGCCGTCGCGCGCGCTGCCTGGCGCCGATAGACGCTGGGCGGCACACCGACCAGCTCGGTGAAGCGACTGCTGAAGGTGCCCAGCGACGAGCAGCCGACCGCGAAGCAGACCTCGGTGACACTGAGGTCGCCACGACGCAGCAGCGCCATCGCGCGCTCAACGCGCCGCGTCATCAGATAGGCGTACGGCGACTCGCCGTAGGCGCGCCGGAACTGGCGGCTGAGGTGCCCAGCCGACATATGCACGCCGCGGGCGAGCGCCTCGACGTCCAGCGGCTGGGCGTACTCCCGGTCGATCCAGTCGCGAACGCGGCGCAGTCGCGCGAGGTCACGCAGGTGGTGTACTGTGGCGGGTCTGCTGGTCACCTGCGCGATATACCACGTCGCAACGGAGTTCACCACTGCGTCGTACGCGTGCAAGGTGGTGCAACAGCGGACCGCCACCGGGTACGCGGCCCCCCGGACCGGCCGGGTCGGCAGCGACGGCGGTCAGCGGCTGAGCGTAGCCTCTTCATCCAGCCGGGCGAGCTTGCGCGGGTTGCGGATCGCGTAGATGCGGGTGATCCGGCCGTCCGCGACCACCAGGCTGACCGCCGTGTTGAGCTCGCCGGCGAGATCGATCCGGCCGGCGGGCGCACCGTTCAGCCGCACAGTGCCGACCACCGCACCCGGCGCGATCGTCTTGAAGCGGGAGAGGAGGGTCGCCACCCGGTCGCTGCCCACCACCGGACGCCGGACAGCGGCCACCTCCCCGCCGCCGTCGGCGACCAGCACCACGTCGGGTGCGAGCACGTCGAGCAGCACCTGGAGATCACCGGTCCGCAGCGCCGCCAGGAACCGGTCGACCACCTGCCGATGCTCGGTACGATCGACTTGTATCCGTGGCCGCCGCGCGGCCACGTGCTCCCGGGCCCGGTGAGCGATCTGCCGGACCGCGGCCGGCGTCTTGTCGACCGCCGCAGAGATGTCGGCGTAGGGCAGGTCGAAGACCTCGCGCAGCACGAAGACCGCCCGTTCGGTGGGCGCGAGGGTCTCCAGCACGGTCAGCATCGCGATCGAGACGCTCTCGGCTAACTCGACGTCCTCGGCCACGTCGGGACTGGTGAGCAGCGGCTCGGGCAGCCACTCCCCGACGTACTCCTCGCGGCGGCGGGATAGCGTCCGCAGCCGGTTGAGCGCCTGCCGGGTGACGATCCGGACCAGGTAGGCCCGTGGGTTCCGCACCTCGGCGCGGTCGACGTCGGCCCACCGCAGCCAGGTCTCCTGCACGGCGTCCTCGGCGTCGGCGGCGGAGCCGAGCATTTCGTAGGCGACGGTGAAGAGCAGGCTGC
>CADCWF010000197.1 GCA_902806345.1 uncultured Thermomicrobiales bacterium
CGCCCGCGGTCCGACACTCGCTGTGGGCCGAGGCGAGTTTAACGACGTCCCCGCTGGGCCGAGACACCGTGAAAGTGTCCAGAGCCGTGCTCGCCCGCTTGACGGACCACGTCTGTTATACCAACGGCCCGAAATCCTGACGCGTTGGCGAGGCGGGAGCCCCCCGGCACCGGACGCCGTTGATCGGCGGTTGGAGGCCGGCGGGAGGCGAGGATGACGGTGGCGGTCACACGGCGGGAGAGGAGCGCCGACGAGCTGCGGCGCACGGCGAAGCGGTGCCGGGATGCCGCCGCGGCGCGGCGGATGCTGGCTCTGGCGCTGGTGCTGGAGGGGCACCCGCGCGGCGAGGCGGCGCGGCACGCCGGGATGGATCGGCAGACGCTCCGCGACTGGGTCCACCGCTACAACGCGCAAGGCCTCGCCGGCCTGCGCGATCGGCCCCGGTCGGGGCGCAAGCCCCGCCTCACCGCCGAGCAGACGGCCGAGCTGGGGCAGGTCGTCGAGAAGGGGCCGGACCCCGACCGCGACGGCGTGGTGCGCTGGCGGCGCGTGGATCTGCGGGCGCTGGTCGAGGCCCGCTTCGGCGTCCGCTTGCACGAGCGCTCGGTCGGCAAGCTGCTGCGTCGGCTCGGCTTCGCGCGCCTGTCGGTGCGGCCGAAGCATCCCGCGAGCGAGCCCGAGGCGCAGGAGACGTTCAAAAAGGCTTCACCGAGCGGGCGCGAGACGCGCTACCCGCGCACGCCCGCGGCAAGCCGGTCGAGCTCTGGTTCCAGGACGAGGCCAGGGTGGGCCAGCAGGGGACCTTGACCCGCCTCTGGGCACGCCGGGGCACTCGCCCCCGCGCGCCGCGGGACCGCCGCTACGCCTGGGCGTACTTGTTCGGGGCGGTCTGCCCGGAGCGGGCGATCGGGGCGGCCCTGGTCTTGCCCCGCGCCGACACCGACGCCATGAGCCGGCACCTGGCGGAGATCGGCCGGCACGTGGCACCCGGCGCGCACGCGGTCCTGGTGCTGGACGGTGCCGGCTGGCACAGCGCGGCGGCCCTGGCCGTCCCCGAGAACATCACTCTGCTGCCCCTGCCGCCGTACTCGCCCGAGCTCAACCCGGTCGAGAACGTCTGGCAGTACCTGCGGCAGAACCAGCTCAGCCTGCGCGTCTGGGACGATTACGCGGCGATCGTCGAGACCTGCTGCCGGGCCTGGAACGCTCTCATGGCCACTCCGGAGCGCGTCGCCTCGATCACGCGTCGCGAATGGGCTAGAATGGTCAGCAATTAAGGCCCTTGGTATAAGTACTGGCTCTTGTCGGGTTTCGGGGTGGTAAGCGTCACCTACGCGACCAAGCCGGCGACAAGGGCACCGAGCAGCGACTTTCCGCGACGCCGGGCGTTGTGGACGGTCTGGAAGAAGCCGAGATAGGCCGGCAGCTTCTCCTGCGAGATGCCCCGATGGGGCCGGAGCCAGGAGCGCAGCAGAGACCAGAACCCTTCCAACGTGTTGACGTGGACCTCGCAGAACCCGTCGCCGTCCTCGTCCCGCGCGTACTCGCCACGAGCGTGACAGACCGTCTTGTGCCGGTAGCCCCAGGCTTCCAGCCGGGCGTAGGCATTGTACTCGTCGGTGTACACCAAGGTGCTTCTGGCGATGGTCGCCTCGATCACCGGCCGGATCGTCCGCTGCTGGACGTTGGCCAGCATGCGGACGACCACCTCGCCCCCACGTTGCAGCAGGCCGAGGACCGGCGGCTTGTCCTTGTCGAGCGTGCCGCGTCCCGGTGCACCCTTCAGCCGTCGCCGGCGACCCGGACGCCCCTTTTGGCGACCTCGGCCGCGTTCCCTTTATGCCCGGCCACGACGTAGACCTCGTCGATCTCGACCTCGCCCTCGAGGACCACCGGCGGGAGCTTGGCGGTGAGCCCGTGCCGCAGGGCCTCGGCCATGGCCTGCGCGTCCGACATCCCGAGGTCGAGTTCCTGCGCGATCTGCCGGTTCGAGAGGTTCAGGCCCATCAGGTACAGGCACAGCACCCAGACCCGCAGCGGCTGGTGATGGCCGGCCAGCGCGGTGCCGGTCAGGTCGTCGAAGCGGGCGCCGCAGGCTGGGCAGCGGTAGCGCTGGCGGTGCGGCTGGGCGTCGTCCCGCCCATCACGGGCGACCTTGGCATCGCCGCAGCGCGGGCAACGGATGCCCTCGGGCCAGCGGTGCTGCCGGACCAGCTCGTAGCACTTCGCGTCATCGATCAGCGAGGACAGGTTCACCAGGGTCGGCGAGGACATGGGCGGCACCGGCGCTCGCGGGAGGGCCTACCTCCAACCGCTCAACCTGCCTCTCGGCACCCCGGCTCCGACCACCCCGAAACCCGACAAGAGCCACCCGGGTTACGGAAAATCGGGATGGAGGGCGGGGTCAGCGCGGGCCTGGCGAGGGGTCTACCGATAGACCGGAGCTGCCCTCCCTCTCTCCGGCCCGCATGGAGAGAAGCCGCGGCGACCGATCGGTCGGGGGCGAGCCTCGGTCACCCCTGGCGCTCCCGACCGAGCGGATCGGCTTCGGAGGCCGGCCCGGGCCCGTCGCGACGGGTGGCGAGGCATAGGCCCAGCCTGTCCCTCTCCCCGTCGTCGAGCTCCCTGACCTGGGCGGCGGCCGCCAGCTTCCGGCACTCGTCGCGGTCGGGCGGGTTCGTGCCGGGCGTCTGGGCGACCGGGAGGTACCGCCGGGGGAGCAGCGTGCCCGGAAGGGCGGTGTCCCAGACGTCCCCGCCGACGGCGATCGTCGGGCCGAGGCCGGGCGTCGAGGCCGCGAGGAGGAGCCCGCCGGCGACGGGGGCGAGGAGCCGGCGCATCCTTTGTACGCGCCTGCGCATTAGGCTTCCGGCGGCTCGCGCGAGAGCGGCCAGCGCCGACTGCCGCGCAGCAGGGCGAGGCGGTACTCCGCCGTGCGCAGGCGGGCCCTGGCCCGGGCCGCGCCCTTCCCGGCCGCGGCCAGGTGCTCGACGGTCCGGAGCCGTTCGGCCCGCTCGCCCTCGGTCCTCGCGATCAGCGCGTCGAGCCTGGAAAGGGCGTGCCGCCGATAGCGGGGCGGCAACCCGAGCGCGGACCTGCGCGGCGTGGCCATGGCCACTCCTCCGGCTGCGGTCGGTCCGGCGACGTCCGCGACGGGACCGCCGGCCGAAGTGGGGCCTTCCGCGACGCCGGCGGGTCTACAGGGCGGGGCCGTAGTAGTCGTCGATCCGGCGCCCGTAGGCCGGGTCGCCCCAGGCCGGCGTCTCGTCCGCCGCGTAGCTGGGCGCCCCCTGCAGCCGGTCCTTGTCGAGGTCGACGACGTAGCCGCCCAGGCCGGTGTCGTAGGTGAGCGCCTTCCAGGGCAGCGGGTGGTAGCCGCCGCCCATGCCGAGGAAGCCGCCGAAGGACATGACCGCGTAGGCGACCTGGCCCGAGCGCTTGTCGACCATGAAGTTGTAGACCTCGCCGAGGCGCTCGCCCTGGCGGTTGTAGACGGCCGTGCCCTCGACCTTGTCGGAGGCGATCAGCCGGTCGGTCTCGTCGGTGGCGACCGCGCCCGAGCCGGCCGCGCCGGTCCCTGCCGTGACGTCCTGCATCGCAACCCCCTCGTCGGCGATGGTGATCGCCGAGGGAACGGGGCGGGCGCGGGCCGGTTCCGGCGTCGTCTCGGCGAGGGGGCCGGTGCCGTGGCGGTCCGCGAGGTCTGCGGCAACGACGACAAGGCCTTCCAGGGCGGCGGCCCCGAGGCGGTGGTCGAGGTCGGCGGCTTCCCCGGGATCGGCGAGCGCGAGATCACGATCCCGCTGGGCCAGATCCGGACGCAGGACGACCGCCTGACGACCTCCGTGACCAGGGGGAGCATCGGCGCGGCGCGACCCTACGAGCGGGGCCGCTACCAGGACTGGGACCGCACGCGCACGTTCGGCGGCACGGCCCGGCAGGTCCCGTCTTGGGCACGGCAGGGTCGCCCGCGTCCGTCATAGGTGGCCCGTCCTCCCTCCCGCTTCGCCCCCGGGGGCGAAGCGGTGCCGAGGCTCCCGGATCGTGGCGGCCCCGGCGCCGGACCTCGCGCTCACGACTTCGGGCCGACCCGCCAGACCGTGTCGCCGGCGTCGTCCGCCACCAGCAGCGAGCCGTCCGGCAGCACCGCGAGCCCGCAGGGCCGGCCGTGCACCTCCTTCCCGCCCTCGTCGGCGACGAAGCCGGTCAGGAACGGCCGCGGCGGCCCGCTCGGCCGCCCGTCCGCGAAGGGCACGAAGACCACGTCGTAGCCGCTGAACGCGGCCCGGTTCCACGAGCCGTGCCGGCCGACGAAGGCGCCGCCGCGGTACTCCCCGGGGAACGCCTCGCCGTCGTAGAACGTGAACCCCAGCGCCGCGACGTGCGAGCCCAGCGCGTAGTCGGGCACCACCGCCTGCGCCACGAGGTCGGGGCGCTGGCCCTTCAGCCGCGGGTCCTCGTGCCGGCCGTAGTAGGAGAACGGCCAGCCGTAGAAGGCGCCCTCGCGCACGCTCGTGATGTAGTCGGGCACCAGCTCGTCCCCGAGCTCGTCGCGCTCGTTCACGGCCGCCCACATCGCGCCGGTCGCGGGCTCGAAGTCGAGGCCGTTCGGGTTGCGCAGCCCGCCGGCGTAGACCCGCTCGCCGCTCCCGTCCGGGCGGACCTCGAGGATGGCGGCGCGCCGCTCCTCCTCGGCCAGCCCGTACTCGCCCGCGTTGCTGGCCGAGCCCACTGTGACTTAGAGCCTGGAACCGTCGGGGCTGGCGACGACGTTGCGGGTCCAGTGG
>CADCWF010000198.1 GCA_902806345.1 uncultured Thermomicrobiales bacterium
CACCCGGCCGGGGTTGAATCGCAAGCTTAGAGCGGGTTGCAAAACCCGGGGGGATGGTTGGACGCTTCTGTAGCCTCGTCCGGGCACCCGGGTGACGGACCCGGCCCCGCCCCTCGCCGGCTGCTACGATGGCGCCCGGCTCGGCCACGATCGTCCGGTCGCGGCGGCTCCCGGCGTGGCGAGGAAGGGGCCGAGGATGCGGTTCGGCGCGTTCCTGCCGACCTACTGGGACGACTACGGGACCACCCCCGTCCGCGTCGCCATCGAGGAGGCCGCCTCGGCGGCCGAGGCGCTGGGCTACGAGGGGGTCTGGGCCAACGACCTGGTCGTCAACCCGGCGGCGGCGGAGCGCGGTACCACCGAGGGCGGGCAGGTCATCGAGCCGCTCGTCACCCTCGCCTCCCTGGTCCACCTGGTGCCACGCCTCACGCTCGGTACCGCCGTCCTGGTCCTGCCGCAGCGCCACCCGGTCTTGGCGGCCAAGCAGGCGGCAGCCCTCCACCTGCTCTCGGGGGGGCGCCTCGTCCTCGGCGTCGGGACCGGCTGGCGGGCGGCGGAGTTCGCCCTGCTGGGCGCCGACTTCGCCAACCGCGCCGCCATCACCGACGAGGCGGTCGAGCTCATGCGGGTGCTGTGGCGGGGACCGGTCGCCGGCTACCAGGGCCGGTTCCACCGCCTCGATGCGGCCAGATCGGAGCCGCTCCCGCCTGGGGGCGGGCCGCCGGTCTGGGTCGCGGGCAACGCGCCGGGGGGGATCCGGCGGGCGGCCCGCTACGGCGACGGCTGGCTGCCCTACTGCATGGACCTCGCCGCCTTCCAAGCCGGGGTGGCCGAGCTGCGGAACCTGACGCTCGGGCGAAACCGCCCGACGATCGCCAACATGTTCTACCTCCGGATCGAGAAGCCGGACGAGCCGGCGACCGTGCGGTCGACGAGCCCGTGGGTGGAGGGCCGGTTCGCTGGGAGCCCGGGCGCCGTGGCGGAGCACCTGGAGGGGTACCGGCGGGCGGGGTTGGAGTACGCGCTCTGCGCGTTCGAGTCGGAGGACCTCGCCGACCTGCTGCGCCAGATACGGACCTTCGCCGAGCGGGTCACGCCGCTGTTCCCCGACGCGGGATAGGCGCCAAACCGCCCCGACCGCCAAGGTCCTCGCCGGATCGCCACGGACGCCAGTTCTCGCACCTTGAGTCGGTTACGGCCTCCGCTCGGCGCCGGTTGGGGTCAGATCGGTCGGGGGCCGCGGAACTCGCGGTCGAGCTCGGCCCCGACGCGGCGGACGATGCCGGGGATGGCCCGGGTGTCCTCGCCCGTCGTGCGGAAGTTGACCCAGTAGGTCCGCAGCAGGTAAGTCCCGCGCACGACCGCGTTGGACAGGAAGAGCTCGCCGCCGCGCTGCAGGCGCCCGACCAGTGCCCGGTTCAGGGCGTTGAGGTGCTCCTCCGCCACCGGGTCGCTTGGCTCCAGGTCGGTCGGCACGTAGCGGAAGGTGGTGATGCTGAGACCCCGCGTCCAGGCCTCGAGCTCCGAGGTCGCGCGGCAGAGATCGAAGAGCTCCCAGGCCAGCGCGATGTTCCGCCCGATCATTGCCGCATAGCCGAGTATCACGATGAGATAGCACAAATCCGGAGAACGGACGATTGCCTGAACGGCCGAGAAGTCCGGGCCGGGGTTGGTGCCACTAACCATACCGCCGAGCGCAACGGGCATCGCCATGGCCACGGCGAACCACCAACCCCAACTCGGAAGCGGATGAGGACGATCCAGGATACGGTGCCGCCCGCAGATCGGCCGGTGATGGCCTCCGGAAGCGGGGGGTTCGGCGTGTCTTCAACCGAATCATTTTGGTGCGCGTTGCAGAACCCCCTTGCCTCCCGCCTGGTGAGGGAGGGCGAGCAGCAGAGAGCCCGGTCACGGAGCGGGGAAGCAGCCGTGGCGGCGCTACATTGGGCGATGTTCGATCGTGTGGCGACAGGGGATAGGGGGGCCAGCACCGTGCCCGCGCTCGATGCCGTCGCGTCCGAGGTCGGCGAGTGGTTCGGGGGCTACTTCGACGCCTTCAGGAGCCTGGCCGCGGGCGAGCGCACCGACCTGGCATCGATCCTGGGCTTCTACGGCGTGCCGCTCGTGGTCGTGTCCGACGCCCGCTACGTGGCCCTGCCGGACCGCGGCGCGGTGATGGGGTTCGCGACGACCGCGATCGCCCAACTGCTCCAAGCGGGCTACGCCGGCGGCGCCATCCACCACCTCGACATCCGTCCGCTCAACGCCCGCGCCGCCCTCATCGAGGGCACGTTCTCTCGCCTCGACCGGAGAGGGGCAGAACTCGAACGGGTCGGCACGGCCTACCTCGCGGCCAAGACCGATGACGGTTGGCGGTTCACGTCGCTCATCCTCGCCGCGACCTAACCGGCGCACGGCGAGGCGACCGCGCCGGGCCCGGCGGTCGGAAGCTGCGACGTGGCACTGCCCACCCATTTCCTCGAGCGTTTTGCAACGCGCTCTTGGGGGGCGGCGCACGACCGCATCGCACTGTTGACACCGAGGTCCCTCCCGGCCCAAGGTGAGGGACGGAGGGCCGACGCCGCGGCGTCGACGGTCCACGGGAGGAGGCGCGCCATGTCGCTCGAGGTCATCGGCGTCGGATTCGGCCGGACCGGCACCCTCTCGCTCAAGCTGGCGCTGGAGCGGCTCGGCTTCGCCCCGTGCGAGCACATGACCGAGCTGTTCGCCGACCAGGTCCGGGTCGACCGCTGGCTGGAGGCCGCGCGGTGCAAGCAGACCGGGGAGCCGATCGACTGGGGGCCGCTCTTCGACGGCTACCGGGCGTCGGTCGACTGGCCCGGCGTCTCCTTCTGGCGGGAGCTGGTCGCGGCCTTCCCCGAGGCCAAGGTGGTCCTGACGGTGCGTGACCCGGGGCGCTGGTACGCCAGCGCCGCCGAGACCATCCTCCGCCTGAACGAGCCGCGGGCCGAGGACGGGTCGCCGCTGCCCCTGGCGCCGGAGGTGGTGGCGCGGCGGCAGGTGCTCGACCCACTGCTCGCGGCCGTCCTCTTCGACGGCACCTTCCGGGGGCGGGCCGCCGACCGCGACTTCGCCACCGGGGTCTTCGCGCGGCACAACGCCGCCGTCGAGGCCGAGGTGCCGGCCGAGCGTCTGCTGGTCTACGAGGTCGGGCAGGGGTGGGGGCCGCTGTGCCGCTTCCTCGGCGTGGCGGAGCCGGAGGGCGAGCCTTTTCCGCGGGTCAACGACGCGCTCTCGTTCCGGGCGCGCATCAATCGCTTCTCCGACGACGCTCCGGACCGGGTAACCGCCGGGCCGGGCCGGACGGAGTGACCCGGACGAGCGCCACGCCCCGGCGCGGTTGTTGACAAAGTTGATCCAGGACTGTAGATTCCGGCTCGACAACCGAAGACGAACACCACTCTCATCCAGAGGGGCGGAGGGATCGGCCCGACGAAGCCCCAGCAACCACCCGGCAGCGCCGGGCAGGTGCTAACTCCGACAGCGCGGCGCTGGGAGATGAGGGGCGGTGACGCCGGCTCCTCGCCGTGCCGTCACGTTGGCCCCCATCCCGGTGGATGGGGGTTTTTCGTTGCGGCTCGCAGGGGGAGGGCGCTACGGCATGGCGGAACGGGTGACTCTGGCGGGGGTCGGCAAGCGGTTCGGCGGCGGCCCGGCGGTGCTCCAGGGGATCGATCTGGCGCTCGCCCCCGGCGAGTTCGTGGCGCTGCTCGGCGCCAGCGGCTGTGGCAAGTCGACCC
Source organism: uncultured Thermomicrobiales bacterium (assembly GCA_902806345.1). GTDB lineage: Bacteria > Chloroflexota > Chloroflexia > Thermomicrobiales > UBA6265 > CADCWF01. Next base: position 3,762 of record CADCWF010000198.1, read on the forward strand.
TGCTGCGGCTCGTCGCCGGGCTGGAGCAGGCGACCGCGGGCGAGGTCCGCCTCGGGGAGGCGCCCGTGCGCGACGTCGACCCCCGGTGCGCCGTCGTCTTCCAGGAGCCGCGCCTGCTGCCGTGGCGCTCGGTGGCGGCCAACGTCGCCCTCGGCGCCCGCCACGCCGGCGGCGCGGCCTCCCCCCAGCGGCTGCTCGACCAGGTCGGCCTCGGCGACGCGGCCGGCGCCTGGCCGCATCAGCTCTCCGGTGGCATGGCCCAGCGGGCCGCCCTCGCCCGCGCCCTCGCCGGCCGCCCCGACGTCCTCCTCCTCGACGAGCCCTTCGCCGCCCTCGACGCCCTGACCCGGCTCCGGATGGGTGACCTGCTCCAGGATGTCCGGGCCGAGACCGAGCCGACAACGCTGATGGTCACCCACGACGTGGACGAGGCGCTGCGCCTCGCCGACCGGCTCGTGCTGCTGGCCGGCCAACCGGCCGCGGTGCGCGCGGTCTACGCCGCGCCTCCCCGGCACGACGCCGCTGCCATTGCCCGCCTCCGGGCCGAGATCCTCGGCCACTTCGGCCTCGGCGCGGACGCCCATGCCCACGCCCGCGCCCGGCCGCCGGAGGCCGCCATCGCCTGAGTGACGAGACGAGGAGACGAGCAGACGTGAAGTCGTGAAGTCGAGGAGAGGCGAAGACGGGGGGTGCGTACCTCGTCTCCTCGACCCGCCGCTGGATCTTCCGACCGCGAACCACCGCCCGAGAGGAGTCATCCGATGACGACCCGTAGCGCCCCGGCCCGCAGCGGTCCGACCCCGACCCGACGCCGCCTGCTGACCGCCGCCGCCGCCCCGCTGGCGGCTGCCCTCGGCCGGATCGCCGCGGCCCCGGCCGGCGCCAGGGCCCAGGAGCTGCCGGCGACGGTCCGCCTGGACTATGCCTACTACAACCCGAGCAGCCTGGTGCTGCGTTCCTTCGGCTGGCTGGAGGAG
>CADCWF010000199.1 GCA_902806345.1 uncultured Thermomicrobiales bacterium
CTTTCGGGCCTCTCATGACTTCCCGAAACGACCGGCGGCTGCGCCGCCGAGCCCGGGGCTAAAGCCGCCGGGCTGACGCCACGAAGCCCGATGAGACGGAATGCGGCTGGACGGTTCCGGGGCCCGTTGCCGGGCCTCCACCCTCGACCACCGCCCGCCCCGCGGGTCCCCGGCCGGAGACGCGGGTCCCCGAGCAGCGCTGGGGCTCGTGCCCACCAGGAAGCAGAAGCATCGAAGCGGATGTCCTACGAGACCGACAGGCCACGGTGGCCGCAACGGATACGGTAGGCGCTGCTTGGGGTTCGTTGCAATACTCTGCGGATTCTGGGTGAACGGGTTGACTTCCCCTCTCGTCATCCCAAGGCACAGTCGAGGGATCTCTCCTCGGGGACCCGCCGCAGCGATGTCGTTCGCGCGGCTCTTGCCAGAGCCGGAGCGAGATCCTTCGGCCTCGCCTCGGGGTGACGAGGGCGGACAGTCGGCGCGAATGCAGCTCGTTCACCCCAGGCATGGGCGCGCCTTTGTGGGCGACGGGAGGGGACGCCCGTCCCAGCACCCGGATTTCGGGTGGCCCCCTGGGGTGGTCGCTCTCGTATCGGCCGCTTCCCCTGTTCTTCAGCCCCGATGGCACAATGCCGGTCATGCCCGACGCCGCCGTCTTCCTCGTGCTGCTCCACGCCGCCGCGACGCTCTTCATGACCGGGCTGATCTGGTTCGTCCAGGTCGTCCACTACCCCCTCTTCGCCCGCGTCGGGGGAGACGGCTACCGGGATTACCAGTCGGAGCACATGCGGCGGACGGGGTGGGTGGTGGGGCCGGCGATGCTGGCCGAGCTCGGCTCCGGCGGCGCGCTCGTCTGGCTCCGGCCGGCGGCGGTCACCGACGCCCTCGTCTGGCTGGGGCTTGGCCTGCTGGCCGTGGTCTGGCTCTCGACCGCGCTCGTCCAGGTGCCGCGGCACGACACCTTGGCCGGCGGCTGGGACGAGCGGGCCGGCCGGGAGTTGGTGGCGACCAACTGGCTCCGGACGGCAGCCTGGAGCGCCCGGGGCTTGCTGGTGCTGGCGATGCTGTCATCCGCGCTTGCCCGGTGAGGGGCAACGCTACCGCCATCAGGAGTTCGTGTGTTCGATGAGCGGACGTGCTGTCCACCAACCCCCGTCATCCTGGGTGGAGCGTCCAGGATCAACCGTCGCGCGACGGCCGCCGCCGAGCCCGGCCATTGATGGCTGGGCTGAAGCGACGAAGGACCCTGAAGGGCCCTGACAACAATCGTCACCCGGACGAATCAGGCCGGTCGGACTACTCGGGATGACGGGGGGCGGTGAGCCCGCCGCATGACGGGAGTCGGCGAGCCGACCGCATGGTTCCATACTCCATGTTAGACGAGGGAGACGCACTCCACCTCGACGAGGGCGCCCTTCGGCAACTTGGCGACCTGGACGGTGCTACGGCCCGGGGGGTCGTCGCCGAAGTAGCGGGCGTAGACGGCGTTGAAGCCGGCGAAGTCGTCGAGGTTGGTCAGGAAGCAGGTCGTCTTGACGACGCGCCCGAACGAGCTTCCCGCCGCCTCAAGGACGGCGCCGAGGCTCTGCAGCACCCGCTCCGTCTGCTCGGCGATGCCGCCCTCGACCAGCTCCCCGGTGGCCGGGTCGAGGGGGATCTGCCCGGCCGAGAAGAAGAAGCCGCCGGCGACGACGCCTTGGGAGTACGGGCCGATCGCCGCCGGTGCCCCGTCCGTCGCCACGACCGTCCGCTCGTTCCCCACCGCCATGCCACCCTCCCCAGTCTGCCGCTGGCGCCGGCCCCGCCGGCCCCGCGCCCCGCGCCCGGTCGCGCCGGGCGGCGGAGTCTAGCCGGGCCGTGACAGCCGGCACAAGCACGACCGATGGCCGCGGACGCCTCGGTGTACGGACAATTCTCTACGGTATACTCTCGGTTCTTGGGTCGCGGTGCGCTTTAACAGGGAGATCATGAGCGCGACGGTACCGGTCGAGGGAGCGGCGAGGGCGCTCGGGCGACCCGTTCGCCTGCCGCTGGCGCCGCCGGCCGTTGGTCCCCTCCTCGTCCGCGCCTTGCTGGTCCTCGTCTCGTTCGTCGTGGCCGGGGCGGCTGGACTGGCGCTCTACGCCCAGGCGCTCGCCGACCGCGTCTTCGAGGGTGTCTCGGCGGGCGGCGTGCCCGTTGGCGGGCTGTCGGTCGCCGAGGCGGAGGCGGTTTTGGAGGAGGCGTTCGTCGCCTACGCCGGCGCGCCGCTGACGATCGAGGCAAACGGCGCCGCGTTCGCCCTCTCCCCGGCCGCCGCCGGTCTCTCGCTCGATGCCGAGGCGACCGTCTCGCGGGCGATGGCGTGGGGCCGGACCGGGTCGATATGGGAGCGGTCCCAGGCCTGGGCGCGGGGTCTGACGCGCGGCATCGCCGTTCCGTTGGTGGTCGACCTCGACCCGGCTAGGGCGGACTCCGCCCTGCGCCCTGCGGTCGTCGGCGTCGCCGTGGCGCCCGTCGATGCTTGGGTCCGGATGGACGGTGGCGAGCCCGAACTCGTCCCCGACCGCTCCGGCGTCGCGATCGACGCCGCCGCCACCCTCGCCGCCATTGCGGACCGGGCCGCGGTGCGCTCACTGGAGCCGGTGCCACTGGTCACCCGGCCGGTGCCGGCCGCCATCTCGGCCGACGATCTGGCCGGCTCGGTACCGAGCGCCCGAGCCGCCGTCGATGCGCCGCTGCTGCTGCGCGCCGACGACGCCGTCTGGCACGTCCCCGCCGCCGACCTCGCCCGCGTCGTCTCCGTCGACCGGACGGGCACGCTGGCGGTCGACCGGGAGGCGCTCGGCGGGCTCGTCGGGACGCTCGCGGTCGACATCGATCGCGAGGTCGCCGACGCCGACGTGGTCGTCGGCGACGACGGCCGGCTGACGGCGGTGGCGTCGGTCGAGGGAGCGGCGGTCGACGTCGCCGCCTCGGTCGATCGCCTGGCGGCGGCGCTGCTGGCGGGCGACGCCGCGGCCGACCTCGTCGTGGCGCGGACCGCCCCGGCGATCACCACCGCGGCGGCCGAGGCCGCCGCGGTCGACGGCGAGCGCCGGCTCGAAGCGGGGATGCCCCTCCGCTGGGACGGCGGCCGGGCCGCGCTCGACCGCGGCGACCTCTTGCGGGCGCTGACGATCCGGGTCAGGCCGGGCGAGCCGGAGCCTTTCGTCCTCGGGCTCGACCGCGACCTGATCGGCGAGCGCCTGGACGAGATCGCCGCCGAGGTCGACGAGCCGGTGCGGGACGCCCGCTTCCGTGTCGTCGCCGGGAAGGTCACCCTCGCCGCCGAGGCGCGGGAGGGCCGGGCGCTCGAAACCGGGCGCGGCGTCGAGGGCGTGCTGGCGGCGTGGGAGTCGGCGAAGCCGGGTGCCCCGTCGGAGGTGGAGCTGACGGTCGAGACGATCGCGCCCCGCTGGACGGGCACGGACGCGGCGAAGATCAAGCTCGGCGACGACGTCATCGCCGAGGGCGGCACCTACTACGGCGACTCCAGCGGACCCCGTCGGCAGAACGTGGAGCTGGCCTCGTCGCGCCTGACCGGCTGGCTGGTGCCGCCGGGCGGCGTTTTCTCCTACGCCGAGAACATCGGCCCGATCGACCTGGCGAGCGGCTACGAGACCGGCTACGGGATCGTCGAGCAGGACGGCCGGTTCATCACCGCGCCGGTGATCGGCGGCGGTATCTGCCAGGTCTCGACCACCATCTTCCACGCCGCCTTCTGGGCCGGGCTGCCGATCGAGGAGCGCTACCAGCACCCCTACTACCTGCGGACCTACGGCGAGGCCGTCTCCGGCCTGCCGGGCCTGGACGCGATGGTCAACATCGAGCTGGACTGGGCGCTCGACCTCAAGTTCCGCAACACGACCGGCAACTGGCTGGCCGTGGAACTGGTCGCCGACGGCGAGAACCTCTGGTCCCGCATCCTCGGCACGGACCCCGGTTGGGAGGTCGAGGTCTCCGAGCCGGTCGTCTCCGACCGGGTTGCGCCCGACCCGAAGATGTACGTCACCGACTCGCCGGAGTTGCCACGCGGCCAGGATCTGGTGGTCGAGACGGCGTCGGAGGGGTTCGACGTCTCGTTCACGCGGACGGTCCGCGCCGGCACGAAGACGCTCGATACCTACACCGTCTCCGCCTCCTTCACCGCCGCCCGCAACCTGACGCTCCGCGGCACGGGACCGGCGGATATGGCGTCGCCGTTCGCCTAGAGCGTGTTATGCACTTGGAGCGCGTTGCAAAACCCGAGCGGCTGGCCTGACCCTTCCCCGCCATGAATGCCCCGCTCGTCCCCGACGCCCTCTGGGAGGCCATCGAACCTCTGCTGCCGATAGAGCCGCCGAAGCCCAAGGGCGGCCGGCCCCGCGTCCCCGACCGCGCCGCCCTCGCCGGCATCGTCTTCGTCCTGCGGACCGGCGGCCCGTGACGGCCGCGGCTCGCCGACGGCGCCGGCCGGGTTGACAGCCAAGACCGCGGGTGTAGGGTGGGACACCACCGCCACGACCGGGGCTCGGATGGCCGTGCCCCCGGCGACCGCGGCCCGGAGGGAGACCCCGTGCGCTTGCCCCCCGTCCTCGGCCTGGTCGCCGTGCTCCTCGCCGCGCCGGTTCCGGCCGTGGCCCAGTCGGCCACCCCGGCCGTCGCGTCGCCCGCCGCCGCGGGCGGCGACGTCGCCGGGCTGGTCGACATCCGGGC
>CADCWF010000200.1 GCA_902806345.1 uncultured Thermomicrobiales bacterium
TGGCCGCCGGACAACTTCCGCTACGGGATGCGCCACCCCCTGGTGGTCGACATGACGATCCACCACGCCGACCTGCTGCGGATGGTCACCGGCCAGGAGGCGGTCGCCCTCGATGCCCGTGGCTGGCGGGTGCCGGGCAGTGCCTACGCGCACGACCCGGCCGTCGCCGCGTTGATCTCGCTTTCCGGTGGCGCTTCCGTCCTCTACGAGGGCGACTGGGCGAGCAACGCGCCGGAGACCTCCTGGAACGGCGACTGGGAGATCACCGGCGAGGAGGGCGTCATCCGCTGGACGGGCGGCGTCGCCAACCCCCAGGAGGGTGAGGTGACGCTGCGCCGCCGGGGCGAACCGGAGCGCCGGCTTCTCCAGCCGGAGGTCGCGCTCGCGGACCGCGCCGGGTCGCTGGCGGCGTTCCGCCGGGCGGTCGAGACCGGCGAGGAGCCGGAGACGAGCGGCCGCGACAACCTCGGCAGCCTGGAGATCGTGCTGGCGATGGTAGCGGCGGTCGAGCGGGCGGAGGCGCAAGCGACGGGGTAGCGGTGGTGTCCGCCTTCTTCGTCCTTCGCCATCCCGACCGAAGGGAAGGGTCCCCCACCGCGGCCGCGAGCGATCGCATCCGGGTTGGTTGAGTCGGAGAGAGATCCTTCGGCTTTGCCTCTGGATGACGAGGTGTTGGCGGTCCACCCATGGGCCCGAGAGGCCCAGCGGCCGGTGGAGCACCGTGGGCCTTCTCAATCCGGCTAAGATGGCGCCCCCCTGCGGCCCGAACCGGTGCCGGAGGGCGCAAACGAAGCGATCGTGTTGCGGTCCCGGAGGGGGGCGGCACGGATGGAAAAGGAGGGGACCGGATGAAGGTCGGCGTGTTCATCGTGCTCTTTGCCCAGCGCCCGTTCGAGGAGGCGCTCGACTACGCCATGGCCGCCGGCTGCGGCGCCGTCGAGATCGGCTGCGGGGGCTACCCCGGCGGCTCCCACGCCAACGCCGCCGAGTTGCTCGCCGACGACGCCAAGCTGCGCGCGTTCAAGGAGGCGGTCGACGGCCGCGGCCTGGAGATCAGCGCCCTCTCCTGCCACGGCAACCCGCTCCACCCGGACGCCGCGATCGCCAGGGCCCACGACCAGGACTACCGCAACACGGTCCAACTCGCCCAGAAGCTGGGCGTCACCAACGTGATCACCTTCTCCGGCTGCCCGGGCGACTCCGACGCCTCCAGCAAGCCGAACTGGGTGACCTGCCCCTGGCCGACCGACTTCCTCGAGATCCTGGAGTGGCAGTGGAGCCAGAAGGCCGCGCCCTACTGGACGGACGCCGCCGAGTTCGCCCGCCAGCATGGCGTCCGCGTCGCGATCGAGCTGCACCCCGGCTTCCTGGCCTACCACACGGAGTCGTTCTGGCGGCTGCGCGAGATCGGCGGCGACGTCATCGGCGTCAACTTCGACCCCAGCCACCTCTTCTGGCAGGGGATGGACCCGCTGGTCTGCGTCCGCGAGCTGGGCGACGCGATCTTCCACGTCCACGCCAAGGACACCTGGCTCGACGGGCAGAACATCCGCCGCAACGGCGTGCTGGACACCAAGCCGTACACCGACGAGAAGCACCGCTCCTGGATCTTCCGCACGGTCGGCTACGGGCACGGCCCGGAGTTCTGGCGGTCGTTCGTCAGCGAGCTGCGCCTTGCCGGCTACGACGGCCCGCTCAGCATCGAGCACGAGGACTCGTTGATGAGCATCAACGAGGGCTTCACCAAGGCGGTCCAGTTCCTCCAGGAGACGGTCATCGCGGAGCAGCCCGGCCAGGCGTGGTGGGTATAGGCATCGCTGCCCTGGAGGAGCGTCGGTGCTCCGTGGTAGCCCCGGAGACACCCCTGCACCTTCGTCATCCTGAGCCCGAAGGCGAAGGATCTCTTGCCGGTTCATCAAACTGACGTGCGGAGGACGCCGCTGCGGCGGGAGATCCTTTCCTTCGGGCTCAGGATGACGACCTTCGGAGGCGTGCACGAGCGTCGGTGCAGCGTTCCCGCCACCCCAACGCAGCGAGGAGAAGGGACGATCAATGGCAGACATCGGGGTTGGACTCGTCGGCTACAAGTTCATGGGGCGGGCCCATTCCAACGCCTACCGGCAGGTCGGCCGGTTCTTCGACGTCGACCCGGCGCCGCGGATGGTTGCCATCTGCGGCCGCAACGAGGCGGCCGTCCGGGAGGCCGCCGAGCAGCTCGGCTGGGAGGGCTACGAGACCGACTACAACGCGCTGATCGCGCGTGACGACATCGGGCTCGTCGACGTCTCGACGCCGGGCGACACCCACCGGGAGGTCGTCCTGGCGGCGCTGGCGGCCGGCAAGCACGTCCTCTGCGAAAAGCCCCTCGCCAACTCGTTGGCCGAGGCGCGGGAGATGATGGACGCGGCCAGGCAGGCCGGCGTCGTCGCGATGGTCAACTTCAACTACCGGCGGGTGCCGGCGGTCCAAGTGGCCCAGAAGCTGGTCGCCGACGGCCGGATCGGCGAGGTCCGCCACTGGCGGGCGGTCTACCTCCAGGACTGGATCAACGACCCCAGCTTCCCGCTCGTCTGGCGGCTGCGGAAGGAGGTCGCCGGCTCCGGCGCCCTCGGCGACATCGCCGCCCACGTCGTCGATCTGGCCCACTTCGTCGTCGGCCCGATCGCCGAGGTCGTCGGCACGATGGACACCTTCATCAAGCAGCGCCCGCTCGAGACCGAGAGCGGCGGCGGCGCCGGCCTCTCGGCGGCGGCGGGGCAGGAGATGGGCGAGGTCACGGTCGACGACGCGACGACCTTCCTGGCCCGCTTCGACTCCGGCGTCACCGGCACCTTCGAGGCGACCCGGCTGGCGCCGGGCCGCCGCAACTACAACTCCTTCGAGGTCAACGGCTCGAACGGCAGCATCGTCTTCAATCAGGAGCGGATGAACGAACTCCAGGTCTACTTCGCCGACGACCCGGACGGCCTCCAGGGGTTCCGCACGATCAACGTCACGGACGCCTCCCACCCCTACGCCGCCAACTGGTGGCCGGCGGGCCACATCCTCGGCTACGAGCACGCCTTCGTCCACGCGGTCAAGGACCTCATGGACGGGATCAAGGCCGGCCAGACCCCGGCGCCAAACTTCGAGGACGGCTTCCGCTGCCAGGCCGTCCTCGCCGCCGTCGAGCAGAGCGCGGCGAACCACGCCTGGGTGGAGGTGGAGCGGCCGTAGTTGGCGGACCCAATAGGCTGCCGTGTTTTGAGACTGGCCGACCCTCACCCCAGCCCGCTTCCTAGCAGGGGAGGGGGAGGACGGCGGTTGGCAGGACAGGCGGCCGCGCCGCCTGTCCGTCATCGCGAGCGGAGCCGAGGGACCTCGTCGCCCCGGAGTCCCGCACGAGATCCCTCGGCTCCGCTCGCGATGACGATCGAGCAGCTCCTCTGCAACCCGCCGTATGGGGTGAGGGAATACGGGGGGCAGCCGCTTCCTGGCGGATGCATTCCCTTGTCAGCAGCGCGAGGGAGCGGGGGCAGAGGTCCGGGCGTGCCTCCGAAGGCAGCGGTGCCCCCGCTTACCCCCGCACGTCGACGGCACCCTCGACCCGCTCCCGCTCGCCCGCGTTCAGCAGCTCGATCGCCCCGTAGAGATCCGGCGAGGCGGCGGCGGCGATCTCGTCATCGTCGCCGGAGGCGAGGGCCTCTCGTAGCCGGGCCAGGTGGGCGGCCCGCAGTACCTGCCGCTCCAGGGCGTCCAGGTCGAACCCGTCGAGGCCCGAGCCGGCGCCGGCGGCGAGGAGGGCGCGTGCTGCCGGCAGCAGGCGGGCGAGTCGGAGGGCGTCCGCTGGGCCACCTTCGGCCACCTCGCGCAGCGCCCGCACAAGCGAGACCCGGTTGGCGACGTCCTGGATCGCCCCCCAGTCGAGCGTCGTCGGCAGCGCCGCGCCCGTCTCCTCGACCGCCGCGAGGGCGTCGACGATCGCCGCATCGGACCCCGCTCGCAGCGCCTCCCCCAGCCGCGCCAGTGCCGCGTCGGCCCGGGCCAGGCGGTCGATCCGGCGGCGCTCGGTCGGGCTCAACCCGGCCTCCGCGCCCGGCGGCATGGAGCCCAGGGCGGCACGCAGCGCGGCGCCGTCGCGGTGGCGCAGGGCATCGCGCGTCGAGCGCAGCCAGGCGTTGCGGGCGTAGGCAAGCTCGATCCGGGCCCGAGTCGCCGGAGGCAAGAGGGGGTCGTCGGCGAACAGGGCGGGGTCGGCGGCGGCAACGATCGCCGCGTCGCCGCCGGCCGCGAGGGCGCGCTCCAGCGCCGGCCAAGCGAGGGCCCGTTCCGTCGCCTTCTGGACCTCCGGCGGGAGGCGACCGAGGTCGTCGAGTCCGGCCAGGGCGAGTCCGGCCAGGGCAGCCCGGTCGCCCTCCGCCATCGCCCGGACCAGCCGCGCCCGGCGCTCCTCGCGGTCCGCCGCCGCCCGCGCCGCCCGCCGCGTCTCCGCCGGCAGCGCCACGCCGGCAGCCTCGGCATCGGCCGGCAACCGCGCCAGCGCCGCGTCGTCTCCCAGCCGCTCCGCCCGCCTCGACCGATTCCCCAGGTCGCGCGCGAGCGCGGCGCCGACGCGGGCCGCCAGGAACCCAGCGCGGGGATCGCGCCGCGCTTCGGGCCAGAAGCGGGCGACGAGCCCGATGTCGCCGGCTTCCAGCGCCGGCAGCAGCCGATCCA
>CADCWF010000201.1 GCA_902806345.1 uncultured Thermomicrobiales bacterium
TCCGCCCGGGACGAGGTCGACGCCAGCGGTCTGCTCGTCTTCCCCGGCGTCATCGACGCCCACGTCCACTTCAACGAGCCCGGACGGACCGGGTGGGAGGGCTGGACAACGGGAAGCCGGGCGCTCGCGGCCGGCGGCGGCACCGTCGCCGTCGAGATGCCGCTCAACGCCTCACCGCCGACGCTCGACGGTCACTCCTTCGCCGTCAAGCGCGCCGCCACCGAGGCCTCGTCGGTCGTCGACTTCGCCCTCTGGGGCGGCCTCACCCCGAGAAACCTCAACCGATTGGAGGAACTGGCCGATGCCGGCGCCGTCGGCTTCAAGGCGTTCATGTCCGGCTCAGGCATCGACGATTTCCCGGCGGCCGACGACGAAACCCTCCATGCCGGAATGATCGTCGCCGCCCGCCTCGGTCTCCCCGTCGCCGTCCACGCCGAGGACGACGCGATGACCCAAGGTCTGGCCGCAGAGGCCGCTGCCGCCGGCCGCACCGGCTGGCGCGACTACCTTCGGTCCCGTCCCGTCGCGGCGGAGACGGAGGCGATCGGGCGAGCCTTGGCGCTCGCGGCCGCGAGCGGCTGCGCGCTCCACGTGGTCCACGTCAGCTCCGGCGCCGGGTTGGCGCTCATCTCCGAAGCGCGGGCGCGCGGCCAGGATGTTTCGGCCGAGACCTGTCCGCACTACCTCGTCCTGACGGAGGATGACCTGGACCGGATCGGGGCGGCCGCCAAATGCGCCCCGCCGCTCCGTCCCTCCGCGGACCTCGAAGCGCTATGGGCGGCCGTCGGCGCAGGCCGGGTGCAAACCATCGGTTCCGACCACTCGCCGGCCCCGGCCGACCTCAAGCGCGGCGCCGATGCCTTCGCCGTTTGGGGCGGCATCGCCGGCGTCCAGTCGACGCTTCCGCTCCTGCTGACCGAGGGACACCACCGGCGCGGCACGCCCTTGTCCAGCCTGGCCGCCCTGCTCTCGGCCAGTCCGGCGACCCGGTTTCGATTGCCGGGCAAGGGGCGGATCGAACGGGGTCTTGACGCCGACTTCACGCTCGTCGACCTCGGCCGGGAGTGGACGCTCGGGCGTGGAGACCTGCTCGACCGTCACCGCCTCAGCCCCTACGTCGGGCGCACGTTTAGGGGCTCAATCCGCCGAACGATCATTCGTGGTCGAACCGTGTTCGTTGACGGAGCGGTCGTCGTCTCGGCCGGCGGTCACTTCATCCGGCCCTTCCCTCCCAACTGACGCCACGGTCGTTCGGGCGCGGAACGCAAGCCGAAACAGCCGCCGGTCGTCCGGGCGGGTACCATCCCTTCCAAACCGCCCCCGCGGAGCTCCCCCGGCAACGGTTGCCGCTGAGGCGACAACGAGGGACGGTGCGAGTCGAGGCGGCGCGACCGCGGTCCGAGGGGTTCCCGTCTCGCTTCGAGGAACGGCACGGTCTGTCCTCGATTGCCGGCGACAGCCGGAAGGATTCGGAGTGATGTGGCGCTTCTACCACCAGCCGCACACGCTCGCCGAGGTGCTCGGTCTGCTAGCCGAACACGCCGACCGGGCCCGCCTCGTCGCCGGCGGCACTGACCTCGTCGTCGAGCTCTCTCGCGGCATCCGCCCGACCGAGACGCTGATCGACATTTCCCGCGTCGAAGAGCTGCGCTACATTCGGGCGGAGGCCGGGGGCGTGGCCATAGGAGCCATGGCCACCCACAACGACGTGGTCGACTCGACCCTCTGCCGGGAAACGCTGAGGCCACTCGCTCAGGCATGCTGGGAGGTCGGCGCCCCCCAACTGCGCACCCGCGCCACCGTTGCCGGCAATCTAGTCACGGCCTCCCCCGCCAACGACACGATCACCCCCCTCGTCGCGCTCGGCGCCGAGGTCGTGCTGACGAGCATCCGGGGCAAGCGGACGATGCCGCTGTCCGCGTTCCACCTCGGCGTCCGGCGGACGGCGCTAGCGGCGGACGAACTGCTGCAGGAGATCCGGGTGCCGGCGATGGCACCTGAAGCACGGGGACGCTTCGTAAAGCTCGGGCTCCGTCGCGCCCAGGCGATCTCGGTCGTCCATGCCACGCTCGTCCTCGGATTCGAGGGAGCGGTCGTGCGCTCGGCCCGGATCGCCCTCGGCTCGGTCGCCCCGACGATCGTCCGGGTCGAGAGCGCCGAGGCCGCCATCATCGGCCGCGTCCTCGACGACGTAGCCATCCGGGACGCGGGGCGGCTCGCCGCCGCCGCGATCGCCCCGATCGACGACGTGCGCGGGAGCGCCGCCTACCGCCGCGCGACGGTCGAGAACCTGGTCGCCTCCGCTCTCGGAGGCCTCGCCCGCGGAGACGAGGGGGCGTTGCCGGAGTCGCCCGTCTTGCTGGAGACCGGCCGGGCACTTCCGCGGCCGACAGCCACCGCGTTCGCTGGCGCGATCGAAACCCGGATCAACGGGAGGCCGCTCCGATTGGAGTCTTCGACTGGGCGCACGCTCCTTGCCGCGCTGCGCGAGGAGGCCGGGCTGACCGGCGCCAAGCCGGGCTGCGAAGAAGGCGAATGCGGCGCCTGCACCGTCTGGCTCGACGGCCAGGCGGTGATGGCGTGCCTGACGCCGGCCCCGCAGGCGCACGGCGCCCGGCTAACCACGATCGAGGGGCTGGCCGCCGTGGCCGACGGTCTGGCGGACGGGCTGCATCCGCTCCAACGCGCCTTTGTCGACCGCGGCGCTGTCCAGTGCGGCTACTGCATCCCGGGGATGCTGATGGCCGGCGCGAAGCTGCTGGAAGAACGTCCCTCGCCCACCGTGGACGAGGTCAAGATCGGGCTCAGCGGCAACCTCTGTCGCTGCACCGGCTACCGCAAGATCTTCGACGCCGTTCGTTCCGCATCGGAGACGGTGCATGTGGGGAACCGAGAACAGGGTGGTGACCCCGACCGGCAGGTGCGGGTGGAGGCAGATAGCAACGCTTCGTGCGTCGCTCCGTGACCCCGGCCAACCCGAGCATCGGCGGCGGAATAGCCCACGGAGTCGCCTCCATCGGAGCCTGACCGGGAGAGCCTGGGCGAAAAACTTCGCCTTGGGCTCGAGACGACGATCCAGGGACGGAGTGGACGCCCAACCGCTCCACCTCCTCGACCCCTCGGCCCCTCGACTCAAAAAGAGGTTCCCTTATGACCCGCGCCTCCCTGATCGGCCAATCCCTCCCCCGGCACGACGCGCTCGGCAAGGTGACGGGCGCCGCCCTCTACCCGGGCGACCTGACCCGGCCCGGAATGCTGCACCTGAAGGTCGTCTTCGCGGGTCGCCCCCACGCCAGGATCGAGGGCATCGATCCGTCGGCGGCACTGGCCCACCCCGGCGTGGTCGCCGTGCTAACCGCGAACGACGTGCCCTATAACGCCTTCGGCCTGATCGACGACGACCAACCAGTGCTCTGCGCCGACGTCGTCCGCTTCGCCGGCGACAAGGTCGCCCTGGTCGCCGCCGAGACGGTCGAGGCGGCCGAGTCGGGCGCGAAGCTGGTCCGAATCGAGCTGGACGACCTACCGGCGGTCTGCGACCCGACGATGGCGCTCGCCTCCGATGCTCCCCTCGTCCATGCCACCCGCGGCACCAACCTGCTCTACCAACTGCCGATCCAGAAGGGCGACATCGCCGCCGGCTTCGCGCTGGCCGATGTCGTGCTCGACGGCGAGTTCCGCACCTCCTGGCAAGAGCACGCCTACCTCCAGCCCGAGGCAGGCGTGGCGTGGGTGGAGGACGACGGCCGGGTCGTCGTCGAGTCGGCCGGGCAGTGGCTCCACGAGGACCGCAACCAAATCGCCAAGATGCTCGGCCTGGAGCACGATCAGGTCGTCGTCCGGTACGCCGCCATCGGGGGCGCCTTCGGCGGCCGCGAGGACCTGTCGGTCCAACACCTGCTCGCGCTCGCCGCCTGGACCCTGCGGCGCCCGGTCGCGATCGTCTGGAGCCGGGAGGAGTCGATCCTCGGCCACCACAAACGCCACCCCATGCACATCCGCTGCCGGTGGGGGGCGACACGGGACGGCCGGATCGTCGCGGTCGAGTCGGAGGTCACCGCCGACGGCGGCGCTTACGCCAGCACCAGCCAAGAGGTCACCAAGGTCGCCACCCTCTTCGCCACTGGCTGCTACGAGGTCGAGCACATCGCGGTCACCGGGCGGGTCGCCTACACGAACAACGTCCCCGCAGGCGCCTTCCGAGGCTTCGGCGCCCCCCAGGCCCACTTCGCAGCCGAAATCATGGTGACCCGCCTTGCCCTCGAGCTAGGGATGGACCCGGTGGAACTGCGGCGGCGCAACATCTACCGCGAAGGCAGCCTCGAACCGACGCGCAACCCGCTGCCGCCAGGCGTTTCGGCGCTGGCGGTGCTGGACCGCTGCGCCGAGGAAGTGGCGGCCAGGGGTTGGCGGGAGCGACTCGCCCCCGATGACCCGGCGCGGACTCCCCGGTTCCAACGCGGGATCGGGATCGCCGCCGGCCACAAGAACTTGGGCTACTCCTTCGGCTTCCCCGAGCAATCGACCGCCACCGTCGAGCTTTGGGGCCGAGGCGAGGCGGAGGGCGCCCGGCTGCGGGTGGGTGCCGCGGACGTCGGCCAGGGCTCCCACTTGACCCTGCGGACGATTGCCGCCGAGACCCTCGGGCTGACGGCCCC
>CADCWF010000202.1 GCA_902806345.1 uncultured Thermomicrobiales bacterium
AGCCTTCGACGCCTGCGCCGGCACGGTGGACACGTCCTCACCACGAGACCGCCGGACTCTGCGCCGGTTGAACCTGGTACCCAAAACCGCGTCAGCGTGGCGCCGCCCGTGCCCCGACCTCGAAGGTCCCGGAAGGCACACGAGGCTCGCGTTCTGTCTCAAGTTGACTCTCGGCCCAAACTTGCAAAGCTCGAACATCATGTAGCAGAACGGCCGGCTACGGTACCAGTTGCCTCCAATCTCCGTCGGCACGACGGTGCTCAGGCTGTGCATCATCAGCTGAAGCACGGCAGGAACTCATGAGGCGGGCGACCTCGAATAATGCCACCGCCGCATCGGGATCGAGCCGGTCCAGCACTTGGTCCCAAGCTCGATCGTGCGTTCGGCTTCTTGGCTTCACCTCGTCGCGGTGGAGTTCACCGGCGGCGACGAGCAGGTCGATGTGGTCGACCGCGAGGACCCTGGCCAGCAGCCGTCTCGTTTCGGCGTTTGGAAGACCGATCTTGCCCGATTCAATCTGGGACAAGTGGGACCTGCTGATCCTCGCCGCCGCCGAGACCCGCTCCTGGGTCAGACCCAGGAGTCGGCGACGGGTGCTGAGGAAGGCTCCCAGTTCTCCGCTCATGCGGTGAGTGTAGGCGGTTTTGCCGAGGCAAACTGCAGCCAGCGGAGGGCGCCCATGTCAGTCGGGTCGGGGAATGGGTTTCTAGGCGGACCGTCGACGTCAACCGGACGGCCAAGGGCGGGGAGGGCATTGAGTCCCTCCCCGCCCTTGGCCGTCAGAACTCGTGGTCACCGCGCGAGGCGCAGACTGGGGACGGGAACGGAACCCGCTTCGGCCGCACTGGCCCCCATGATGCGCTGACCGAGACCGATCAGGAGCCTCCCGGTGAGCGCCCGGACCCTGCGCGTGCGGGATACCGAAGGCGACGAGCCGGTACCTGTTGCCAACTGGATTGCACGGAAAATCTCGGCCTCACGGACGAATTCTTCGCGGCGCGCCTCGGCGTAGATGTGACCCAATCCCAACTGCGAACCCCCCATGACTGTTCCCCCCTTCAGAACCATCTCGAGAACCGTATCGGCCGTCGTCGATTGTTTCGCCCGTTGGTGCTTCACGGTTGCTCTTCCCTCTCGCTTGGACCCCGCTGCTGCGAGGCGAGGTTGGTTCCGTGCCATCCGTCCGTGTTCGTGAGGTGAGGCATCGGACATCTCCTTCCTCGCCCCGTATTCGGATTCGGAGCATGGCTTCGCGACCCACCCGCAGCGCGGAGGGATTCATGGAACGGCATTCATTGCGGGCACAAAAAGGCCCGGACCGCTGGGCGGGCCGGGCGAAGAGGGGAGCGGCGTCGCGGTCGACGCCGAAGCGTCAGGTGCGAGGCGCGTTCTCTCCGCACGGGCACACGGAGGTGCAAGCGATGTTCGGCAAGAGCATGTGCATTGCTATCCCTCCTTCCCGTGGCGGATGCTAGCGAATGAGATCGAAAAATGACTGACGGCTTCACTCGCTGTTTTCGACGGGCGCATCCGCGCCGCATATAGATGTATCACGCGTTCCGGCCCACGTCAACACCTGTTGCGAAACGAGTCTTTGGGGACCGTGTCGCCGGCAGGGTTGGTCGTCGCGCCGGTTGTCACACGCCGAGCAATGATCCGGTTGCGCACAGGCTACGACCAACGGCACCAGCCACGGCCGCAATTCTCGGGGTCAACTCCGCGAATTGGTCGAAGGTCAGCGACTGGGCACCATCCGAAAGTGCCTGGTCCGGGTTGGGATGGACCTCGATCATCAACCCGTCGGCGCCGGCGGCAACCCCGGCGAGGGCCAGTGAACCGACGAGTGCCCGCTTGCCCGCGGCATGGCTGGGATCCACAAAGATGGGCAGGTGGCTCATGCCACGGACAACCGGCACCGCGCTGACGTCGAGGGTGTTGCGGGTCAACGGCTCGAAGGTGCGCACGCCGCGCTCGCAGAGGATCACGTCCGGGTTGCCCTGGGCCATGACGTACTCGGCAGCCAGCAGCCACTCCTCGATCATCATCGAAAGCCCGCGCTTGATCATCACCGGCTTGCCGGCCTTGCCGACCTCTTCCAGCAGCAGGTAGTTCTGGGCGTTGCGGGCACCGATCTGGAAGATATCGGTGAACTGGCCGACCTGGTCGATATCGGCCGGCGTCATGACCTCGGTGATGATCGGCATCCCGGTCTCTTCCCGAGCGGTCGCCAGGATCTCCAATCCGCGCCGGCCGAGCCCCCGGAACTCGTAGGGGGAGGTGCGGGGCTTGTGGGCGCCGCCGCGGAGGATCGTCGCTCCCGCCGCCTTGACGGCGCGTGCGGTGGAGACGGTCTGGTCTTCGCTCTCGACCGAGCACGGACCGGCGATAACGGTCACCTCGTCGCCGCCGATCTCCACGTCGCGGACGCGGATCACGGTCTTCTGCGGATGGAAGTCCCAGCCGGTCAGCTTGTACTTCTTGGTGATGCGGACGACCTGCTGGACCCCTCCGTGGCTCTCGAACTCGTCGTCGAGGGTCGGGGGGATCGGGGCGCCAACGACGCCCACGATCGTCCGCTCCTCGCCCTCCGAGAGATGGGCGTCCAAGCCGAGCGTCTTGATCCGCGAGACGACATCGTTGACCTGTTTGGGCGTCGCGCCCGTCTCCATCACGATGATCATGGGAGATCCTCCTGGCCGCGACGGCCGAGCGATCGTCAGGCGTAGACGGAATCCGCGGTCCTGGCGAGGACGGAGGCGAGTTCCTCGTCGTCCATCCCCCAATCCGGGCGGAGACTCTTGGCGGCACCTAGGTAGACGTGCCGCAGGTCGCGCGGCCCGAGCGAGGTATTCACGAGGAGCAGCACCCGCACCACCTTCGTCAGCGCCCCGGGCACGTCCATCTCGTGCGAGCAAAGCAGCGGAACTTCCGTCCAACCGAGGTCACGAGCGGCGATCGCCGGGAACGTGGCGGTTAGATCGGGAGTGGTCGTGAAGACGGCGCTGGCAATATCGTCCGGTTGGATGCGGTTCAACGCGACGAGCGCGCGCAACATGTGGTCGGTGGCTTCGAGGATGTCCTCGGAGGTGTTGGCCTCGACGGTGGTTGCCCCTCGAATCCCGCGACAGACGAGCTGGGATGCGCCAACGCTCATCGGATACTCCAATTCAGGCTTGCGGCCGGTCAGCACCAGTCGCGAGGTGCCGGAGAAACGCTTCCGCCGTCGCCGGTTGCTCATCGGGAGGCGATTCATCGATGGCGTCGATCAAGGCACTGCCAATGACCGCCCCCTCGGCCACGTCGCCTACCTGCCGGACATGCTCCGGGGTGGAGATGCCGAACCCGATCGCGATCGGCAGATTGATCCTGGAGCGGACTCGGTGGAGATAGGTCGAGAGGTCGGGCAGCACTCGTCGGCCCCCGGTCACCCCGGTCAGCGAAACGCAGTAGACGAACCCCGTCGCCCGTTCTGCGACGTCCTCGATTCGGGCCTCGGTCGAGGTCGGTGCCAGGAGGAAGATCAGATCCCTGCCGTGGCGGCGGAACGCGGCCAGGAGGTCGTCGCTCTCTTCGGCCGGGAGGTCGGGCACGATGGCGCCGTCGAGGCCGGCGGCCGCGGCGTCGGAGGCGAACGTCTCGATGCCGTACTGCAGGATCGGGTTGTAGTAGCCCATGAAGACGAACGGCGTGGTCACGCCGGCGGCGCGGAGGCGAAACACCAACTCGAGGCAATCAGCAAGGCGGACGCCGTTGGCGAGAGCGACCTGGCTCGTTCGCTGGACGGTGGCGCCGTCGGCGAGAGGGTCGGAGAACGGGACCCCGATCTCGACAATATCCGCTCCCCCGCGGATGGTGGCCAGGATCAGTTCCTCGCTCTGGCGGAGTGTCGGGTAGCCGGCGGTGAGGAAGGGGACGAGCGCGGTTCGCCGCTCGTCCCGAGCGCGAGCAAACGCCGCGCCGATTCGACTCGGCGCGATCGGGCTTGCCTTCACAGCGTCATCCCAAGCCTATCGGCGGCCGTTTGCAGGTCCTTGTCCCCGCGGCCCGAGAGATTGACCAGGACCACGTCCTCACCCGGCCGTTCGCTCGCCACCTTCAGCGCGTGGGCGACGGCGTGGGCGCTCTCGAGGGCCGGGATAATCCCCTCGGACCGGCAGAGCGTCTGGAACGCCTGCATGGCCTCGTCGTCGGTGATGGAGACGAACTGGCCGCGCCCGGTCTCCTTGAGCCACGACAACTCGGGACCGACGCCGGGGTAGTCGAGCCCGGCCGAGATCGAGTGCGCCTCCGCCACCTGACCGTCCTCGGTCTGCAGGAGGTAGGATTTCGAGCCGTGGAGGACGCCGACCTTTCCGGCACAGAGGGGCGCCGCGTGGCGACCGGTCTCGATGCCTTCGCCGCCCGCTTCGACCCCGATCAGCTCAACCTCCTCGTCGCAGATGAAGGGGTAGAAGATGCCGACCGCGTTCGAGCCGCCGCCTACGCAGGCCACGATCGCGTCAGGCATCCGCCCAAGAAACTCGATGCACTGCGCCCGTGCCTCGCGCCCGATGATCGACTGGAAGTCGCGCACCATCATCGGATAAGGGTGCATCCCGGCGGCCGTGCCGATGAGGTAGTAGGTCGACTCGACGTTGGTCACCCA
>CADCWF010000203.1 GCA_902806345.1 uncultured Thermomicrobiales bacterium
GACGTCGGCCCAGCCCTGGCCGCCGGTCAGCTTGGTCGCCCCCTTCTCGAAGGCGTAGTCAGCGCCGGTGCGGTCGCCCTCGGCCGGGGTCGGCGCCCCGAAGAGGCGGCAGAGGTCAATGAAGTGCTCCTGGGCGGCGGAGCGCTCCTTGAGCTGGGGGTCGCGCCACTTGGCCTGGAAGGCGGGGACGGTCAGCGGCGGCGGGACGTGCTCCACGGCGGGGCGGCTCCGGCGGCGAGGTCGGCAAGGACGGGTCCGAGTCTAGCAAGGGGGCGACGGTGGCCGATAAGCGGTCGCCGGCGGCGTGCCTGGCGGGCGGATCTCGCCGGCGAGAACGCCCGCCGGTCCCTTCGCGAACCCGGATTCGGCCCAAAACCGGGGGTGGCCCCGAGTGCGCCCTGGGGGCGGCGCGTCGGTACTTCGGCCGAGCGCCAAGCCGCCTCGTGCCGACGCGACGACGCGGCCCGACCACCGCCCATGCCGGCATCCCTCCGCAGCGAGCGGCGCGTGGCCGACGGTTCCTCGCCTACCCCCGCGGCGGCGCGACCCCGGCCGCACCGCCGGGCGCCTCGACGGTCTCTCCTCGGGGTGTCAGACGCCGCAGGTGGGACCATTGCGATCGCATTGACCCGGATCCTGCTCGTAGTCCTCTTTGTGGCGCTCGCTGCACCGCCGGCCCGCGCCGCGCTCGCAGGCGGCGAACTTGGCGGCGCACTTGGCGCAGGACGCCTCGCAACAGACCCTCGTCCCCGGTTGAGTACAATTCTGCTCGCAGACAAACTCACAGGCGAGCCGGTACTGCCGCGCCTTCCGGCGGCACGGGTCTCCGGCAGCGGCCGGCGCACTCGCCAGCCCCAGGACCAGGCCGGCCGCCAGCCACAGCGCCCCGCGCCGGCCCGTCGCCGTCGATGCCGCCTTCGCCAACCGGTCGAACGCCGCCCCGTCCATGCCATCCTCCGTATTCCGCGAGGGCTTTCTAGGCAGCAACCCTCCACGCCACAGTGTACTACCTCGTCGGGGCGCATCCGACTGAAGCACGCGCCGGGGAGGCGAGCAGCAGCCCGCTCGGCTCGTTCCCTCGTCGGTGCCAGAACAGCCTCCCCGACTGCAGAGCCTCGGGTCGACCCTGGCCCGTTCCGGCGGGACCGGTGGCCATCGCCGCCGGCGCCGGTGTCTCTTGCGCGGGTTCGGGGCGCTCCGTGCGGGGCCGACGTTGGGGCAGCCCCGACGCCTGTCGGGCTACCTCGTCAGCCGGCATCTCTACGCCCCGCCCGTTGCCCATCGGCGGCCCCGGCGACGGTCGGGTGGCGTCGGGGATGGGGGACCACTCCCGGTGGACGATCCACGAGGGCAGACCCACCTCGACGTCATCGCGATCGGTCGCGCCAGCCTCGCCTCACCCCCCGCCGCCCAGATCCGCCAACCGCTCCCCGAACCCCGTCCGGCAGACGAAGCCGAGCCGCCGCGCCGCCTTGCCGGGGTCGTAGACGCGGTCGATGGAGTCGAACATCGACCAGCCGAGCCGGTCGTAGACCTCGCGATACCGCGGAAAATACCGCTCGACAACCTCCGGCGCCCGGTCGATCAGCTCCGGGCAATCCTCGGGCCGGAACGGCGGCGGCGCCGAGACGATGAACTCGTCGTAGCCGATCTCCGGCGCCCGCGCCAGGGCGACGACATGGGCCTCGGCGGCGTCCTCGACCGTGAGGCGGCGGAAGAGCAGCTCGTTCGCCTTGATGTTCTCCTCCGCCAGACGCGTCCCGTACGCCCCGTCGTCCTCCTCCGGGAAGAAGCGCGAGGTCCGGAGGACGACCACGGGCAGCCCTTCCGTCTCGTGGACCAGCCGGCAGAGGTGCTCGGCGGCGAGCTTCGTCACGCCGTAGATGTTGCGCGGCAGAAGCGGCGCCAGCTCCTCCGTCACCCAGGCGGCGCGCTGGGCGCCGCCGGCCTTCCCGGCCCGGATCCCGCGGGAGATCATCAGCGAGGTGGTCGAGGTGAAGACGAACCGCTCCACCCCGTGGGTGACCGCGGCCTCCAGCAGGTTGAGCGTCCCCCCGACGTTGACCGCGACGAACTCGGCGCGGGAGCGCCGCGCGATGTCGGGCTTGTGGAGGGCGCCGGCGTGGACGACCGCGTCGATGCCGTGGTCGCCGATCGCGGCCTCGACGAAACCCCGGTCGGCGACCGAGCCGACGAGTTCCGTCGTCGGCGCCGGAACCGGGTCGAGGCCGACGACGGCGTGGCCGTCGCGCTCCAGCCGCGGCACGAGCGTCCGCCCGAGCCACCCGGACGAACCGGTCACCAGAACGCGCATCCTCACCTCCTCGATCCGATCCGGTCTTGCCCCGGCGGGGCATTGGACGGGGAACGGACGCCGGGTACGTCTCCATCGCCAAGCCATCGGACGGAAATGCAGAGGCGTGCCCGTCCCGTTCCGACCGAGGCACTCGACTGCGTCACGCGCAAAACCGAACGTTCCGCGGAGCGATCGGGATCGAGACCGAGGGGCGTGTCCTATCACACCGTGGACCAACGTGAAGCGTCATGGCGTCTCGGCACGCGTCATGGACGAGGTCACCCCGATCCGCTCCAGCGGCTACACTCCCGACCCGCGAAGAGGAATCGGATCGGAAGGGGAACGGCGTGGTCGGCGCTCGGCTCGCGGTGTCGGTGGTGGCGGTGCTCGCGATCCTGGTCGGCCTGCTGCCGCCCGGCCGGGCGGCGGCTGCCCGTCCCCCCGACATCGTCGTCGTCGTCACCGACGACATGCGCGCCTCCGACTGGCAGGCGCTGCCGGAGACGCGGAAGCTGCTGGAGGGAGGCACGACCTTTCCCAACTTCTTCCTGACCACCCCCACCTGCTGCCCGTCGCGGACCTCGATCCTGACCGGCCAGTACGTCCACAACCACGGCGTCCTGACGAACGAGGACAAGGGCTCCCCGACCGGCGGCATCACCGCCTTCCGCCGCCTCGGCCTGGAAAACGAGACGATCGCCCACGAGCTCGGTGCGGCGGGCTATCGCACCGCCATCGTCGGCAAGTTCCTCAACGGCTACAAGCCGGACGA
This sequence comes from uncultured Thermomicrobiales bacterium, assembly GCA_902806345.1. Lineage (GTDB taxonomy): Bacteria > Chloroflexota > Chloroflexia > Thermomicrobiales > UBA6265 > CADCWF01. The sequence goes on from CADCWF010000203.1 coordinate 3,069, forward strand.
CCCGCCGGTCGGCGACTGGGATCGCTGGGTCGTCCCCTCCGACAAGGGCTATACCAACTTCGCGCTGAGCATCGACGGCAAGTCGCGCCCGGGCAAGGGCTACCTGACCGATGTCCTCCGCGACGAGGCGGTCCGCTTCGTCAAGGAGACCCCGGACCGCATGCCGCTGTTCCTCTACTTCGCGCCCCGTGCCCCCCACGGCCCGGCCATCCCGGCCGCCCGCCACCGCGAGGCGTTCCGGGACGCGGCGGTCAAGCGCAACGGCGCCTTCGACGAGGAGGACCTGGGCGACAAGCCGGCCTACGTCCAGCGCAAGGACGAGATCGGACCTCAGGGCGAGCGTCGCCTCGACGAGACGGAGCGGAACCGGTTGGCGAGCCTGCTGGCCGTCGACGAGGCGGTGGTGGCAATCCTGGGCCAACTCGAGGATGCGGGGCGCCTGGACAACACCTACGTCTTCGTCCTCAGCGACAACGGCTACCTCCTGGGCGGGCACCGGATGGACGGCAAGGGCAGCCCGTACGATGGCTCGGTCCGGGTCCCGATGCTGGCCTGGGGGCCGCGGTTCGAGCGCGGGACCGACGAGCGGCTGGTCGCCAACATCGACATCGCGCCGACGATCGCTCAGGTCGCCGGCGTTACCCTGAGCGCCGCCGACGGCCAATCGCTCCTCGACAAGGCATCGCGCACGGGGATCCTGCTGGAGCGGTTCAAGGACGGCGCCAAGCCGACCTACGCGGCCATCCGCACCGAGCACCGGCTCTACGTCGAGTACGACACCGGGGAGCGGGAACTCTACGACCACCAGCGGGACCCGCGCGAGACGGACAACCTGCTGGCCGACGAAAACGAAGACGAGGGCAGCCGGCAGGCAGAGGTCGAGGAGTTATCGCGGCGGCTGGCGGAGCTGGTCAGGTGCCAGGGAGACGGGTGCCGGGAGGCGGCGCGACGCTGAACCGGGCAGTTACAGCGGGCGGCGGAACGGTTCGCCGCGCCGCCCCTCCGTCATCCCGAGCGGAGCCAAGGGGTCCCGTCGTCTCGGCGTCCCGCACGAGATCCCTCCGCAAACCGCCGACCCCCGTGCAACGACCCGTCGCCCCGGTGCCGAGTCCGGCGCTGGAGCACCGGGCTCGAACCCTGAAGGTTCCTTCGGGGTTCTGATCCTGGACGTCGTGGCGGCATGGCATCAGGGCTTGGCAAAGCCCTCAGAGGCGGGAGGGCGTATGGACCCGACGGACGCGACGACCGCCGGGGACGACCTCCCCGCCTGCGTCATCTTCGACCTCGACGGCACGTTCGCCTTCCTCGGCGACCGCAGCCCATACGACGCCAGCCGGTGCGAGGGCGACGAGGTCAACGAGGCGGTCCGCTTCGTCTACGAGGCGATCCGGCGGGGCCGACCCGAGACCGCGGTCCTGCTCGTCTCGGGTCGGGAGGAACGATGGCGGCTGCAGACCGAGCGCTGGCTGGCCCGCCACGGGATCGCCCACGACGGCCTCTACCTGCGCCGCACCGGCGACCGTCGCAAGGACTTCGTGGTCAAGAAGGAG
>CADCWF010000204.1 GCA_902806345.1 uncultured Thermomicrobiales bacterium
CTCGGCGACGCGGTGCTCCGGCGTCGCGCCTGGGACCTGGCGGACCAACTGGGGTGGGCTTCGACCTACGACGCCGAGTATGTGGCCCTCGCGCTGTTGCAGGCGGACGCGTTCGTCACTCTGGACGCGGAACTGGCGCGCAGCGTGCAAGGGATCGTCGCGACCGCATCCATCGACGAGCTGCGGGCCGTGTAGCGCTCCACTTCGCCAGCGTCATGATCTGCCCGCGAGGCCTTGCGCCGTCGCCCGTTCGCGGTGGGGTGGCGCGACACAGGGGCGGCGGTGCTTCGTCCCGGCGGTCGGTTCGTCACAAGAGGTGCGCGATGCGCGGGTCTCGTTTGGCAAGCCCGGCCGCCCTGGGGGTGCTCCTCGCCGCAGCGGTCGCGGCGGCGTCCGAGGCGCAGTCCGCTACCCTCCATCTCGACCGAGGTGTCGGCGGGTTCGGGTGAGCCGTCCCCCGAACTCGCCGACCGTCGCGGGCGCCGGCTGAGGTTTTGCTGCACGCTCCAGCGCTCCGTCTCACCGTGGGGCAGCGCAGGAAGGGGGTCCGATGTCTCCGCTAGCCGCCCCGGTGTTCGGCGTCTCCCGCCCCGGCCGCGCCTGGCTGACCCGGCCGACCGCCGAGGCGGCCCGCCTCCTGCTCGGCTGCCTGGTGGTGACGGAGCTACCGGCGGGACGCTGCGTCGGCCGCATCGTCGAGACGGAGGCGTACCTCGGCCCGGCCGACGCCGCCTCCCACGCCTACAAGCGGTCGACGGGCCGCGTCTCGGCGATGTCGGGCGAGGCGGGCATCGCCTACGTCTACCGCTCCTACGGGATGCACGCAATGCTCAACGTCGTCGCCAAGCCGGCGGGCGAGACGGGCGCCGTGCTGATCCGTGCGCTGGAGCCGATCGGGGGGATCGTTTTGATGCGCGCCAGGCGCGGCCGCGAGGAGATCCGCGACCTCTGCTCCGGCCCCGGCAAGCTCTGCCAGGCGATGGGCATCACCCTCGACGACCACGGGCTCGACCTGCTGGCGAACGACCGCATCCGGCTCGCCGAGGGCATGCCCGTCGCCGCCGTCTGCCACGGGCCCCGAATCGGCATCACCCGGGCGGTCGAGTGGCCGCTCCGCTTCTGGGAGGCCGGCAGTCCGTTCGTCTCCGCCGGTCGCAAGGGGGCGCCGTTCCCCGCAGTCCTCGACGGCGGTGATGCCGGTTCCGTCATCCGGACGTAGTTGGAGCGGTCGGGGGTGAACCCGACCGCTCCAACTATCCACGCTCATTGGCGCCGATGCGAACGCTCAGCAACCGAAGCGGCGAGGGCCGCTACTCGGCTTCCGGCGTCGCCCCGGCAACGACCTCGACCGGGGTCAGGCTGAAGTCGATGTAATCGTCGAGGAGCCAGGTGCCGTCTTCCTCGACGAAGTAGAAGACCAGCGTCTCCGCTCCGCCGGGCGGCAGCAGCGGTTCGTTGACGACGACGAAGGCAACCGCCCGCCCGTCTTCGAGGAGCGACTCGTCGGTGATCGCCACGATGCGCGCTTGCTGGTCTTCGGCGCGCGCCTCCGGTTCGGCTTCGTAGGTCTCGCGCAGCGCCGCGGCGGCTTCCTCGTCCGCGGGCGGCTCGCCGAGGAACCGGCGCAGCCCGGCGTCGGTCATCAGGGCGGCAGCGCGGGGCACGTCGTTGGCGTTCAGGCAGGCGTAGAGCTCCTGAACCGTGGCGGCAATCCCCTCCCGCGCCTCGACCTCGGCCCGCGCCCCGAGGGGGGCGAGAATGCCCCTGGCCACCGCCTCCGGCGTCCCCACGTCGACCGATTCCTCCAGGTCGACCGCGGCCAGCAGCTCGTCGACCGAGCGGGCCTCGCCCTGGCACGCCTCGGCGGCGGCGCGGCTCCCTTCCGCGTCGGGCGTAGACTCCTGGGCCATGGCGCCGGGCGAGAGCAGCAGCGCCGCCGCCGGAACCACAGCCATCACGAACCGGTGTCGCATAGAAACGTCCCCCTTCGAGCATCGCGCCGCCCGGGGCGATCCCCGAGCGCGGGACCGTCGCCGAGCGGTCGGCGTCAGGTCTCCGTCTCGTAGGCTACCGCATCCGGTCCCGGCCTGGGGCACCGGAGGCGGCGATGACCAGTAGGCCTGGACCCCGTGGCATGATCCGAGCAGGCAGACCTCGGTGGTCCTCGGTCGACCCGGCCGATGCGGTTCGTCGTCCGCTGGCCGACGAGAAAGGCGACCCCCCATGGCGCTCACCCCTTGGTTCCTCGGCGCGCTCATCGTCTCCGGCTCCCTCGGCACCCAAGCCGTCCCGCCGCAGGCGGAGCCCATCGCGTCGGCCGGCGCTGCGCGTGCCGCCGCGGTCCAGATCGCCGCCGAGACGGCTACGCCGTCGCTTGCTGCCGTCTCGGTGATCGCGGCCGGGTTGACCAACCCGCGCGGCTTCGACTTCGCGCCCGACGGCTCTCTCGCCGTCGCGCTCGCGGGTGCCTCGGGCGCGACAGCCGCCGTCGCTTCCGTCGTCGGGGGTTGTCCGGCGCCGCTGGTCGAGGGGCTGCCTTCCTACCGGATCGTCTTCGCGGCGCCGACCGGGGTGGCCGACGTGGCCTACCTGGACGGCGCGCTGTATCTGCTCCTGGCCGGCGGCAACATCGACGGCGACGGGATGGCGAACGGGCTCTACCGGCTCGACGGTGACGGCGAAACCACGCTGGTGGCGGACGTCAGCGCGTTCATCCGCGACAACCCGGTGGCAGAAGTCCCCGACGACTACGACACCGACGGCCAGCCCTACGCCCTCCTGCCGATGGGCGACGCCTTTTGGGTCACCGAGGGCAACAGCAACCAGCTCCTCCGTCTCGGACTCGACGGGGCAGTGTCCAGGGTGGCCGACCTTTCCGTCGGCCACCCCATCCCGACCGGCATCGCGCCTGCGCCAGGGGGCGGCGCCTACGTGGGGTTCTTCACGAACATCCCTTACCGGGAGGGCGCGGCGGCGGTCGTCCGGGTCTCGGCCGACGGAACGGTGACGGAGGCGTGGAGCGGTCTCACCCTGATCACGGCGCTCGCGGTCGGGCCGGACGACGCCCTCTACGCGCTGGAGATGGCGACGGGGATCGACCCCGAGGACCCGGACTCGATCGCGCCTGGCTCCGGCCGCGTCGTCCGCCTCGGCGAGGGCGGCGCGATCGAGGAGGTCGTGACCGGGCTGGCGCTGCCGGTCTCGATGGCATTCGGCCCCGACGGCGCGCTCTACGTCGGCGGCCCCACGTTCGGCGCCGACCAGGGCCAGGGCACGATCGTCAGGATCGACCTCGCAGCGGGGGAACCGGTCGCGATGCCGGCGGAGATGCCGGCCGGCCCGCCCTGCTGACGATCGGACCCGCGGTTCCGCGGTGCGGCGGGCATCGCCTCGGGTTGGACCTCCCCGCGGTACGGCGGAAGAGCCGTCCGAGGACCGACCGAGGTCGTTCCCCCTCTCCCTCGAAAGACTGAAACGGGTTGGCATCCGGGATGAATCGGCTGGCGGACGGCGTCCGTTCACCCCCATTGCCCTGTCCGCGGGAGAAGGGCAGGGAGGCGGATGGACCCTTCCGGTCCCCTGCCTAACAACGTCAGTCCAGCGGTCATGAGGGGCTGGGGCTGAGGGCACGGCGCCGAACGCGGGGAAACGCTGACCCGGAGCGCGCGCTACGGGGCCGAGGGCTCCTCGGGCAAGTCAGACACGTCGCCGCCGGCGGCGAGCGCGTCGGTCAGATCGACCGTCGCCTCGCCGACCAGCAGTTCCAGGCCCGACGCGGCGGGATCGACCTGGAAGAGGAGCAGCAGCCGCCGCGCTTCGTCCGGCCCCAACTCGACGGTGTCACCGTCCCCACCGGCCTCCTCCATCCCGACGATGGACGCAACCAGATCGGCTCCGGGATCGATTGGGGATTCCGTGCCATCGTCCGCACGGAGGCGGAACGCGTCCAGGGCCACCGAGGCCGGCTCGTCGCCGGCGTTCGCGGCATCGACGACGACGACGAGCCAATTCCCGTCGGTAGATGGCGGCAGCCCGAAGGCCGGCAGCGTCCGGCCGCCGACGGCGAGGCGCGGGGCGAAGGCCAACGCGGCCTCGGGGCTTGCCGTGGCCGGGCTCGCGGTGGCCGGGGTGTCGATGGCCGCAGGCGCCGATGTCTGCGCCGCGGTCGGCTCGGGGACGGGCGTCGGGGCCGGTGCCTCGGTCGGTGCCGCTACGGTCGGCGTCGGTTGCGGTTCGGCGGTCGCGGGAACCGACGTCGGTGCGGGCGGGGTCGTCGGGTCGGGCGCCGGAGCGGCGGTGGGTTCGGCCTCGGGCGCGGTTGCCACCGTCGGTTCGGCCGCGGGTACGGCGGTCGCCTCCCGGGTGGCGGTCGGTCCCGGCGCGACGGTCTCGGCTCCGGCGGGCCGGGTCGGCGTCGCGTCAGGCGTCTCGGTCTCGACTTGGGCGGCGGCCCTCGAGTCATCGCCGGCCGCGGCCGTCTCGGCCCCGGTCATTGCGATGACGGCCGGTGGCGGCGCAGTCGGCACCGGTGCCGCCGGTGCCGCAAGCGAGCCGCGGCCCACCTCGACGGGAGACCGCTCGCCCTGGCTCGCGGCCCGCTCGGCCGGGGCGACGCCGCGGTCCGGGCCGCCGACCCCGAGGGCCATCGCCGTCTGCTCGGCGGCGCCCTGGGCGATGAGCGTCGGACCGGCGGTGGTGGTGCCGACCAGGGTCGTGGCCGTCGGCCGTTGTCCGGCCGTCCCGAACGAGTCGAGCGGCGACGGGATCCGGCCGGCGCCGAAGGCCGCGGCGGTCGAGAGCAGCCCGACCAGCCCGGTCAGCCGGAGGGCCCACCCCCAGCGAGAGCGGCGCTGGCCGCGCGGCACGACGTGCTCCCGCATCGGCAGGTTCCAGTCGCGGTCGCGGCCGGAGGCAACGGGGGCGGCGGACTGGCGGACGACGGGCTCCGAGTTGGGGTCGGGCGCGGGGTCGGGATTGGACCAGGCCGGTTCGAGCGGACCCGCCAACGCCAAACCGGGGCTCGGCGTCGTCGTCGAGGTCTCGGGGCGCCGCACCAGGGGGGCACCGGGCGATGCCACCGGGGCGTTCGGCCAATCCCCCGCCGGGAGCTGGTGCGCGGAGCCGGGGTGCTGCGGCAACGCCGGGCGGATGATCGCTTCGAGGGCGTCGAGATCGGCCGGGACGTGGCGGGCGCCGCTCCCGGCCAGCATCGCGACCAGGTGGCCCGCCGCGGGCTGGCCCTCACGCATCCGCAAGGCCACCGTCTCCGGCGGTTCGCCGTACCGCGCCCCCGGGGGGACGATCGAGAGCAGGACCGTGCCGTCGCGGCGGAGGTAGGGCGCCGGCCGCAGCCAGGGTCGGGCAACATCCAGCACGATTTCGCCGCCGCGGGCGAAGGCGAGCCGGCGGTGGGTGACGATCATCCGGGCGGCGAGGTCGAGGTCGCCGCCGACGAGGAAGACCTGGCCCTCCCAGACGACGCCATCGGCCTGGAGGGCCCGCCAGGCGGCGCCGCGCGGCCGCCCGACGAGCGGGGTGGCCTGATGGGGCACGATTGATTCGTCCTGCTCGCGCATACCGCCCTCCGTCGACCTCGGCACCGGCCGCGGACGCGAGGGGCGCCCGGGCGGTGGTCGCGCTGTGGAACGCCCGGCGGCGACCGGGCGGCGGGGACGGGTGCGTCGGGGCACGGGGGGACCACGGATCGCGACGGGACGCGGTCGGGACGTGTACGTACAGTCTAGCATGGCCGCCTGGCTACCGACCGCGGCGACCCCCTCGTCGAGCGTCCGACCTGCGGCGAGCGCTCGCCCTGCGCCGGGCGGTTCGCCCATGGCGCGACGCCTAGAGCGATATCCAGATAAGTGGTCCCGGCCGCTGGAAAGCCCTCACCCCCCAACCCCCTCTCCCGCGCATCGGGAGAGGGGGAGTTCGCCAGCGACGGCTGACAACTCAATTGCCGCTGTATGGCGGCGGGTCGTGCCGACGAACCGGGTTCCGGCGCACCGGGCTGGTTCCCGAAGGACCCGGAAGGTCCGTCAGGATGGGTTGTGATGCGGCGGCGGGCCTCCGCCGCGACACGTCCCTGCACTCTCGGACTGCGGAGAAACGGACGCGACTCCCGATCGCCAACCCCTACCGTTTCGGGTCGCGCCGCTCGATGAGGTGGATGTCGACGCCGTCGAGGATGTCGAGCCGGCGATCGACCAAGGGGCGACGGCGGAGGTGGTCCCAGCGGTTGCCCGCGGTGCGGCCGATGACGAGCGTCGTGGCGTGCTGGCTCCGCGCCGCGGTCGCGAGAGCCCCGGCCTCGTCGGGACCTTCGACGATGTTCGTCACCAGCCCCAGGTCCTCCGCCAGGTCGAGGTTCTTGCGGAGCAAGAGTCATCGAGTGGCGGCGGTCCGCCACCTGCGGGCCGGGCGGGATCGCCGCGCAGCCGCGGCAAGGGGCCGACCAAGTCGGAGGACCTTCGACGGAGCAGGGAACCGCCCTCTACCTGCCCATCGCCACGGCGGATCGGGTGATCGGCGTCCTCGAGGTGGTTGGCCACCGCCACGGCCGGTCGTTCGACGACGAGGACGAGCGGCTGCTGACGGGGTTCGTCGACCAGGCCGCGCTAGCGCTGGAGCGGGTCCGCCTCTTCGAAGAGGAGGCGCGGAGCCCGGTCCTCGCCCGCTCGGACGAGCTGAAATCCTCCCTCCTCGCCGCCGTCTCCCACGACCTGCGGACCCCGCTGGCGACGATCAAGGCCTCGGCGACCTCCCTCCTCGACCCGGAGATCGCCTGGACCGACGAGGCGCGGGCCGAGTTCCTCCACGCCATCGACGAGGAGACCGACCGCCTCGCCCTCCTGGTCGACAACCTGCTCGACCTCTCGAAGATCGAGGGGGGCGTCCTCCGTGCGGAACGGGCCTGGTACGACGTCGCCGAGCTCGTCGCCGACGTGGCTGGCCGGTTGGCGGCGACGGTGGCGGCCCACTCGTTCTCGACGGACGTGGCGCCGGACCTGCCGCTCGTCAGGTTCGACTACATCCAGATCCGGCAGGTGCTGACGAACCTGGGCGAGAACGCGGTCAAGTACACGCTGCCCGGCACCGCGATCGTGCTCGCGGCGCGGCGGGTTCCGGGTGCGATTGAGCTCTCCGTCACCGACCGCGGCCCGGGCATCGAGGCAACGGTCCTGCCTCGCGTCTTCGACACCTTCTATCGCGGCGAGCCGAGCGGCCGGGTGGCCGGGTCCGGCATCGGGCTCGCGATCTGCAAGGGGCTCGTCGAGGCCAACGGCGGCCAGATCTGGGCCGAGAGCTGGCGGGGCGCGGGGACCGTAGTCCGGTTCACGCTGCCGCTCGACCCCGATTCCGAGCAACCGGCGTGACCGGCGAGCGCGTCCTCGTCGTCGACGACGAGCCGCAGATCCGGCGGGCGCTGCGGACCGGGCTGGAGGGCCACGGCTACGCGGTCGACGTCGCGGAGGACGGCCGGGAGGCGCTCGTCGCCATCGCCTCCCGCGTCCCGGACGCCGTCGTGCTCGACCTGGTGATGCCGGTCCTCGACGGCTTCGCCGTGCTGCGCGACGTGCGGGCTTGGTCAGCGGTGCCGATCGTCGTCCTCTCCGCCCGCGGTCGGGAGAGCGACAAGGTCGAGGCGCTCGACCTCGGCGCCGACGACTACCTGACCAAGCCGTTCGGGATCGCCGAGCTGCTGGCCCGGCTCCGCGCCGTCCTCCGCCGTTCCCGCGTGGTCGACCAGCCTGTGGTCTCCGTCGGCGATGTCGAGATCGACCTGGCGCGGCGGGTGGTGACGAAGGCCGGCTCCGAGGTGCGGCTGACCCCTACCGAGTACGACTTGCTGCGGGTGTTGGCGGCCGACGCCGACAAGGTGATCACGCACCGCCGCCTGCTGGAGCGGGTCTGGGGCGGCCATGCCGCCGAGAATGCTCAGTTGCTGCGGGTTTACGTCAACTACCTACGCCGCAAGCTGGAGGACGACCCGACCCGGCCACGCCTCCTGGTGACCGAGCCGGGGGTGGGCTACCGGTTGCGGACCGGGGAGTGATGCGCCGCTCGCCGTTGCGCTCGACGCCGTGCCGGGACGCGGGCGCCCGGACCGCCGGGCGTCAGCCGACGTGGACGAGGGGGCGGCGGCCGGGGTCGGGCTCGGCCTTGCGCAGGATCTCGTGGGTGACGGGGGCGATGTCGCCCTCGCCGAAGAGGACGAAGCGGGCCAGGTACTTGAGGGGGTTGCCCTCGGTCCAGCCGAAGTAGGCGTGGGGGCGGCGGCCGGTCCGCTCGCGGACGGCGAGGAGGACGGCGGCGATGGCGTTGGGGACGGAGGCGGCCTCGACCTTGAGGACCCGGAAGCCGTGGACCTCCTCGCCGTCGACGCGGATGCCGCCGGCGAACTCGGAGGCGTCGCGGACGGTGACCTCGAGGAAGAGGACGGGGTCGCCGAAGGGGATGTGGGAGGCCTCGCGCTCCTCGCGCTCCTTGAGCAGGTACTCGCGGGAGTTGCGCTGGTCGGGGTGGTTGGCGATGAGGCGGACCGGGCCGGCGGTGCTGGCCTGCTCGAGGAAGGCGAGGGCGGCGGGGGCGAAGACGACCTCGGTGGTGCGCAGCTCGGTCGAGCGCATGACGCGGGAGACGAGCGAGACGACCACGATCGCCAGGATGAACATGGCCGCGATCTGGAGGCCGCCGGGATCCTGGACCACGGTCACCGCCGTGGTGTAGACGAAGATCACCGTCACCAGGCCGAACCCGAGCGTGGCCGTCATCTGCCGCCGCCGCCACGCCGAGAGGGTGACGGCGACCGTGGCCGAGGTGATGACGGCCAGGACGCCGGTGGCGTAGGCGCCCGCCTGCTCGGTCACCCCCGCCCGGAAGAAGATCGTGACGGCGAAGCAGACCAGGATGTACACGAGCACCAGGGGGCGGGTCGCCCGCGCCCAGTCCGGCGCCATCCCGTAGCGGGGCAGGTAGCGGGGGACGATGCTCAGCAGGCCGGCCAGGGCGGAGGCGCCGGCGAACCAGAGGATCAGGATCGTGCTGACGTCGTAGACGGTGCCGAAGAGGTCACCCAGGTGCTCGTGGGCGAGGAAGGCGAGCGCCCGGCCGTACGCCTCGCCGCCCTGCTGGAACTCGGCGGGCGGGATCAGGATCGTCGTCACCAGGCTGCTGGTGATCAGGAACAGGCTCATGATCAGCGCAGCGGCCGTCAGCAGGGCGCGGGTGTTGCGGATGCGACCGGCCGGCTTCCCTGGGTCGTCCCCTGGGTCCCCCTTGACCAGGGGCATCACGACGACGCCGGTCTCGAACCCGGACAGACCAAGCGCCAACCGCGGGAAGACGACCAGCGCGGCGAGCGCCATCGCCGCCGGGTTGGCGTAGCCGCGGAATAGCGACTCCTGCCAGGCGCCTAGTAGCTCCGGCCGCTGCGCGATCTCGACGAAGCCGACGCCGATGACGACGACGTTGAGCAGCAGGTAGGCGATCACGATGCCGACCGCGATCCCGATCGCTTCCTTGAACCCCTTGAGGAAGACGGCCCCGAGGAGGCCGATCAGGACCAAAGTGATCGGTACCTCGTAGCCGTGGAGGAAGCTGGTGTAGGGGTTCTCGGTGACGTGGGCGGCGGCGTCGGCGGCGGAGAGGGTGATCGTGATCACGAAGCCGGTCGCGACGAAGCCGATCAGGACGAGGACGAAGAGCTTTCCCTGCCACCAGGAGAGCAGCTTCTCGAGCATGGAGATCGAGCCGTCGCCGTGGGGACTTGCCGCCGCGACCCGCTTGTACATCGGCAGCGCCCCGAAGAGCGTCACCAGGACGAGGACCAGGGTCGCGATCGGGGAGAGGGCGCCGGCGGCGAGGGCGGCGATGCCGGGCTGGTAGCCGAGGGTCGAGAAGTAGTCGACCCCAGTCAGGCACATCACCTGCCACCAGGGGTGGGTATGGTTGTGGGGTTCGACGTAGGGACCTTCGGGCTCGTCCGGTTTGCCCTCCAGCAGCCACCCCTTGAGGGGGGCGGCCGGCAGGGCCCGCTTCGTCGGCGTCGCGGTCATCGAGAGGTGCCTCCGAGCCGGGACGCCGACACCCCGCGGTCAGACGGCGACGGACGAGCGTTCAACGCCGGAGCTACCTCAGCACCGCGGGGGACGCACCCGCACGATCGACGATCTCACATCGCCACCCGCGCCCAACCAGCGGGCGTTTCGCGGGCAACGTGCGAATGATACAGACTCCGCCCCCGGTGGGACGCGGGGAGCCACGAAGGCCAGCCGTTCTGAAGATCGGGGACCGGGCCTCGCCCGGACGGCAGGGTCGGCTGGGGTCGATGAACGCCGAGCCCCCGCTCCCGACGTGCGGGAGCGGGGGCTCGAACGTAGCCGTGCGGAGAGGCTGGAGTGCCGGCGCTAGCGGTTTCGACCGGCCGCGTCGCGCCGCTCCCAGTCTCCACGGCTCGGAACCCGCTCGATCCGCGGCGTGGTGCGCTCGTCGCCGCCGTCGCGGGTGCCGCGGGAGGTGCGGCGGAGGGCACATTGACCGTTGGAACGGCACCGGTGGTCGCTCGGGCAACAGCCGCTCGAGAAACCGCCGCGGCAGCACCGGGTGTTGACCGGGCAGCACCCCGGGCCGGCCGCCCCACCGCAGGAGGAGAAGCCGGAGGGGCAACCGCCGCCGCCACCGCCGCCGCCACTGACGCAGATGTTGCGCTCGCAGCGACCGTTGCAGCAGTCCCGGTCGTTGAAACAACCGAAGCCGTTGCTCTGGCCGGAGCCGCCACCGCTGCCGCTGACGCAGCGATTGTTGTCGCAGCGATCGGAGCAGCAATCGCTGTTTCTCCGACAGCCGAAGCCAATGTTCTGGCACGAACCGGCGCCGTTGTAAGCGCAGATGTTTCTGGTGCAGCGGCCGGAGCAGCAGTCCCCGTCCCGACGGCACTCGAAGCCGGGGCTCGTGCAGCTCCGCGGCGCGGCCCCGGTAGCGGGCGGGGCGATCACCCCCGAGGAGGTGGCCAGGGCGCCGCGGCGGGTGGCCTTGCCGCGGATGCAGTCGACCGCGACCGCGAGGCGATCGAAGGATGTCCCGACCATGACGGGTCCCCTCCTACGGTGCCCGCCGGCTAGGCCACGGCACCGGGGGACCCCGAGCAAAGGGGAACCCCGATCTACGCGGTGCGGCCGGTCGGCAGCCCGAACCTACGTGACCAATCGTCACACCTTTGCCCGTGACAACGTCGGGAAGGGGAAGCCGGTGTCGCCCGGGAGCGGGCGTCAGCCGTAGACCTCGTCGGTCGCGGTCCAGCCGAGCAGGAGCACCGCCAGGAACCCTTTCCAGGCCGCGGTCGCGGTGGGTGCCGCGAAGGCGACGGTGCGTGGCGTCCGCCGCTCGCTGCCGGGCACCAGCGAAGCCATCAGCGCCTCCGAAGTGCTGGAAAAGGTGACCGCCAGCTCGACCGGCCCGGCAAGAGCGTAGGGGCTGATGGCGCCCTCCCGCGCCCGCTCGACCGCCCGCCGGGCCGCGTCCCGGATGTTGGCCCGCGCCCGCTCCGGGCCGAGGAGGCGGGCGGTCCAGCGGTCGAGGGCGTACTTGGTCAGGCCGAACTCGACCTCGGGCAGCGTTTCCCGCAGCTCCCGCTCGTAGAGATCGTCGCCGGAGGCGAAGACGACCGGGACGCCGAAGTCGCCGCAGACGGCGGCGTTGATCTCCGACTCGCCGACCGGCCGCCCGTTCATCCGGATCTCGACGATCTCGCGGCCGAGGATCGTCTCGTTGCCGACGCCGTCGGAGTCGCCGGTGCGGCAGTGGTAGCCGAGGAAGAAGACGGCGTCGGCGGTCTGCACCCCCTCGACCATGCAGAGGTGCTTGTGGAAGCCCTTGATCAGGTCGGCACGGGGGTCGAGCGCCTCGATCAGGACGTTGGTCATCGTCCAGTGGCTGTCGTTGACGACGACCTCGGCAGCGCCGCCGGCGAAGGCTCCCTCGACAGCGGCGTTGACGTCGGCGGTCAGCATCTGCCGCATGAACTCGTAGTGGGGCTTGCCGTAGAGCAGTTCGTCGGTTCCGGTGACGCCGGTCACGCCCTCGGCGTCGGCGGAGATGAGCACGCGCATGAGGATCCTCCTGCAGCGGTCGGTCGGAACCGCCCTCCGTCCTGCAACCGGCCCCGACCGGCCATCGAGCCAAGCCGCCCGCGGTCATTCTGAGCCCAAAGGCGAGGGTTTACGCCCCGGTTCCCGCAACAACCGCTCGAATGATGTTGCTGCGGCGGGAGATCCTCTCCCGCTGGCTGAGGGTGACGACCGCGGGTTGTCCCCAAGGCGCTCCGTCGGAGGCGACCAATGCTGGCGGGGGCGGGGAGCGACGGAGCGATCGCCGGCCGGAACAGCGCGAGACGGTTGCCGAAAGTCGTCGGCGGCAACGGCGCATGAACGAGCCCTCCGGGCGGATGTTCGGGCACCTCAAGGTCCGCCGGCGGGATCCCGGCTCAGTCGCTGCCAGGACCGGCAGCCAGTAAGGCGCCGCGCTCGATCGGCAGCACAATCCGCGACGGGTGCTCCGCATCGTGGTGGACGGTGTTCGTGTCGACCCGCGGCTCGGCCTGGCCCTTGAGCGGGCCGAACCGGTTCAGGCTGCGGGCGAACCACGTGAAATCGCTGCTGGTGATCGAGACCCGAACCCGGTGGCGGGGCAGGAAGGCGTGGTGGACCGGCCAGAGCTCGACCCCGAAGCGGTGGACGCCACGAGCACCCGCCGGACCCCCCGCTCGCGCAGTCGGGCGAGGACCGACGCCAGCATCCGCTTGGCGACGCCCTGGCCCTGCTGCTCCGGCCGCACCGCGACCGACTTCAGCTCGGCCTCGCGGTCCCCGTCGTAGAGGACCAGGACAAGGCCGTCGGCGGTCCCCGCCTTGTCCTCGACGACGAAGAGGTCGCCTTCGTTCATGTAGGACGCGACCTGTTCTGGCGACTCGTCGGCGAGGAGGAGCAGGTCGCGGTAGAGGTCCCGCTCGGGTCCGGCGGCAACCAACCGTAGCGAACCCAGCTCGGTCTCCATCGGCGTTCCTCCTGGTGGCTCGTTGTCCGGTCCGTCCTCAAGCCCTCAGCGAGAATGCCGGCGCCACAGCCTCGGCCAGCAGCTCGACCGTCTCCTCGTCGCCGGCCAGCACGTTGGCGATGAAGTAGCGGAACCCCTTGCTCGCCAGATCCAGGTAGAACGCCACCGCCTCCTCCGGCGTGCCGGCGAAGAGCGCCGGGCCGCACCAGGCGAGGACGTCCTGCGGCATCGCCTCCAGTTTCGCCGCCAGCCGCGGCGGCGTCTCCGCCAGCACCAGGGGCATCGTGAACTGCGACCGCAGGACGGCCTCTGGCGGCCGCCCCGCCTCGGCCAGGTAGCCCTCGAGGACGGCGAACTTGCGGGCGATGTCATCCGCCGAGTAAGCGCCGCCGATGGTGTCGTGGGCGCCCATGTTCGAGGCGTCGGCGAAGCGTGCCACCTGCCGTAGCGTCACCTTCTCGCCGCCGCCGGCGATCAGGATCGGCACGTGCGGCTCCTGCACCGGCGGCAGGAAGGTGCCCGGCGAGTCGACCGCGACCGTCTCCCCGGCGAACGCGAACGGTTTGCCAGACCACAGGCCACGAAGCACGACGACCGCCTCCTCCAATGCCTTGAACCGCGCCTTCACCGACAGGTAGGGGAGCCCCATCTCGGCGAACTCCTCCGGTTTGTCGCCGATCCCGATGCCCAGCACGAGGCGGCCGCCGGAGATGCGGTCGACATCGGCCGCCTGCCGGGCGAGCAGGTAGACCGGGGGGTAGAGGACGCAGTCTATGGCGGTGCCGAGGCGGATCCGGTCGGTGGCGGCGGCGAGGGCGGCGAGGGCCGACCAGCAGTCGACGTTGGCGGCCGGGTGGTCGTAGGCGAAGTAGCCGTCGATGCCGTGCTCCTCCATCCAGCGGACGTGGCAGACGAAGCCCTGCCAGTCCGGCGGCTGGGGGTAGATGCTGACGCCGAATCGGACGCGGCGCTGGCCTTCGGCGACCCAAGGGTGGATCGTCGTCGGGGCGAGCCCAACCGGGTTGCTGCCGTCGATCTCCACCAACCCTCCCACGACGGCGATCCGGTGCCTCCGACCCCCTCGCCCTCCTGGCCAGCCAGCTTGCCGCGTCGGCGCTGGTTCCGCAACAGCCCCCAAGACCGACACCGCGTCCGCCTGGTGCCGTATGCTGACCTAGCCCCGTGCTTCCCCGTATGGCGACTCACCCAGCCAGCTTCGGAGGTTCCCAGCCGTGCCCGTCGCCTTGTCGCCCGATCACCCGCGCCCCCAGCTCCAGCGCGCCGGCTGGACCAGCCTCGACGGCGAGTGGGAGTTCGCGTTCGATCGCGAGAGCGAACTCTCCCGGCCGGAGGACGTTCGGTTCGACCGGACGATCCGCGTGCCCTTCGCGCCGGAGGCGCCGCTCAGCGGCATCGGCGACGAGGAGTTCACCTGCGCGGTCTGGTATCGCCGTGGCTTCGAGGCACCCTCGCTGGGCGAAGGCGAGCGGCTGGTGCTCCGCTTCGGCGCCGTCGACTACAAGGCCACCGTCTGGGTCGACGGCTGCTACGCCGGCGACCACGAAGGCGGCTACACCCCTTTCGGCTGCGACGTCACCGATCTGCTCCGCCCGGAGGGGCCGCACGAGGTCGTCGTCCGCGCCGAGGACGACCCCCAGGACCTGACCAAACCGCGCGGCAAGCAGGACTGGCAACGCCACCCCCACTCGATCTGGTACCCGCGCACCACCGGCATCTGGCAGACGGTCTGGCTCGAGAAACTCCCGCGCTGGTGGATCGACACGCTCCGCTGGACCGCCAGTCTGCAAGACTACGATCTCGGCCTGGAAGCGATGATCGGTGGCGGCCGACGCGAGGGGTTGCGGCTGGAGGTGCGCCTCACCGCCGGGGAGGGGGCAGCCCGCCGGACGCTCGCCAACGATACCTACGAGGTGGTTTCGGCCGAGGTCCATCGCCGGCTCGCCCTCTCCGACCCGGGCATCGACGACTTCCGCAACGAGCTGCTCTGGAGCCCTGCGTCACCGACGCTGATCGGGGCCGAGTTGCGGCTGCTCGACCCGGATGGGCGGGTCATCGACGAGGTCGCCTCCTACACGGCCCTCCGCCAGGTTGGCGTCCAGGGCGACCGTTTCGTCCTCAACGGCCGGCCGCTGCACCTGCGGCTGGTGCTCGACCAGGGCTACTGGCCGGACGGCGGCCTGACGGCGCCGAGTCCCGATGCGCTCCGTCGGGACGTCGAGTTGGCCAAGGCGATGGGGTTCGACGGCGTCCGCAAGCACCAGAAGCTGGAAGACCCGCGCTACCTCTACTGGGCGGACAAGCTCGGCCTGTTGGTCTGGCAGGAGATGCCCAGCGCCTACCGCTTCACCAGGCGCTCGATCGGGCGACTGACCGCGGAGTGGAAAGACGCGCTCCTGCGCGACATCAGCCACCCCTGCGTCGTCACCCTGGTCCCCTTCAACGAGTCGTGGGGGGTCCCCGACCTGCCGAGCAACCCGGCCCAGCGCGACTACGTCTCGGCGCTCTACCACCTGACCAAGACGATCGACCCGTCGCGGCCCGTCATCGGCAACGACGGCTGGGAGAGCGTCGCCACCGACATGGTCGGCATCCACGACTACGACGAGCATCCGGATCGGCTGCGGGAACGCTACGGGGAGGTGGACGCCATCCCCCACCTCTTCCGGCGGAACCACCCCTCCGGCCGCCTGATCTCCCTCGACGGGCAGGAGCATTCCGGGAAACCCCTGGTTCTTTCGGAGTTCGGCGGGATCACGTTCACCCCGCGCGAACGGCGCGACGACTCCTGGGGCTACCAGCGGGTCGAGACCCCGGAAGAGTTGGCCGAGGCGTACGCCGCGCTCGTCGACGCCGTCCGCGACAGCGCGATGCTGGCCGGCTTCTGCTACACCCAGTTCGCCGACACCTACCAGGAAGCGAACGGCCTCCTCTTTGCCGACCGCACCCCCAAGTTCCCGCTCGAGCGGATCGAGCGGGCGACGCGCGGTGAGCAGAGCCACATCGAGTGGGAGCTGGACCGGAGGCGCCAACTCGACAAGGTGCTGGACGAGCTGGTCGCCATCGGCGAGATGGTCCGGGAGGGTCAGGTCTGACCGATGGTAGTCCGGGTGGGCGCCAGTCCAGTCGCATGGCACGGCTTTTGCGTTAAACTTCCCGCATCCCCGGTTCGGTGGCTTTGGTCCGCCGACAGAAACCGGATGGTTAGCCCGACTTCCGACCGTTCTCGCCTTCCGAGCGGAACGTGCAACTGGCTCGACGCCAGTATTCCCCTCGTCGCGCTTCGGCCCGACCGCGGGGTTGTCTGGGTGTGTGCCGGAGCGTCTGCTCCGGCCAGGGGTGCGACCGGGGCCGCGGAGGGCGGCCCCGTTGGCTCCGTCGCCCCCGTGGCGCCCGACCGAAAGGACCATGCCGCATGCTCGTCTGCTTCTCCCATCTGCGCTGGGACTTCGTCTGGCAACGTCCCCAGCACCTCCTGTCGCGGTTCGCCCGGCAGATGGAGGTCGCAGTCGTCGAGGAACCGGTTTTCGAGCCGGGTTCTGGGTCGCTTCGGGTCCGCCAGGTGAGCCCCAACCTCGTCGTCATCACCCCGGTCCTGCCGGACGACGCCGGCTTGCCCGGCGGTTTCGGTCCCGAGACCAATCCACTGATCCGTGAACTCCTGACCGATCGATTCGCCGGAGGGGCCTCGTTGGCCCTCACCAAGGCGGCCCGTGCCACCAACGGGACGACGGTGCAGGTCTCCGGCTCGGTTGGCCGGGGCGCTGCCACGGTGGTCCGGCCGGCGGTGCCGGCGCCGATCTTCTGGTACTACACGCCGATGGCGCTGGGCGCCGAGCCGGCCGGGGTGAACCCGTCGCTGGTCGTCTACGACGCGATGGACGAATTGGCGAAGTTCCGCTACGCCCCGAAGTCCTTGGTCGAGCGCGAGGCGCGGCTGATGCGGCAGGCGGACCTCGTCTTCACCGGCGGCCCCAGCCTCTACCGTGCCCGTCAGGGGCGCCACCCGTCGGTCCACTGCTTCCCGTCCGGCGTCGAGGCGGCTCACTTCGCCCAGGCGACCTGTCCCGAGTTCCGTCACCCCGAACTGGCCGGGCTGGATCGCCCGGTCGTCGGCTTCTACGGCGTGATCGACGAGCGGGTCGACTTCGACCTCATCTCCGACATCGCCGCCGCCCGACCGGAGTGGACGGTCGCCCTCGTCGGTCCGACGGCGAAGGTGGCGCCGGACGACCTGCCGCAGGCGCCGAACATCCGGTACTTCGGGAAGCGCTCCTACGACGAGCTGCCGGCTTTTCTGTCCGGCTTCGATGTTGCCATCCTGCCGTTCGCACGCAACGAGTCGACGCAGTTCATCTCGCCGACCAAGACGCTGGAGTACATGGCCGGCGGCAAACCGATCGTCTCCACCCCGATCCTCGACGTGATCGACCTCTACGGCGAGGTCGTCTCCTTCGCGGAGACGCCGGGTCAGTTCGTCGGCGCCATCGAGGATCTCCTGGAGGAGCCCGCCGCCGTGGGCCGCCTCCGCCACGAGCGGGCCCAGGCGGTGCTCGCCCGCCACGACTGGGACGTCGTCGCCGACGAGATGCTGACGCTGATGGACGCCGCCCTCGTCCATGCCTACCCGACCCTGCTGCCGGTTGTCGCCGCGGCGTCCAGGGAGCGGGCCTACGCGACGGGAGCCGCCTGATGTTCGACGCCTTAATCGTTGGCGCCGGCTTCGCCGGAAGCGTCATCGCGGAGCGTCTGGCGAGCCAGGAGGGGATGAAGGTGCTCGTTGTCGAGCGCCGTCCCCACATCGCCGGCAACGCCTACGACCACTACGACGACGCCGGCATCCTGGTCCACAAGTACGGGCCGCACATCTTCCACTGCAACGCGCCGGAAATTTACGCCTACCTTTCGCAGTTCACCGCCTGGCGTCACTACCAGCACCGGGTGCTGGCGTCGGTCGACGGCCAGCAGGTGCCGATCCCGATCAACCTCGACACGGTCAACAAACTCTACGGCTTGAACCTGACCAGTTTCGAACTGGAGCAGTGGTTCGCCTCCGTCGCCGAGCCGAAGGAGCGGATCCTGACCAGCGAGGACGCGGTCGTCTCGAAGGTGGGTCGCGACCTCTACACCAAGTTCTTCCGCGGCTACACCCGCAAGCAGTGGGGGCTCGACCCGTCGGAGCTTGACGCCCAGGTGGCCGCCCGCATCCCGACCCGGACCAATCGCGACGATCGCTACTTCAACGACCGCTACCAAGTGATGCCGCTCCATGGCTACACCCGGATGTTCGAGAAGATGCTCGCCCACCCGAACATCAAGCTGATGCTCAACACCGACTACCGCGAGGTCCAGGAGTTCATCCCCTACCGGCTGCTCGTCTACACCGGGCCGGTCGATGCCTTCTTCGACTTCCGTTACGGCAAGCTGCCGTATCGATCGCTCGACTTCGTCTTCGAGACCCACGACACGCCCCAGGTGCAGGCGGTGGGCACGGTCAACTACCCGAACGACTACGACTACACCCGGATCACCGAGTTCAAACACCTGACCGGGCAGACCCACGCCAGGACGACCGTCGTCTACGAGTACCCGAAGGCCGAGGGCGACCCCTACTACCCCATCCCGCGCAAGGAGAACGCCGAGCGTTACAAGCAGTACGCCGCGCTGGCCGAGGAGACGCCGGGCGTCGCCTTCGTCGGCCGTCTCGCCACCTACAAGTACTACAACATGGACCAGGTCGTGGCGCAGGCGCTGGCGACCTACGAGCGGCTGGCCTCCTCGCGGCGGCTGGTGGTTGCCTAACTCCGATGGCCCTCCCGTTCCGACCCGGCCGCGCCGACCTCCACCTCGTCGGCCGGCCCTCCCCCGAGGCCGCCGTCCCCCCCGAGTTGTGGGGCGGCATCGAATGTACCGTCAACCGCGTCGGCGATGTCTGGTTCGACCAGATCGCCCGCTCCGGCCACGCCGACCGGCTCGACGACCTCGACCGGATCGCCGCGCTCGGCATCCGTACCCTGCGCTACCCGCTCCTCTGGGAGCGGGTGGCCCCGGACGGGCTCGAGCGGGCCGCCTGGCGGTGGTCCGACGAGCGGTTGGGGCGTTTGCGCGAGCTCGGCATCCGGCCGATCGTCGGCCTCGTCCACCACGGCAGCGGCCCCGCCGGCACCGACCTGCTCGACCCCGGCTTCGCCCCCGGGCTCGCCGCCTTCGCCCGCGCCGCCGCCGCGCGCTACCCATGGGTCGAGGACTGGACCCCCGTCAACGAACCGCTGACCACCGCCCGTTTTGCCGCTCTCTACGGCCACTGGTATCCCCATGCGCGGAGCGACCGGGCCTTCATCCGGGCGCTCGTCAATCAGTGCACCGGCGTCAAGCTGGCGATGGCGGCGATCCGGGAGACGATCCCCGAGGCCCGCCTCGTCCAGACCGAGGATCTCGGCAAGACCTGGAGCACCCCGCGGCTGGCGTACCAGGCCGACTTCGAGAACGAGCGGCGGTGGTTGACGCTAGATCTCCTCTGCGGCCGGGTCGACCGGACCCACCCGCTCTGGTCCCACCTCTGGTGGCTCGGGCTGAAGGGGGAGGATCTGCACCACTTCGTCGACGACCCCTGCCCACCGGACGTCATCGGCTTCAACTACTACCTGACGACCGAGCGCTTCCTCGACGATCGCCTCGATCACTACCCGCCCGACCTCCGGGGTGGCAACGGCCGCGACGAGTACGTCGATGTCGAGGCGGTCCGCGTTCGCCGGGAGGGCATCGACGGCGTCGGCCCCCTCCTGCGCGAGGCGTGGGCGCGCTACCGGCGTCAACTGGCGATCACCGAGGCTCACCTCGGTTGCACCCGCGAGGACCAGATCCGCTGGCTGGCCGAGGTCTGGGGGGAGGCGCGCGCGGTCCGCGCCGACGGGGTCGATCTCCGGGCCGTCACCGTCTGGTCGCTGCTCGGCGCCTACGATTGGCACTGTCTGCTGACCCGCTGCGAGGACCATTACGAACCGGGCGTCTTCGACCTCCGCGCCCCGTTCCCCAGGCCGACCGCGTTGGCGGCGCTCGCCGCCCAACTCGCAGCCGGCCAGGAGCCGGACCATCCGCTGCTGGCCGACCCGGGGTGGTGGCGGCGGCCGGAGCGCCTGCTCTTCCCCCCGTGGCCGCCCGAGTCCGGTGCCGCGGGGGCAGTGGCACCAGCGGTGGCGACGGGACGGACTATGGCGACCGCGGGACCCGACGGCGAGACGAGACACCGGCGCGGCCCGGGGGAACGCGGCGCCGCGGTCGCGATCGCAGGGCGGTCCGCGGGGCGCCCAGGACCGGGTCGCGAACGGTGGCGGGTCCGGCCCCCCCGCCAGGCGCAGCCGCTCCTGATCGTCGGCGCCGACGAGCCGCTCGGACGGGCGCTCGTCGTCGCCTGCGCCGCCCGCGGCATCCGCGCCACAGCCGTCGAGGTTACCGCCGCCAATGGGGCCTCGCTCTCCGCGACGATCGATGAGCACCTGCCGTGGGCGGTGATCGACGCCCGGCAGCGCTTCGGCGCGGCGGCGGACGGCCAGCGCGAACGGGGCGGTCGACGGGCCGTCGAGGAGGTGGGTCTGCTGGCCGCGGCGTGCGCCGAGCAGTCGGTCACTTTGGTCGCGATGTCGTCGGCCCACGTGTTCGACGGGGCTAAAGGCACCCCCTACGTCGAGTCTGACCCGATCTCCCCGGTCGGTCCCCGCGGCCACGTCCACGCCGCCGTCGAGGCCACCGTGGCCGACCTCCATCCCGCCCCGCTGATCGTCCGAGCGGGGGAGGCGCTGCCGTCGCCGGACGGCGGGAGACACGGACTAGGGGAGGCGCCGTCCGTCGTGGCCGGCGGGGGGGAGGATCCTGCCGACCTCGTCTCGGTTGCCGCCCTGCCCGACCTGGCCGAGGCGATGCTCGACCTGCTGATCGACGGCGAGAGCGGCGTCTGGCACCTCGCTCATCCGGAGCCGATGGGAAGGGACGAACTCGTCCGGGCCGAGGGGCTCGTCGGAGATCTTGCCGGGGAGGAACCTTCTTCATCCCTGGCCACGGTCGCCGACGAGGTGGGGACCCACACCCCGGTCTCCAGCGCGTTACTCGGGAGCGAACGGGGGTGGGTGATGCCCTCGCTGGCGCGTGCGCTTGACGGGATCGCTCGGAGCGCGTGATATACTGCGCGCCACGTCGGGGCGTGGCGCAGCCCGGTAGCGCACCGGTATGGGGTACCGGTGGTCGGAGGTTCGAATCCTCTCGCCCCGACCCTCTCTTCTCGTCGCACCGTCAGGGGATCTCGACCCGGCCGCGCCGCCGGGTCTCTTCGTGCCGTGGGTATCCGCGGGCCGGTGACCGGCCTACCGCAGTGCTGGACCTGACGCCATGAGCAGCACCAACCTGTCGCCGACCGCACCGAGCCACGCGCGGATTCTGATCGCCGACGACGAATCCCTGATCCGACTCGACCTGCGGGAGATGCTGGGCGAGCTGGGGTACGACGTGGTCGGCGAGGCCGGCGACGGTCGCGCCGCGCTCGACCTGGCTCGCAAGCTCCTGCCTGACCTCGTGGTCATGGACATCAAAATGCCGGGGCTCGACGGGATCGCCGCGGCCGAGCAGCTGACCCGCGAGAAGATCTGCCCGGTCGTCCTCCTGACCGCCTACAGCGACCAGGATCTCGTCGAGCGGGCACGCGAGGCGGGGGTGGTTGGTTACGTGGTCAAGCCGTTCCGGCCGACCGAGTTGATGCCGGTCATCGAGCTATCGCTGGCCCGCTTCGAGGAGTTCCGTTCGCTCGAGCGCGAGATCGGCGACCTGAAGGACGCGATCGAGACGCGCAAGGTGGTCGAGCGGGCCAAGGGCGTGCTCATGGAGACCCACGGCCTGCGCGAGTCGGAGGCATTCCACCGCATCCGGAAGACGAGCATGGACACCCGCAAGTCGATGCGGGAGGTGGCCGAGGCGGTCTTGCTGGCCCACGAGATGGAGCGTGGCAACGACGAGTAAGGGACGGCGATCCACTGCCTGCGCTAGATCGTCGTCTTAAGCGTCACCCACCTGTTGGTCGTGCCCTCGACGGTCTCAGGAGTCAGGATCTCTGGGTGGCGAGGGCGCCGAGGGCGACCGCGAGCGACGCCAACCCAGGCGACAGCAGGAGGACGGCGGCCGTGGTCGCCGCAGTGTCGGCGTAGAGCTTGGTCCGCGGGCCGAAGGGGATCGGGAACCGCCATGCCAGGGCGGTGCAGCCAACAACGGCGGCGGCCATCAGCAGGTCCATCCGGTCGACAGGCCCCGCCTCGATGCTCGCGCCGGCCACCAGAAGGATTGCCGCAACCGCGAGGGCACCAACGTAGCCTCGCGCCGCCGTCCGAAGCTCCTCTTTGGTGGTCCGCCTATCGCGGGCTGTCACCGCCTCACGGTATGGTAGCCCGAGCGGCGCACGCTCGGTTTCTGTTGCCGAGCCGGGTCGTCGGCCGCTCCGGCCGGCGAGAGCGGGTGGCGGTCGGGGAAGAGGGGATACGATGGACGAATCGCCGCCAGGGCTGATCCTCGACGACCTCTACCGCGTCCTCGGCGACCGCGACCCGGCGTCGGTGCGGCTGGTGGTGGAAGCGGTCGAGCCGAGCCCGGGGATCGTCCGCATCCGCTACGCCCTGGTCGGGGCCGACGGGGAACCGATCCTCGATGCGGACCTGGCGCCGATCGTGCTCGTCGGCGGGATTGACCCGGACGGGGTGGCGACCGTCCGGCCGGGGGCGTCGTACTTCGTGCCGCCGAAACGCTCCTCCGCCTTCGATGAGCCTGGGTAGCGGCGGCCGGCCGCTCCAAGAGCGGGACTCTGCCAACTCGAGGGTGATCCGGATGGGCCGGAAATTGACCGGATTGTTGACGGCCTAGATGGCCTCAGGCGCGCATGAGGAAGAGCGCTACTGCTTGGTCGTGGACAAATTGGTCAGCCGATGGGTCAGCTCTGCCTGCTTGCGGCGCGATGTCTCCGCCAGGAGAGCGGCGTAGCGTTCCTCGCAGGTGGGGACGACGGGGCCAGCGTGGTATTCACCGATAGCGCCGGCGAAGGCCCGGTGCAGTTCCAACCCGACCGCCTCGGCCACTTGCGGGTGGTGCTCCAGGTTCAGCACCTCGCAGGCGAACGGTTCGACTTTCACCGCCAGCCAGCGTCGGGCCTCGCGTTCCTCCTCGCCCGAGTAAACGGTCAATTCGGTTTCCAAGCGGAGCGCCTCCACGTCGGTGGCGAACTGTCGGACGACGCACTCGTGCTTGGCCGTCGCCGCGATCCGGAGCGGCTGGGTCCGCACGCCACTTGATGCCGCTCGCCACGACTCGTCGGCGCGTGCTCGGTCGAGGGGGTAGGGACGAGAAAAGGGGTGGAGGACACGGTCGAGCTTAAGAATCTCCGCCGCCGGGATGAGACCGGCAAGCAGCTTGGCGCGTCCGACCATCGTCTGCCGCACGAGGCGGTCGCGGTCGACCGCGAGGTTCCGCAACCGGCGGGCACAGATGGCGGCCAGCGGCAGGCTGTCCACCTCCCGGCTGATGCCTCGGGCGACCGCCCGGGTCGCGTCGACCGCCACGAGCTGACCTACCCGTGATGTGGCTCGCCGTCCTCCGCGGCGCGGATGGCTGGCAACCCCCCGGCGACCAGCAGGGCCAGCAGGAGGACCCCGATCATCGCCGCGTTCTGGACCGTCAGCGCCCGGCGCAACCCCTCGCCCGGGCCAAAGGTGGCGATCAGGGCCCCGCCGATACCTGCACCGAGCCCGCTGCCGAGCATGTTTGCCAGTTGCAGCGAGGCCGAGGCTTCGCCCTCCTGCCCCGTCGGGGCGGTCTCCAGGACGGAGAGGGAGATGGTCGAGAAGGCGAGGCCCATGCCGATCCCGCCGATGCCCCAGACGATCGGCGCCAGCGCGGGCGGGACCGCCGGCGAGAGCAGGAGAGTGATGCCGACGGCGCCGATCGTCAGCAGGGCAAGACCGGCCCGCACCAGCCGCCGGCGGAGACCGGAGCCGGCCAGGCGGGCCTGGAGCCAGGAGCCGCTGGTCCAGGTGATGGTCACCGCGGTCAGCGTCAGGCTGGCGAACAGGATGGAGCTGCCGCGGAGGTCGACCAGCGCCAAGGGGATGAAGGCCTCGACGCCGAAGAAGCCGAGGTTGAGCAGCCCCATCGTCGCGATCGCGGCCGGCAGCCCCGGTCTGGCGGATAGGGTTCCCGCGGGCAGCAGGCGGGCGAGAGGTGGCAGGCCCAGCGCCAGGCCGGCGGCGATCAACGGCACGGCGCGGCGGGGATCGGGCTGGGAAAGCCCGCCCAGCAGCAGGCCGGCCCCGGCCGCCAGTGCCGCCGCCAGGACCACCCGCCGACCCGCCGCCCCAGGCACCGAACCGCCCGGGATCGGGCGCAGGGCCGGCAGCGCCAGCGTCGCCGCGATGGCCGGCAGGGGGGCGAGGCCGAGGAACACCCAGCGCCAGCCGGGTCCCTCGGCGACGAGGCCGGCGAGGGCGGGGCCGATCAGCCCGGGCACCACCCACGCGGTCGAGAGGAAGGCCAGCATCCGCGGCCGGGCGGCATCCGGGTAGACGCGGCCGACCGCGACGTAGGCGATCGAGCCGAGGCCGCCGCCGCCGAATCCCTGGAGGGCACGGGCGGCGACCAGGGCCCACATCGTTGGCGCCAGGCCGCCCAGAATCAACCCGGCCGCGAAGAGGACGACGCCCCAGACGAAGGGCGCCGCCGGACCGCGGGCGTCGGCGTGGAGCCCGGCGACGACGATGCCGACGAGGTTGGCCAGGAGGAAGGCGCTGAAGACCCAGCCGTAGAGCCCCTGGCCCTGGAGCTCGTCGGCGACGAGCGGCATCACCGTCGCAATGGCAAGCGCTTCGAAGGCGACGGCGACGACGTTCAGCAGCAACCCGCCGGTGAGGCGCCGCAACGCCGGACTCCACGGTCCGACGGCACCGGTTTCCCCCAGCGGCTCGCTCCCCGCGGTCGCCCCTGCGGCCATGTCGTTGCGCCTCCCCTCGTCCGACCCGTCCGTCGTCGCCGGTGCCGCGACCGAGTGATCGGCCGGGAGCGAGGGTAGTGCTTCGAGATCGGTTGAAGTCAAGAGGTTCCCCGCGAGCGCAGCAGCCGATGGAATCCGGGAACCCACTTGATGAGAAGGCGACATCGGCTGCGGTGGAATCGCCGGTCTCTCGGGGGCGCAGGCGGGCACGGCTTCCGTCATCCTACAGCCAACGGTTCGGGAGGCTTGCTTGGCGGTAGCGGAGATCGGCGACGACGTGCTCGGCCGGTCGCACTGGTGCCGAGTAGAAAGCTCCCTCCCTCGATCAGCAGGTCGACCAACCGATCGCCGACTACCGCGCCAACCCCATCCGTGTCGTGGACATCGACCGTGGCCACGGGCAGATGCCCTCGGGGTCGCGGCCCTCCTCCGTGGCAACGGTTGCCTCATGGAAACGGCCACCCGGCGAAGGGACGCTCAACGTGTCTGTCCACTGCCGCCTGCATCCTCTGGTGCACTGGCGCCCGGTGGTCGGCTGTCCACGGCGCCCTCCTTCTCTCTGCCGGACGGCATGGAACGAAGGCACGGCTCCGGCCCAAGGCCGGCTGGCCCGGGTTGGCGCGACGAGCTCGAACCGGTGGTCGTCACTGTCGGGCGATCTGGTTGTCGGAGATCGTCCGCCGAAGCTCTGTGTCGTGGCGCTTGCGCCGGGTGATCGGTTGTCCCACGAGATGGGCCTGGACGAACTCGTTGCTCCACTCGCATCACCGCTGGATTCCGGTTCGCAGGAGCGCGGCGCCTGCGGTCTGGAAGCAGACAGCGCAACAAGGATATGCACAACGCTTGTAGCAGCCGGTAACGAGTTCGTTTTCGGCGCCAAGCAAACCTCCCGAAGCTCTGGCGAGCACGGGACAAATGTCCGATCCATGCCGTGCATCATCGCGATCCTGGACTGGTTCCCGGTCGAGGAGCGGGCAGCGAGGGGAGCGGCCGGTGCTAGACTTTCCCCTGCGTCCCTTCGCCCCTCTCCCCCGGTGGTCCCATGCCCGACCTCGGCTACCTGCTCTCGCAGCTTGGCAACCCCCGGAGCATCTTCGACCTGCTCGTCGTCACCCTCATCGTCTACTGGCTGCTGTGGGTGGCGCGGGGGACGCGGGCGACCCAACTGATCCGCGGCATCGCCATCCTGCTGGCGCTGGCCTTCTTCCTCGGCACCTCGCTCCAGCTGACGACGCTCAACTGGGTGCTCTCCCAGATCTGGCCGGCCCTCGTCGTCGCCGTCCCGGTCATCTTCGCGCCGGAGCTGCGGCGCGCCCTGGAGCAACTCGGCCAGACCGGCGCCTGGCTCCACTTCTCGCCCTCCTCCGAGGCGATCCAGGAGCGCACGGTCGACGAGTTGGTCCGGGCCGCCGCCCAGCTCGCCCGCCACCGTTACGGGGCGCTGATCGTGCTGGAGCGGGAAACCGGGTTGCAGAACTTCGTCGAGCGCGGTGTTCCGATCGACGCCCACCTGACCCGCCAGTTACTCATCAACATCTTCTACCCGAACTCGCCGCTCCACGACGGCGCCGTGGTCATCCGCGACGGTCGCGTCTCGGCGGCGAGCGTGGTCCTGCCCCTCACCGACAACATCTCGGCCACCGGCCAGCTCGGTACCCGCCACCGCGCCGCAATCGGCGTGACGGAGGTTTCCGACGCCCTTGCCGTCGTCGTCTCCGAGGAGACCGGCCAGATCGCCGTCGCCCACAACGGCCGCCTGATCCGCAATCTCGACCAGGACCGTCTGCGGCGGGTGCTCCGCTCTCTGCTGCGGCTGGATCGGCCGGAGCGGGAGCGGCCGGGGTGGCTCGGCGGCCTCGAGGGGCGGTTGCCGTTGGGCGGTCGGATCGGCGCCAACGGCCGCTCCGCCGCGGTGGCGAACGGCCGACTGCCCGGGACGGCGCAGGCCCCGGCCGCGCGGCGCGAGATCGAACCGACGAAGACCACCTGATGCGGACGCCCCAGACCCGCCCTGCCGAACCCGGCCGCTCCCAGATCCCGGTCGACGCGGTCACCCGGTTGTTCATCTCCCTCCTGATCGCGCTGCTGCTCTGGGGCTGGGTGACGACCCAGCGCAATCCGACCCAGTCGCGGACCATCGCCGAGGTGCCGATCGCCGCGCCGCAACTGCCGGATGCCGACCTCCAGATCGGCGGCGAGTTGGGCACCGTCACGCTCCAGCTCGAAGGCCCGCAGTCGGTTGTCGAGGGCATCGTCCGGACCGACCTGGAGCCGATGCTGGACCTGAGCGGGGTCTCGGCGCCCGGTGAGCACACGGTGCCGGTTGTCGTCAGCCTGCCGCCGGCCGTCCGGATCGACCGGATCGATCCGCCGCGCCTCTCGATCGTCGTCGACGAGCGGGCGGTGCGGACGGTGCCGCTCGAGGTGGAGCGGGAGGAGCCGGACGACGGCACCCGCCGGTTCGGCGAGATCACCCCGGTCGTCTCGGAGGTGACGGTCGAGGGGCCGCGTCGGCTGGTCGATCAGGTCGAGCGGGTCGTCCTGCCGGTCGAGATGGGCGAACGCACCGCGGACTTCACCGCCCAGCTCGCGCCGGTCGCACTCGCCGCCGGGGACCAGCCCATACCCGAGGTCGAGGTCCGGCCGCGCCGGGTGCTGACGACCGTCGAGGTCGAAGCGCGGGGGCGCAGCGTGCCGGTCCTAATCCAGACGGTCGGCAGCCCGGCCCCGGGCTACGAGCTCGGCGACGACGCGGTGGACCCCGGCAGCGTGTTGATCGACGGACCGCCCGAGGTCTTGGCCAGCATGGTCTCGGTGTTGACCGAGCCGGTCAGCGTCGACGGGGCGACGGCCTCGATCAGCACGCGGGTCGCCTTGACCGGTCTCCCCGGGGAGGTCGGGGTGGTCGAGCCGGCGGACGGCCAGGTGACGGTCGTCATCCAGGTCCGCCAACGGGGCGTGACGCAGTCCCTGGCCGAGCAGCCGGTGCTGGTCACCGGGGTCGGGCCCGGGCTGGAGGCGATCGTCCAACCGCGGGCCGTCTCGGTCGTCGTGGTCGCCGCCGAGGACGCCTTGGCGACGCTCCGCGCCGGCGACGTCACCCCACGGGCCTCGGTCGATGGGCTGACGGCCGGGATCCACCAGGTGCCGCTCACGGTCGCCGTGCCGTCGGGGGTGCAGTGGATCCGGGCGGAGCCGGCGGCGGTCCGGGTGACACTCCGCCCAGTCGCGCCGACCCCGCCGGCCGAGGCGACTCCGGAGGAGGGGGAGCGGCGGGAGATGCCGTAACGGCGCGGCCGGCAACCGGTCCGGATCAGCCCTCGGTAACGCCCAAGAGCACCGCGGTCTTCGCCGGCAGCGCCGCCCGCCACCGGGCGTCCTCCCGTTCCAGGGCGACCTCCTCTCCCGATCCGCCGTAGCGACTGTCGGCGGTGGACAGGATCACCCTCCATTCCCCGTTGGGCCGCCCGCCGGACGAGATCGCCTCGTCCAGATCGATGTCCGCGGAATCGCCGAGGTTGGCCAGCAGCAGTCGGTGGTCGGCGCCCCGCCAGCGGTGGACGGCGACGACCCGCTCGCCGATTGCCGTCGCCCGGATCCGGGTGCGGTCCTGGTCGTGCAGAACCGGGTCTCCGCGCCGCAGCGCCAGCAGATCCTGGTAGAGGCGGTAGACGCCGGCGTGGCTCTCGCGTTCCGAGAGGTCGAGCTTCGACGAGCGGAACGTCGCCTGGTCCTGGGGGTCGGGGATCCGGTCGCGGGAGCGGTCGTCGCGGAAGCCGGCGAACCAGGCGAACTCGTTCCGCCGTCCTTCAGTCACGAGCCGGCCGAGTTCGGGGGTATGGTCCGTGAAAAAGAGGAACGGCGACGACGCGGCGAACTCCTGCCCCATCCAGAGCAACGGCGTTTCCGGGGCGAACAGCAGCAGGGCCGAAGCGACCGCGAAAGAGGCCGGGGCGATGAGGTGCTCGAGCCGCTCGCCGAGGGCGCGGTTGCCGACCTGGTCGTGGTTCTCGACGCAGAAGACGAACGCGCCTGCCGGCTCGGTGGTCACCTTGGTGCCCCGCGGATGGCCGCCGTGGGGCTCGATCTGGCCCTGGTAGAGGAATCCCTCCTCGATGACGCGGGCGATGCCGGCCGCCGTCCCTTCGAAGTTGGAGAAGTAGCCTTCCCGCTGCCCGGTCAGCGCCACCCGCACCTCGTGGTGGAAATCGTCGGCCCAGACCGCGTCCAGCCCGTAGCCGCCCTCGGCGACCGGACGGACGAGCCGGACGTCGTTCCGTTCGTCCTCGGCGATCAGCACGATCGGCGTCCGGGAGGCGGCGCGAGCCTGCTCGCCGAGCTCGGCCAGCAGGTGGCGCGGGGAGTCGTCGACGATGGCGTGGGTGGCATCGAGGCGCAACCCGTCGACGTGGAACTCCTCGATCCAGGAGCGAGCGTTGCCGATGACGAAATCGCGGACCCGGCGGCTGTCGGGACCGTCGTAGTTGACCGCGTCGCCCCAAGGGGTGGCGTGGCGCCCGGTGAAGTAGTCGTCGCTGTAGACGCCGAGGTAGTTGCCGTCCGGGCCGAGGTGGTTGTAGACGACGTCGAGGATCACGCCAAGCCCTGCCTGGTGGGCGGCGTCGACGAGGCGGCGCAGGTCGTCCGGGCGGCCGTACGCACGGCTCGGGGCGAAGAGGGCGACGCCGTCGTAGCCCCAGTTCCAGCGGCCGGGGAAGTCGGCGACCGGCATCAACTCGATCGCGGTCACGCCGAGGCGCTTCAGCTCGGGGAGTTGGTCGACGAGCGCGGCGAACGTGCCGGCGGGGGTGTAGGCGCCGACGTGCAGCTCGTAGATGACGAGGCCGTCCGTGGTCAGGCCGGGCCAGGCGGTGTCGCCCCAGGAGTACGTCGTCGGGTCGATCGCCTCCGAGGGGCCGTGGACCCCCTCCGGCTGGAACCGCGACCAGGGGTCGGGGTAGGCCGCGCCGCCGTCGAGCCGGTAGCGATAGCGCGCTCCCGCCCCGATGCCTGGTACGAAGCCGGCGTGGAGTCCGTCCTCCTGCCGGGTCAACGGGTGGTCGGCGGGGCCGTCCTCCCTCGCGATCCGGACGTCGACGCGCTTCGCCTTGGGCGCCCAGACCGCGAACCGGACGCCGTTGGGGAGGACGGTAGCGCCGAGGGTAGGCGACGTGGCGGCATCGGGCTGGGCACCCGGCCGTGGTTCGCGTGTTCTCTGTGGTCCCTCGGCCAAGAGTCCTCACCCCCAGCCCCTCCCCCTTGCGAGGGGGAGGGGAGCTACTGCGCATTCACCCGGCACCGGTCGGTCGGTGGCGAGCGCCAGCATCATCGGATAGCGGCCCGGTCAGGCCAACCGCTCCTCGGTCGCGGCGACGGCCTCCACCCGTTCCAGCAGGGCGAACGGGAGTGCGGTGAAGACCTCGGCCAGGGTGAGCGTCGTCGCGTCGTCGGACCCGGCCACGCTCCGGAGGATCTGGCCGGTGAAGACATCGCGGTAGGCCGTGCCCGACTCGGTAGTGGGAATGGCGAGCCGGGTGTTGCCCCACACGCCGGCCCCGAGCGGATCGACGGCCTTCCCGCGCAGCAGCCCGGCGACGAGGCGCGGCACCGCCACGAGCGCCTCTCGCTCGCCCTGACGGCGGGCGAAGGCGACGACGTGCTCGGCCGCGGACCCCATCGCCTCCACCGGCACGTAATCACCCTCGGCGAACAGCTCCGGCCACGAGCGGCGGCAGGCGAGGGCGCGGTGGGTCAGCCAGAGTTTGATCCGGCCGTCGGCCTG
The DNA here is from genome assembly GCA_902806345.1 of uncultured Thermomicrobiales bacterium. Taxonomy (GTDB): domain Bacteria; phylum Chloroflexota; class Chloroflexia; order Thermomicrobiales; family UBA6265; genus CADCWF01. The sequence goes on from CADCWF010000204.1 coordinate 30,867, forward strand.
CCTCACGAGCAGTTCCTTGGCCAGATCGCTGCTCGGGGCACGGCGGCGCAGCTCGGCAAGGGCGGCGGCGCGCTGGGCGTAGTTGACCGGGCGACGGTTGTCGGGGTCGACCAGGCTCTGGTCCCAAAGCTCGGTGCCCTGGTAGACGTCCGGCACTCCCGGCGCGGTCAGCTTGAGGAGCTGCTGGGCGAGGGCGTTGATGGCGCCGAGGTGGTCGACGGTGCGCCGCAGCGCCGCGAGATCGTCGAGGAACGGGTTTGCGCCCGAGGTGTCCAGCGCCGCCCGGACGAAGGCCGAGAGCGCCGCCTCGTAGGCCTGGTTCGGGTTGACCCAGGCGGTGTGGACCTGCGCCTCGCGGACCGCCTTCAGCATGTAGGCGTCGATCCGGTCGACGAGATCGGCGTCCGGCGCCTCGGACCCGAACGGCCAGGCGCCGAGCAGTGTCTGGTAGAAGAGGTACTCGTCGTTGCGGTCGGGGGCGAGGCCGTCCTCCAGCTTCCTCTTCTTGCGGCGGTTCAGCCGCGTCCAGCGGTTGAGCGCCGCCCGCCACTCGCGGGGCAGCTCCGAGAGGACGTCGATCCTGGCCCGGACGTCCTCGCTCCGCTTGGTGTCGTGGGTGGAGGAGGTGAGCATCGCGTGGGGCCAGCGGCGGCGGCGGGCCGCGTTCTGGCGGTGGAACTCGGCGGGGGCGACGCCGAAAGCGGCCGGGTCGCCGCCGACCTCGTTCTGGGAGGCGAGCCGGTTGTAGACGTAGAAGGCAGTGTCCTCCAGCCCCTTCGCCATCACCGGCCCGGTCAGTTGCTGGAACTTCATGCCGAAGCGGCAGGCGTCGGCGCGTTGCTCTGGGGTTGCGTCGTCGGCGTTCCGCAACAGCAGCACGTCGCGCAGGAAGTCGAAGACCGAAGGGTCGGAGGAGGGGTTGCGCTTCTTCGCCAGCGCGATCGCCCGCTCGATGAAGCGGCGGTCTCGGTCCGGGACGACGCCCTCCTCACAGACGATGTAGGTGCGGTAGACCGGGAAGCAGGCGATGGTCTCGCGCAGGGCGTCGCGCAGCGAGGAGAGCGTGAAGTCGCGGGTCCGCCGGTCGTGCTCGGAGATGCGGCTGAGCGCCCGCGCCAGGACGTTGGCCTCGGAGGCGAGGGCGGTCCGCAGGATCAGCTTCTTCTTCTGGTAGACGAGGTCGGCGAAGTCGGTTTTGTACCCGACGAAGCGGGCGTAGAGGTCGTCGAACGGTTTGCGGTTCGCCGGGTCGATGAAGAGCCCGGTGGCGAGGCGGGCGAACTCGTAGCCGACGGTGCCGGCGACCGCCCAGTCGGCGGGCAACTCCTCGCCGTGCTCGAGGATCTTCTCGACCAGCAGGTAGATGGCGCGGTCGTCGTCGCTTGGCGGGGGCGCGGCGGGCACCGTGTTGCCGTCACCGGCATCTCCGGCGCGGGCTGCGTCCGTGGTCTCGTCGTCGATTCCCGGCCCGCGGTGAATCTGGGCGGCCGCGTTCTGGAGTTGACGGAAGTAGCCGGCGGGGTCCCAGAGGCCGTCCGGGTGGTCGATCCGGACGCCGTCGACCTTGCCCTCGGCAATCAGCCGCAGCAGCAGGGCGTGGGCCGCCTCGAAGACGGCCGGCACTTCCTGGCGGACGGAGGCCAGCTCGTTGATGGCGAAGAAACGTCGGTAGTTGATCTCCTCGGCCGCCGTCCGGAACGACGAGAGGCGGTACGTCTGCTCGCTCAGCAGCCCGTCGAGGAGGTCGAACGAGCGAGCGTCGCCGGCGGTGCCGTTGAAGGCGGCGACCGCCCCTGCGACCGCCTCAGCAACGACGGGCGAGGCGGCGACGAGATCGGCCAGCCGCCGCCTGGTGACGATCTGCTCCCGCCGCCGCTCGGCGACGAGGTCGGGGTCCTGCTCGTCCTGGGGCGCCAGCCGCTCGAAGGCGGTGACGATGCTCTGGAACTCCAGGAAGTCCAGGTCGTCCGGGGCGAACGCGTCGGCCAGCTCCGGCAGCGGATGGCGGAGGACCGTCGGGTAGGTGGGTGGGGCGATAGGCAGCGGCGTCGCGTAGTAGCAGACGGTGAAGGCCCCGTCGGCGAAACCCAGCTGCAGTTCGCCCTTCTCGAGGACGACGCCGTAGTGGTCGCCGAGGATCGGCAGGAGCACCTTGCCGCGCAGCTCCGGCTTGAGCGGCCGCCAATCGATGTCGAAGAACTCGGCGTAGGCGGAGGTCTGGCCGTTTTCGAGAACGTCGAGCCACCAGGCGTTGCTGCCCTCAGCGATGCCCATGTGGTTGGGCACGAAGTCGACGAGGTGGCCCATCCCGTGCTCGTGGAGGGTAGCCACGAGGGCGGCGTGAGAAGCCTCGTCGCCGACCTCCGGGTTGAGCGCGCCGTAGTCGACGACGTCGTAGCCGTGGCTGCTGCCGGGCGTCGCCTTCAGGTAGGGGGAAGCGTAGAGGGCGCCGATCCCGAGGTCGGCCAGGTAGGGGACGATCGCCCGGGCGTCTTCGAAGGTGAAGCCGGCATTGAGCTGGACACGGTAGGTCGAGCCGGGGACGTAGGGGTCACCGCCACACCGTGCCGAGCCAACCGACGCCGCTCGCTGGTCAACCACCGATGCCCCTCGTTCGACCCTGGGCCACCGCTGCTGCCGGTCGCGCCCTGCCTCGGTCGATCGCTCGTCACGAATCGCCCGGTTCGGCGTCGCAAGACCAAGAACGATGCCACCGGAGGCTTATCCCCGACGAGACCCGGATCCGTTTCGCGGCCCGCCGTGACCGCCCGCACCCCGAGCGAAGTGTCCGGGGTGCCGGTGATAGTATCTGGATTTGGCGGCTCGTTCCTGGGCCGGCATGACGGAGCGCCGGGACTGGGGCCGCAGCCGGAGTTGGCCAGTGGAGACCGATCGTGAGGCGTCGATGCCGAGCCCGGGGCGGGCGGGCGAGGCCGAGTACGAGGCCTTGCGCAACGAGATCGTCGGGCGCAACGAATTCCGCCACCGGATGGTGGAGTTGACCCTTGTTTCGGCGGGGGTGATCCTCTCTGCCGGTCTCTCGATCGACGATCTTGCCCAGGTGATGTTCGTCTACCCGGTGGTCGTTTTTTTCCTGGCGGCGAGTTGGGCCCACCACGGGGTCGGCGTTCTGCTCGCCGGTGACTACCTCCGTACCGCGTTCGAGGATCGTTCGGGTGGGCCGGGTTGGGAGAGCAGTTGGCGCCGCCACCGCCTCGCGCGCCCGTTCTCGCTGCTCGCGGTCGTCTCCTCGAGCGGCGTCTTCCTCACCGTCCAGATCCTGACCTGGGGGATTGGGGTGACCCGGTTCCGGTACCGGCCGAGCGACTGGGTGCTCGCCGCGCTCGGAGCCGCGGCGATCGTCGCGACGGTCCTGCTGATGCGGTTCTACGCCGGGTTGCAGGTCTCGATGGGAGAACGCAACGGACCGGCCGCCGACCAGGGGTGATCGACCGCGCCCGGCGCGACCCCCACGAGGCGAGCGGGTCTCGGCGGCGGCTCCGACTCTTGTCCCGCGCCTCTCTGCCACGGCGACCCTCGGGCACCTGCTCCTCGAGGTCTGGACGGGCGGTCGGGCGGTGCTGCACACCGGGGTCGGTGGCGGGGCGGTATCGGCGACGAGCGTGCGCCGGGAGCACGCCACCTCTTGCCTGTTGCACCGCGACGCCGTAAGCTCCTTACCGTCGACCCATTCATCCGGGCATCGAGTCTGTGGCGTTGCGCCGAGGAGACGCGGTGATGAAGCGCATCCTGCCCCTGCTGTTCGTCCTCTTGCTTGCCGCCGTTCCGGCCATCGGGGCGGCTGCCCAGGATGCCCCGGCCGACGAGCTGCGGGAGGTCGCGGAGGACACCTACGCGTTCGTCAGTGGCGGCTACGTGTCGTTCTTCGTCGTCACGGACGCCGGGGTGATCGCGACCGACCCCAGCAGCCAGAACGGCCCCGAGCGGGCCGAGGCGTACGCGGCGGCGATCGCCTCGGTGACCGAGCAGCCAGTCCGCTACCTGATCTACTCCCACGAGCACGCCGACCACGCGATCGGCGGCAATGTCTTCGCCGAAACCGCCACCTTCGTCTCCCACCGCAACGCCGTCCAGCCGATTGCCGACCTTGAAGAGCCGCGGGCGCCGGTGCCGACGATCTCCTTCAGCGACGAGATGGCGATCGAACTCGGCGGGACGACCGTCGAGCTGTACTACGCAGGACGCAACCACTCGGACAGCAGCATCGTTCTGCTCCACCCGGCCCAGGGGGTTGCCTTCGCGGTCGATTTCATCCCAGTCGATTCGCTCCCATTCCAGAACCTGCCGGACGCCTACCCAGAGGAGTGGATCGAGTCGTTGCGGTGGGTCGACAGGAACCTCGACTTCGACAGGCTGGTGATCGGCCACCCGCCGGTCGTGGGGTCGAAGGAGAACGTGGCCGAGGTGCGGGCCTACCTCGAAGACCTGTCGACCGCGGTCCGGGCCGCGCAGGCGGCGGGCGCGGCCGACAACTCGCCCGAGATGGTCGACACGGTCCGCGCCGAGTTGACGGCCGACTACGGGGAGTGGACCAACTTCGACGAGTGGCTGCCCTTAAACATCGAAGGACTCCTCGCGGCCCGGGCCGCCGAGGACGCGGCAGCCGTCGCCACCCCGACTGCGTAGCGACGAGTTCATCGGGCGTCGAGCGGCGCCCCCGGTGATCAGCGGCGGCGCAGCAGCAACAGCGAGCGGGCGGCGAGGTCGAACGGGGTAGCGGCCCTGCAAACCCGCTCTGGGTCGCCGTCGATGTCGACCAGCCCGGTCGCGGTGTCGACCATGGTCTCCCACTCGGGGCTCTTGCCGTCCTCCGGCAGCACGAACTCGACCGGTTCGTGGTGGCCGTTCAGGAGGATGAACAGGTCGTCGTCGGTCAGGCGGTTGCCGTCGGCGTCGACCTCCGTCAGCGCCCGCCCGCCGAGCCGCATCCCGATCGCGCGGACCCACCCCTCGTCCCACTCCTGGTCGGACATCGGCTCGCCGTCGGAGCGGAACCAGGCCAGGTCCTCGACGAGGGAGCCGCGGACCTTGCGCCCCTGGAAGAAGCGGGGTCGGCCGAGGCTGGGGTGGGCATGGCGGAGGTCAATCATCCCCCGCGTGAACTCCAGGAAGGACCGCTTGCGCTCGTCCAGCTTCCAATCAACCCAGGCGATCTCGTTGTCCTGGCAGTAGGCGTTGTTGTTGCCGCGCTGGGTCCGGCTCAGTTCGTCACCGTGGGCGATCATCGGCACGCCCTGGGAAAGTAGCAGCGACGCCATCAGGTTCCGCTTGGTCTGCTCGCGGGCGGCCAGGATCTTCGGATCGATGGCAGGACCCTCGACGCCGTGGTTCCATGACAGGTTGTCGTCGTGGCCGTCGCGGTTCCCCTCTCCATTCGCGTCGTTGTGCTTGTCGTTGTAGGAGACCAGGTCCTCCAGCGTGAACCCGTCGTGGGCGGTCACGAAGTTGATGCTGGCGTACGGGCGGCGGCCGTCGCCCTGGTAGAGGTCGGACGACCCGGTCAGCCGGTAGGCCAGTTCGGAGGTGTGGACCTCGCCGCCCTTCCAGAAGGAGCGCAGGGTGTCCCGGTACTTGCCGTTCCATTCGCTCCAGAGCCAGGGGAAGTTGCCGACCTGGTAACCGCCGGCGCCGACGTCCCACGGCTCCGCGATCAGCTTCACCTGGGAGAGCACCGGGTCCTGGTGGATGACGTCGAAGAAGGAGCTGAGGCGGTTGACGTCGTAGAGCTCGCGGGCCAGTGCCGGGGCGAGGTCGAAGCGGAAGCCGTCGACGTGCATCTCGGTCACCCAGTAGCGCAGGGAGTCCATGATCAGCTGGAGCACCGAGGGGTGGAGCGTGGAGAGGGTGTTGCCGGTGCCGGTGTAGTCCATGTAGTAGCGGGGCGACTCCGCCACCAGCCGGTAGTAGCTGGTGTTGTCGATGCCGCGGTAGGAGAGGGTCGGGCCGAGGTGGTTGCCCTCGGCGGTGTGGTTGTAGACGACGTCGAGGATCACCTCGAGGCCGGCGGCGTGGAGCGCCTTGACCATCGCCTTGAACTCGCGGACCGGGCCGCCCGGCGAGCGGTCGGCGGCGTAGCGCGCCTGGGGCGCGAAGAAGTTGATCGAGTTGTAGCCCCAGTAGTTGGTCAGCCCCTTGTCGAGCAGGTGCTTGTCGTCGAGGAAGGCGTGGACAGGCAGCAGCTCGACGGCGGTGACGCCGAGCTCGGTCAGGTACGAAACGATCGGCGGCGAGGCGAGACCGGCGTAGGTGCCGCGCAGCTCCTCCGGCACCTCCGGGTGGCAGGCGGTGAACCCCTTGACGTGGAGCTCGTAGATGAGCGAATCGTGGAGGGGGATGCGGGGCGGCCGGTCGTCACCCCAGTCGAAGGAGCCGTCGACGACGACCCCCTTCGGTACCCCCCAGGCGTCGTCCAGTTGGTCGACCGCCAGATCCACCCGGCGGTCGCCGAGCGGGTAGCCGAAGACCGGGGCGTCCCAGTCGACGACCCCGTCCAGCGCCTCGGCGTAGGGGTCGATCAGCAGCTTGCTGGGGTTGAAGCGGTGCCCCTGCTCGGGATCCCAGGGACCGGCGACCCGGAAGCCGTAGCGCTGGCCGGGGCCGACGCCGGGCAGGTAGGCATGCCAGACAAGGGCGGTCTGCTCCCGCAGGGGGATTCGCTGCTCCTCCTCGCCCTGCTCGTCGAACAGACACAGTTCGACCGCCGTCGCGTGCTCGCTGAAGAGCGCGAAGTTCGTCCCTTCCCCGTCCCAGGTCGCGCCCAGGGGAGCGCGGCTCCCGGGCATGATCCGTCGCCCCGTTGTCGCCGCCACCGCCACCGTCACCCCGACCTTCCCCCCTGCCGCTTCGCCGATCTTCGGTCGCCCCCCCGATGGTGCAACGCTATAGCAAGAAGGAGGCCGATCCGGTGGCGCCCGCTCCGCTACGCCCGCCCCGCGTCGTTCGCGCCGCGCTCCTGCCGCTCCGGACCGGGTTCTACCGGACCGGGTTCGGCATGCACCACCACGTGCCAAAGCGCGGGGATGGACTGCTGGAGCGCCCGCTCGATCAGCTCGGTGCGGCGGTGGACCTCGTCGATCGGCGACGCCGGTGGGAAGTCGCAGTGGAGCACCGCCTCCAGCCCCGGCCCATCCGACCGGTACAGGCGGACCTCGTGGCAGCGGGCGCCGCCATCCGCCTCCGCCGCGATCACCCGTGCTGCCTCAACGGTGACGCCCTCCGCCCGGGTGACCTCGCGGCGGCGGTCGGGGTTGGCCGTGGCCTCCTCGAGGTGGGTGTTGACCCGCCGCAGAGCCGGGTTGTCGCCGCGGAGGGCGGCCCCGAGGCGGTGCGCCCGGGCGTGTGCCTCGCCGAGGGAGAGGGCCGGGGGGACCTCGAGGTGGAGGGAGACCTCGAGGTGGTCGGCGACGCGGTGGACCCGCTCGTCGTGGGTGCGCTCGTTCAGCGCGAGGGCGACCGCCCGCACCCGCTCCGCCGCCGTCTCCAGGTCCGAGGCGGTGGGCTCGACGTGGACGATCGCCTCGACCCGTGGTTCGGCCGCGCGGAGTGCGGCTTCGACCCGCTCCGAGATCGTGTGTGCCTCGGCCAGGCTCGTCGTTCGGGGCACGGCCACGGTGACGTCCGCGAACAGGCGTTCGCCCGATTCCCGGAGCCGGACCGCCTCCGCCGCGAGTACCCCCGGCACCGCCTCGGCCGCGTCCCACAGTTGGGTCCGAACCCGCGGCGACGCCCGGTCGAGGAGGACGCCCACCCCTTGCAGGGCGAGGCGAGCGCTCATCGCCACGATCACCACGGCGACGACGAACCCGGCCGCGGCATCCGCCCGAGCGTAGGCGGCCTCCTGGTCGGTGCGCTCGCCGTAGACAGTCAGGGCCAGGCCGGCGATGACGACGGCGGAGCTGAACATGTCGGCCCGGAAGTTGAGGGCGTCGGCTTCCATCGCTCGGCTGTGGAAGCGGGCGGCAGCCCGCGCCAGCATTCGCGACCGCCAGGCGTCGACGACGATGCTGATCCCCATCACGGCGAAGGCCCACGGCGAGACCGCGATCTCGGCCTCGACGACGAACAGCCGCCGCAGCGCCTCGTAGGCGATGGCGCCGGCGGTCGTGAACAGCAGCGACGCCTGGATCACCGCCGCCAGGTTCTCGACCCGGCCGTGGCCGTAGTGGTGGTCGGCGTCGGCGGGCCGTCCGGCGATCCGGACGGACAGGAAGGTGATCACCGAGGCCACCAGGTCGAGTCCAGAGTGGGCCGCCTCCGAGAGCAGGCCGAGGCTGCCGCTCGCCAGGCCGACCCCCAGCTTGAGGATCACCAGGACCACGGCGGCGGCGACGGAGGCCAGGGTGACGCGGTCCTTTTGGCGGCGGATGTCGGTGTCGTCATCCGCCGTGGCGTGGTCCGCGTTGTCCGGCCGCCCTCGATCTTCCACGCCGATTGCCTCGGAACGCGCCACGACCTCGGGGCACCGACCGTCTGTGATCGGTGGCCGACCACGCCGACCAACGTTTTGGGGCAGGCCCCGACACCGCGGGCCGCGGCGGGCGAGGGTCCGATAGTAGCCGTTCCCCGCCGCGGCTCACCAGTCCGCCGGCGCAGCCGGTTTCCCGTGCGGCGGGAGTCTGCGAGCGGCCGGACCGCCGGCGCCCTCGTCCGGATCGGGTTGAGGCTGATGGCGTGTTGTCCCAGATGCGGACATTCCAACCCGTGGCGCACTAGGAGCGTCGGACGAAGGGACTGCCGGCCTGGGCGACGAGCCGGGACGTCGAAGAGTAGGGGACGGGCCCATTGGTTCGCCCCCGTTCCGTTCCGGCAGCCAGGTCCTACCGCAGTGCCCGGTCGAGCGTCTCCTTCAGCTCCTCCGACAGGGTCGTTTGGTAGACGCGGCCCTCGTAGGGCTCCAAGGCGGCCCGGAGAGCGGCGGCGTCGCTCGCGGGGATCATCAGGAAGAGGGCCGATGTGCCGGGTTTGAGGGCATCGGCGACGTCCTTGACGAACCCGTCGTCGACGGCGTCGCCGGCGACCTTGCCCCCGATGTAGGCGCCGGCGGCGGCCCCGACGACGGCCCCCGCGACCGGGAAGAGGAACGAAGTCAGGAGGCCGATCGCGGCACCGACGACGGCGCCGGTCTCGGTGCCGGAGCTGACCTCGTTCTTGACATGGAGGGTACCGTCTGGGTCCTTGGCGACAACCGCCGAGTCGGAGAGCTTGAGGGCACCCTCGCCTTCCAGGACCCGCATCTCGGCGAGGGCCGCGCGGGCATCGTCCTCCCGGTCGAACGCGATCGCGACCAGCTCGCTCATCGGTCCCTCCTCGTGGTGGATTGATCTCGGCAGGCACGGTCTCGAACCGGGGACCATGAAGGCGGCACATCTTCTCACCGAGGCCAGCCCGCCGCAACCGGGATTGCGCCCTGCGCTCTCGGCACGGGCCTTGCACCGCCCACCACGCGGGGACGAACGGCGGTGGGTCGATTGTCACCCCGGTTCACGGATGGAGGAGCGAACGATGTCCGACGACACCAAGAAGCAGTCCGAGAACTTGACCGGAGTCAGCAACATCGCCTACGACCTGATGATCGTGCTCTCCAACAAGCTCGAGGGCATCGCCGCCATCGAGGAGTACCGGCAGGACGCCGCCGATACCGGGGACACCGACTGCGCGGCCCTGTTCGAGCGGATCCAGCGGCAGGACCGCGAATCGATCGACGAGCTGCGGAGCCACCTCCTCCGGCACCTCCAAGGAAGCTAGGCTCGGCAGACGCGGGGGGCGAGACGGTGCGGCGCCGGAACAGCGATTGGGGTACCGTACCAACGGGCCCGCGTTGAGGGCTGTCCAAGTAGGCGCCGGGGCTTCATGCCCTTGCGCCTCGACAGGAGCAGGAGGTCCCGATGCGGAAGAGACTCGTCGCGCTGCTGGCGTTCGTCACCGCGGTGGCAGGGATGCCCACCTTCGTCGCCGCCCAGGAGGCGACGCCGACCCCGCTTGCGGCGGTGGAGCGGACGGATATCCGCTTCTTCGTGCCCTACGGCCCGGAGGGACTCAACCCGACGCTGACCGTAACCGAGGAGATTTCCGGGTCGTGCTCGGAGAGCTCGCTCGCAAACATCGGCCGCCCGGATGCCTGGTTCTGCAACGAGGCGGAGACCGGGGCGATCCACGATCCCTGCTTCGAGAACCCGTTCGGCCCGGTCGAGGGGCCCGTGACGCTCGCCTGCGTCGCCTCCCCGTTTGCCGGTGAGGTGATCCTTCTGACGACGACGGAGTCGCTGCAGCGGGAAAAGGATCTCCAGCCGCCCGCCGGAGCCGCGGTGCCGCCCGATACCGCAGCACCGGCCGGCGCGCCTGGTGACACCGGAAGTCCCGATATCGTGCCGGGCCAGGTCCCGGTTGCGCTGCCGCCTATGGCGACGATCGACCCCTCCGGCGGCGCCGTTTCGGCCGAGGTCGCGATCGACCCGCTCTCGATCCCGTGGGCGATCGAGCTGACCAACGGGGACCGCTGCGGCCTGATGACGGGCGCGACGGCGGTCGTCGCCGGGATGCGGATCAACTACGGCTGCGAGGGCGGCGGCTCGATCGTCGGCGAACTCGATCGCTTCGGCGCGGTCTGGACCGCTAACTACTACGACGAGCAGTCGGTCGGCACCGAGACCGTCGCCGTCGCGACCGTCTGGACGTAGCACAGCGCGCGGCTGGAGGGATCGCCATGGACGACGCACGGTTCGACCGGATCGCGAAGGGGATCGCCGCCAGACGCTCCCGGCGGGGTCTGCTGACGGCGGGGGTGGGGGTCATTGCTGCCCTTGCCGGAGGGGCGCGGGCCGCGACCGCGGCGCCCTACTCGGTACCGCTCGGCGGGGTCTGCTATCGGGACCGCCAGTGCATCCCCTCGACTCCGTACGACTCACCGAACGACATCACCTACTGCTCCGACAACGGGCAGTACTGGGACGGTGACTACAACTGCTGCCGCTACAGCGGCGGGCGTTGCCAGTACGACGGCGACTGCTGCGGCTACCTGATCTGCGCCGACGGCTTCTGCTACGACATCTACGGCGGGCCGTACTACGGGTAGTTCGAGGCGTTGACGCGCATCCTTTCTGGAGACACCGGCGGCCGCCCCGCTCTGGGGCGGCCGTGATTCGGATGCGTTTCGTTGCCGTCCGGCAAGGAGCTCCCTGGACGTGTCTTCCACCCCACCGTCGCCGGCGATCACCCTCCCCGGCGAGCCAGCGGTCACCGTCGAGATCGACGTGCCATGCCCGATGCGAGACGGTGTCGTCCTCCGGGCGGATGTCTACCGACCGGTGGGGGACGAAGGGACGTGGCCGGTCCTCCTGATGCGGCTGCCCTATGACAAGACCCAGGCGGAAGATGTCGCCTACGCCCACCCCGCCTGGTACGCCGGCCACGGCTACCTGGTCGTCGTCCAGGACTGTCGCGGCCGGTGGGCCTCCGACGGCGGGTGGGAGCCCTTCCGCGACGAGGCGGCGGACGGCGAGGACACCATCGCCTGGGCGGCGGCCCTGCCCGGCAGCAACGGCAAGGTCGGCATGTGGGGTTTTTCCTACGCCGGCGCCACCCAACTGCTGCCCGCCACCCGACGGCCGCCGGCGCTGGCCGCGATCTGCCCGGCGATGACCGCCTCGAGCTACGACGAGGGGTGGACCTTCACCGGCGGCGCCCTCAACCTTGCCTTCGTCGCCTCCTGGGCGACCGACCTCGCGGTCGGCGACGCGCGCAAGCGCGGTGACATCGCCGCGGTGGAACGGTTGGCGAAGGCACTGGGCGGCGCCCGTGGCTGGTTCCATTCCCTGCCGCTGGACACCTACCCGCCGCTCGACGCCGACAACGGAGGCTACTACTTCGACTGGCTGGCCCATGCACCCGACGACGATTACTGGCGCCGATGGTCCATCGGTGCCGACTATGGCCGGATCGCCACCCCGGCGCTCCACGTCGGCGGCTGGTATGACATCTTTCTTGAGGGCACCGTCCGCAACTTCGTCGGTCTCCGCCGAGGGGCGGCGACCGAGGCGGCGCGGGCCGCCCAGAAGCTGCTGATCGGCCCCTGGCACCACATGCCCTGGGTGCCGCACCCCGGCACCGTCCCAGCCGGTGGCGCCCCGGCCGACCACGGCGTCGTCGATGCCCGCCAGGTCGCCTGGTTCGACCTCCATCTCAAGGGCCAGCCGACCGACCTTCTCGACGCGCCGGTGACCGTCTACGTGATGGGCGACGGCCGCTGGCGCGACTTCGCCGACTGGCCGCCGCCGGAGGCGACGCCGACGCCCTTCTACCTGCACAGCAACGGCCGCGCCAACTCCGCCTTCGGCGACGGTCGCCTCGACGCCGCTCCGCCCGCCGCCGAACCGGCCGACCGCTTCACCTACGACCCGCTCGCCCCGGTCGCCAGCCTCGGCGGCCAGTCGTGCTGCTACCCGGAGATCTCGCCGATGGGACCGGTCGACCAAGGGGCGGCCGAGCAGTGGAACAGCGTCCTCGTCTACACCTCCGACCCGCTGGAGCGCGACCTGCTGCTCGTCGGTGACGCCGCGGTGACGCTCTTCTCCGCCTCGTCGGCCCGCGACACCGACTGGACGGCCCGCCTCTGCACCGTCGACCCGGCGGGACGCTCGGTGAACCTCAAGGCCGGCATCGTCCGCGCCCGCTTCCGCGACGGGACCGCCGCGCCATCCCTCATCGAGCCGCACCGCGTCTACGAGTACGCGATTTCGCTCGGCCCGATCGGCGTCCGCGTCCCCGCCGGCCACTCGATCCGCCTCTCCGTCTCCAGCAGCGACTTCCCGCACTGGGACCGCAATCTGAATTCCGGAGGGCCGCTCTTTGCCGAGGGCATCGGGGAGGCGGTAGTGGCCACCCAGACGGTGCTGCACGACGCCGCCCGACCCTCCCGGTTGGTGCTGCCGGTAATCGAGGAGGACGCGGAGTTGGGCGCTCCAAACGCAGTCGGTAACGAAGCCAATGCGTCGTTGCCCTGAGTCCTGCGTCCACCCTCGTTCGTCGAGTACCGACCGGCGGCTTCGCCGCCGAGCCCGGCCACCATAAATGACCGGACTGAAAGCACCAAATGGTCGGGGAGAGTGTCCCTTCGACTTCATGAAAATCTCGACCCACGTCGAGGACGGATGCGTCGGTGGGCGAGGTCATCTCGAAGTAGAACGCCAGCTCATGGAAGTTCCGCTACTCGTACGCGAAGAAGATCTCGACCACCTACATCAAGCGACCGACCTCAACTGACAGCCCGATCTCCTTTTGCATCGCCCGAGCAAGCGCGGCAGCCGATGCTTCGCCCAGCTCGGGGCGCCCACCGGGGAGGTTCCAGAAGTCTTCGGACTCCGCTCGATGGAGGAGGACGTGCCCGTCGTGGGCGCAAATGTCGGCCACCCGGTAGTTGAAAAGCCCTTGCCCGGTGTCGAAGACGAGCACGACGTGGCCGCCTTCCCGCTTTGCCGGGCCTGCACCGTCGGTACCGGCACCGGTCCTCGCACGCCGTCAGATCGTATCCAACCCGGAACTTGACAGCCCCCGCCCTCCGTGTAGCATGCGCCTCGTTGCACCCCACCGTGAAGGACGCCCTCGCGGCGGCGCGCGGGCCGCGCATCCCCGGAGGTCCCCGCGATGCCAGCCGTCCCCTTCCCGCGTCCGGCCCGCCTGTTCGTCGTGCTGCTGCTTGTGCTGGCGATGCCGCTGGCGGCGGGCCGTTCCGAGGCGCAATCGGGGCCGCTGGTCGTCGCGACCTGGGGCGGCGCCTACTCGGATGCCTTTCGGGAGGCGTTCGCCGCGCCGTTCTCGGAGGAGACCGGGGTCGAGGTCCAGATCGTCGATGCGCCGGGCGGCTACAACGCGATGCTGGAGGCCCAGGCCGCCGCCGGCAACGTCACCTGGGACCTCGTCGACCTCGGCGAGGAGGACGCCCTGGCCCTGGTCGACGCCGGCCTCGTCCAGCCGTTGCCGGACGACGTCAAGGCCGACCTGGTGGAGGCGGTCGGCGCCGAGAACGTCACCGACCACGGGGTCTCCTTCGCCTCCTACGGCTCGGTCATCGCCTGCAACGCGGCGGCGGCCGAGGCCTGCCCGGCGACCCCGGCGGAGTTCTGGGATGTCGAGGCGTTCCCCGGCCGCCGCACCATGTACGGCGACGGCTGGAGCGACGCCCTCGTCTACGCCCTGCTGGCCGATGGCGTCGCCAAGGAAGACCTCTTCCCGCTCGATGTCGACCGCGCCTTCGCCAAGCTGGACGAGATCAAGCCGAACATCGACGTCTGGTGGACCACCGGCGACCAGTCCCAGCAGATTTTCCGCGACGAGGAGGTCGTGATGGGCGTCCTCTGGGACGGCCGCGCCTCCGGTCTGCGCGAGCAGGGCGTCGACATCCAACTCTCGTTCGAGGGCAGCCCGATCGCCCGCGACCTGCTGGTGGTGCCGACCGACGCACCCAACGCCGAGGCGGCGTTCGAGTTCCTCCGCTGGTACGCGATCCACCCCGAGGCGGGCGCGGTTTGGATCGAGGCGATGGGCTACGGCGTCGCCAACCCCGAGGCCTACGGCGAACTCCCGGCCGAGGTCACGGCCGATATGGGTGGAGCCCCCGAGAACATGGCGAAGGGCGTCGTCGTCGACGTCGAGTGGGCGCGCCAGAACCGGGCCGAGGTCCTGGCGCGGTGGACCGAGTGGCTGGCGTCCTGAAGCCAACGCCTGAGGCGTGTTCATTCCGACCCCTCTCGGAATCGACGACCAGTGCGGGCGTAGGCGTGGCTCCGATGCCTTCCCACGGGCCGAAGCCCCACAACCCTTGCTGGCGATGATGGGTGCGCTTCGCGCCGCAGACGCGTGCGGGCCTGCCCCTCCGGCATCGTGGCGCTGGGGCAAGCTCGACACCGGTCGGCGCATGGTTACTCAGGCTGAACCGTCTCACCTGAGGTGGCGGATTACCCCTGACACTCCCAGGACCTCGATGGCGATTGCGTCACCGGTGCGACCGCGCATGCCCCTCGTGCTCAGGGCCATTCAGGATCCTTCGTCCGTTGAGCCCGGTCCTTGTACGGCCGAGTTCCCGCCGGGCGCGACCGGGCCGAACTGGCACCAAGCGCCACGGCCATGACCACCGCCCCCATCGCCGCCACCCAGCCCGCCGCTGGCGGGAGCCGCGCCTGGCGGGCCGAACCGTCGGCCGCGGTCGGGCTGCTGCTGCTCGCCCCGGCGCTGCTGCTCCTCGGGCTCTTCTTCGTCGTCCCGATCGTCCGCATCGTCTGGGTCGCCGTTGCCGAGCCGAGCTTCGGGTTCGACCGCTTCGCCGACTTCTTCGCTAGTCCGGCGGCTCGGCGATCGCTGCTGACGACGCTCCGGATCAGCGCGATCGTCACCCTGGTTGCGACGCTGCTTGGGCTGCTGATCGCCTGGGAGCTGCGCTCCAGCCCCTCGAAGTGGAGGCGGGCAGCCCTCTGGTCGGCCACCCTCTTCCCGCTCTGGACCAGCGTCGTCGTCCGCAACTACGCCTTCACCATCCTGCTCCAGCGGCGGGGCGTGGTGAACACGGCGCTCGTCAACGCCGGCATCGTCGACGAGCCGCTTGGCATCCTCTACACCGACACCGCCGTCGTCCTCGGCATGCTCTACACGATGCTGCCCTACGCGATCCTGCCGATCTATGCCAGCCTGGTCAACGTCGACCTCGCCCTCGTCGGCGCCGCCGAGAGTTTGGGCGCCAGCCGGCCGCGGGCGGTCGCCGGCATCGTCCTGCCGCTGATCGCGCCGAGCGTCTTCGCCGCTGCCGCGATCACCTTCGTCGTCTCGGTCGGCTTCTACATCACCCCGATCCTGCTCGGCGGCCCGGAGGCGCCGTTCCTGGCGACCTTCATCGACCAGCAGCTCTTCAGTCTCTACGATTTCCCGGCGGCGGCGGCTACCGCCAGCGTCCTCTTCCTGGCTGCCGTCGTCGTCGTCGGCTTGGCCTGGCGGGTCGTCGGCTTCGAGCAGCTCCGGCGGGCGCTCGGATGATCGGCGGGCGGCTGCTGCGGCTGGTCGGCAAGGCCGCCCACGAGGCGATCCTGGCGCTCGTCGTCGTGTTCATGGTGGCGCCGACGGTCATCATCGTCGTCCTCTCCTTCTCCAGTGACGAGTTCATCCGCTTCCCGCCGAGCGGGTGGGGGATGCGCCAGTACGCCACGCTGGCGACGAGCGGGGAGTGGATCGAGCCGCTCGGCCGCTCGCTCACCCTCGGCGTCGCCGCGGCGCTGCTGGCGGTGCTCGTCGGGCTGCCAGCGGTGCTCGCGCTCTACCGGACGGGCGCGCCGGGCCGCGAGCTGGCGCAGTTCCTTGGGCTCGGCCCATTGCTGGCGCCGAGCGTGGCCTACGCCGTCGCCCTCTACGGGCTGTTCGCCGACCTCCGCCTGCTCGGCAGCTTCGGTGGCCTGCTCGTCGTCCACGTCACGCTGGCGCTCCCGTTCGTCCTGCTCATCACGGGGGCGGCGGTCGCCCGCGTCCCGCGGGAGCTGGAGTTGGCCGCGCTCAGCCTCGGCGCCAGCCGGACCCGGGCTTGGCGGGACATCACCCTCCGGCTGCTGTTGCCGGCGGTCGTCGCCTCGTTCATCTTTGCCTTCGTCGTCTCCTTCGACGAGGCGATCGTGACCAGCTTCCTGAGCGGCATCGGCTTCGTCACCCTCCCGGTCGCCATCTTCAACTCGGTCCGTTTCGGGGTCGACCCGGTCATCACCGCGATCGCCACCCTCCTGACCGTGGCGACGGCGCTGCTGCTGCTGGTCTACGGGCTGCTGAGGAGGAGCACGTGATGCGGGGTCGAAGAGATCAACGGTGGTTCGACGCCGGGTACTCCCCTTCGTCCAACCGCCCCCCAGAGGGCGTCCGGCCCGGATCGCGGGGGAGAGGGAGACGAGACGGGGCGGCGTACCCCCCTGGCGTGTACTCGGGGGAGGGGACCTCCCCGCCGCTCGTTTCCACGTCCCGTGACCGGGTCACCGGACCGTGACGCCCTCCATCGTCACCTCGGCCCCAGCATTGGCGCCGGCGGAAACGGTGCAGCCCCCGGCGCTCCAGCTCCGTGCCCTCCGCAAGCGCTTCGGCGCGGTCGAAGCGGTCGCCGGGGTCGACCTCGCCCTGCGGCCCGGCGAGTTCCTGACCCTGCTCGGTCCCAGCGGCTCCGGCAAGACGACGATCCTCAAGCTGATCGCCGGCTTCGAGCGTCCGTCGGCCGGCGCGATCGAACTGGCCGGCCGCGATGTTTCCGCCCTGTCGCCCGCCGACCGGGGGATCGGCGTCGTCTTCCAGCAATACGCCCTTTTCCCCCACATGAGCGTCCGCGACAACATCGCCTACCCGCTCAAGCTGCGCCGCCGGTCGCCCGCCGAGCGCGACCGCCGGGTCGAGGAGATGCTGGCGCTGGTCGAGCTTTCCGGCTACGGGGCGCGCTTCCCGCGGGAGCTCTCCGGTGGCCAGCAGCAGCGGGTGGCGGTCGCCCGGGCGCTCGCGTTCGAACCGGCGCTGCTGCTGATGGACGAACCACTCGGCGCCCTCGATCGGGCCCTGCGGGTGGGGATGCAGGAGGAGATCCGGCGCATCCACCGGGAGTCGGGCGCGACGATCCTGTACGTGACCCACGACCAGGAAGAGGCGCTGACGATGTCCGACCGGGTCGCCATCATGCGGGAGGGGAGACTGCTCCAGGTTGGCGCCCCGCGGGAGCTCTACCGCCGCCCGGCGGACCGTTTCGTGGCGACGTTCTTCGGTGAGTGCACGCTGGTGCCGGCCACGCTCCTCGCCTCCCCCGACGCGGGCCACGTCCGCGTCGCCGCCCTCGGCCGGGAGGCGACCGTCCGCCGTGGCGCTCCCACCCTTGCCGACGACATCTCCCTCGCCGTCCGGCCCGGCAAACTCCGGCTGCGGCCGACGGCGGACGACCTGCCGCTGCCGACGACCGTCGTCGACGTGCTTTACCTCGGCGACTCGGTGCGGATCGTCGGGTGGAACCCGGTGGCGGGCGAGGTGCTGGCCCGGGCCGACCCGGACGAGGCGGCGGCGGTGGCGATCGGCCAGGAGTTGGCCCTCGGCTTCGCCCCGGCCGACGCCGTCGCGGTCGGCGGCAGCCGGTGATGGCAGTCGAACCTCCGGGCACGGAGCCGTGTCATCTCCGCTCCCGCATGGAGGCAGAAAAGGACGCGGCCGAGCCGCCGGGAACGGAACCGGAAGCCGATCGCGGCGGCGATGGCGACCCGCAGTACGCGATCGAGACGACCATCCCCCTCCGCTGGCGCGACCTCGACCCCTACGGCCACGTCAACAACGCCGTCTACCTGACCTACCTGGAGCAGGCGCGCGATGAGGCGATCACGCGGCTCCTGCGAGAAGCCCTAGGCGAGGTCGGCTACGTGCTGGCCCGCGTCGCCATCGACTACCGGCGGGAGCTGCGCCAGGTCGACGGACCCGTCGTCGTCTCGTGCCGCTTCGGCACGCTCGGCGGCGCCAGCATTGCCACCCGGGAGACGATCCGCACCGCCGCCGGCGACCTCGCTGCCGAAGCCGAGGCGGTCGTGGTCAAATTCGACCGCGAGACGCGCCGCTCCCAACGGTGGACGGACGCGGAGCGGATCGCGTTCCTGGCGGCCGGCGCCCGGCCGCGGGAGTGACGGCTCTCACCCCCGGGCCGCAACCCGGCTTGCGGATATCCCCGCCGCTGGTCCACGAGAGGTATCGGTTGCGGAGGAGGGCGCGGCAGCGTCCCAGCGGGTGGCCCCCTCCCCAGAGCGCGTGGGAGAGGCTTAACGGGACACGGGTGCAACGGTCCACGATGCCGCGCTTCCCGCCGACAGTGTTCGGCGGTACCCCTCCCTCGCGATCGGGGGAGGGGTTGGGGGAGGGCCGTCCGCCAAGGCGAACGGCTTCTTGAACGATACCTCCCCCCTTTCCGGGGGGAGCCGGGGGTGAGGTCATCCCTCGCCAATCACGAGCAACGCGTTGAGACGCGAACGCGAGGGAGGAACGCGGTGGAAGTCGGCCACATCTCGGAGCGCGCCCGCGAGATCAAGGCGCGGGCGGCGCGGTTCGTCGAGGCGGAGCTCTGGCCGCTGGAGTTGACCGTCGTCGACGGCGGCGAGCTCGACCGGACGCTCGTGGACGCGGTGCGGGCGAAGGCGCGGGCGGCCGGCTTCAGCATGCTGAACATGCCCTTCGCCGTCGGCGGCGCCGACCTGCCGATGCTCGACCTCGTCGCGATCGAGGAGGAAGCCGGCAAGGCGACCAACGGCCTCGGCTTCATCGTCGTCGACCGGGGCCCCCGCGAGCTCCTTGAGGCGGCGACGCCGGAGCAGGTCGAACGGTGGATCATGCCCGTCGTCCGCGGCGAGACGCGGGAGGCGTGGGCGGTGACGGAGCCGGGCGCCGGCTCCGACGTTGCCGGGATCGCGGCCACCGCCCGCCGCGACGGCGACGGCTGGCTCCTGGACGGCGAGAAGTGGTTCGTCACCGGGGGCGACCTGGCGAGCTTCTACATCGTCCTCGCCAACGCCGAGGGTGTCCAGACGCTCTTCCTGGTCGACAAGGGGACACCGGGCCTGGAGGTCGTTCGCGAGCCGCGCTTCATGCACGACCCCTACACCTCCAAGCACCAGGAGCTTCGCCTCTCCCGCTGCCGGGTGCCGGAGGCCAACCGGGTACCCGGCGCCGGTGGTGCCGGCGCCCGGAAGTGGTTCTCGCTGGAGCGGATCATGATCGCCGCCCGCTGCTGCGGTGCCGCCGAGCGCCTGATCGACCTCTCCCGCGGCTGGGCGCTGGAGCGGCAGGCGTTCGGCCACGCGATCGCCGACTACCAGGCGATCCAGTTCATGCTGGCCGACTCGCTGACCGAGCTGGCGGCGGCGCGGCTGCTGACCCTCCACGCGGCGACCGCATGGGACCGCGGCGACGACGCCAAGATCGTCCACGGCAAGGTGGCGATGGCCAAGCTCTACGCTTCGGAGATGGCGAACCGGGTGGCGGATCGGGCGGTCCAGATCTTCGGCGGCCGCGGCTACATGACCGAGAACCCGGCCGAGCGCTACTTCCGCGAGCTGCGGGTCGACCGCATCTGGGAAGGCACCAGCGAGATCCAGCGGTCGATCATCGCCCGCGGTCTGCTCAAGCGCGGTGCCGCGGCTTACCTGGACGGCGCGGTTGGTGCGCCGGTCGGCACCCCGTGAGGGACGGCGCCGCGCGTTCTCCCCCCACCCGGGCAAAGGAGGGGAAACGCCGGTGTACGCCGCCCCCCGGCTTCCTACCCGGTTACCGTCCAGGATCCGAGCTATCCCAGTTCGCTCAACCGCCGCTCCAGCAGGGCGATCTGCTCTTGGGCCGTCTGGAGGCGCTTCCGCTGGACCTCGACGACGGACCCCGGAGCGCGGGAGACGAACGCCTCGTTGCCGAGCTGCTTCTCAGCCCGCTCCTTCTCGAGCGTCGCCTCGGCCCGCTCTTTCTCGAGCCGCTCCCGCTCGGCGTCGAGGTCGACCATCCCGGCCAGCGGTAAGAGGGCGACCGTCTCGCCGGCCACGGCGGTCAGGGCACCCGGGGCAGCCGCCGGTTCCCCGGCCGAGATCGCGAGTTGGTCGATGTCGATCCGGGCCAGGGCGGCCAGTTCCCGGCGGGCCTCCGCGAACGCCCCGGCGTGGGGACCGGCGAAGACCTCGGCCGCAATCCAGCGACCCGGCTCGACGTTGGCCTCGGTTCGGGCGTTGCGGACGGCACGGACGAGGTCGATCACGGCGCCGAAGGCCGCCTCCGCCACCTCGTCGCGGGGGGCGGCTACCGGCCACGGGGCGACGATCAGCAGATCGCCGGCGTGGGGCAGCTCGGCCCAAAGCGTCTCGGTCAGGAAGGGCATGGTCGGGTGGAGCAGCCGCAGCGAGCGCTCCAGGACGAACGCCAGCGTCTGGGCAACGACCGTTTGCTCCTCCGGCGTCCCGCGGAGCCGGACCTTGGCCGCCTCCAGGTACCAGTCGCACAGCTCCGACCAGACGAACTCGCGGATCGCCTTGGCCGCCTCGCCGTAGAGGTGCTGCTCCATCAGGCGAGTCGCCGCAGCCGTCGTCGCGTCGAGGCGGGAGAGGACCCAGCGGTCGGCTAGGGCCAGACCGTCGGTTGGCCGGGCCGGGCCGTCGGCGTCGAGATCGATCCGGCCCTCGGCGATCGGGCGGAGCGCGAAGCGGGTCGCGTTCCAGAGCTTGTTGGCGAAGTTGCGGGCGTCCTCCACCTTTTGCAGGTCGAGCTTGAGGTCGTTGCCCGGCGAGGACTGGGTGACCAGGGCGAACCGCAGCGCGTCGGCCCCGTACTCGGCGGTGACGAGCGTGGGGTCGATCACGTTGCCCTTCGTCTTGCTCATCTTGGCGCCCTCGGCGTCGCGGACGGTGCCGTGCAGGTAGACGGTGTGGAAGGGCAGCTCGCCGGTGAACTCCAGGCCGAAAAAGACCATCCGGGCGACCCAGAAGAAGAGGATCTCGTACCCCGTCTCCATCACGGACGAGGGGTAGAAGCGGGCCAGGTCCGGCGTCTCGTCCGGCCAGCCGAGCGTGGAGAAGGGCCAGAGTCCGGACGAGAACCACGTGTCGAGCACGTCCGGGTCCTGGACCACGGCGCCGCCGCAGCTCGGGCAGGCGGCCAGCGTCTCCTCCTCGGTGACGACGGTCTCGTTGCACCCCTGGCAGGACCAGACCGGGATCCGGTGGCCCCACCAGAGTTGGCGGGAGACCGTCCAGTCGTGGATGTTCTCCAGCCAGTTCAGGTAGACAGTCTTGAAGTGGTCGGGCACGAAGCGGAGGCTGCCGTCCCTGGCCGCTGCGATCGCGGGCGCCGCCAGCGGCGCCATCTCGACGAACCACTGCTC
Source organism: uncultured Thermomicrobiales bacterium (assembly GCA_902806345.1). GTDB lineage: Bacteria > Chloroflexota > Chloroflexia > Thermomicrobiales > UBA6265 > CADCWF01. The sequence goes on from CADCWF010000204.1 coordinate 52,771, forward strand.
CGAGATGAGCGGCTCGACAACCGTGTCGCAGCGCTGGCAGTGGCCGACCGCGTGACGGTGCGGTGCCACCCCCAGCAGCGCGCCGTCCGCCTCCAGCCGGGCGACGACCGCTTTTCGGGCCTCGCCGCCGGGCATGCCGGCGAACGGCCCGGCCGCCTGGTTGAGCGTGCCGTCGGGGTTCAGGATCGAGATCCCGGGCAGTCCCTGCCGCCTGGCGATCTCGAAGTCGTTCGGGTCGTGGTTGGGCGTCACCTTGACGGCGCCGGTGCCGAACGCGGGGTCGACCCCCTCGTCGGCGACGACCGGGATCAGGCGGTCGACGATCGGCAGGCGGACCTGCTTGCCGACGAGGCGCTTGTAGCGGTTGTCGTCCGGGTGGACGGCGACCCCGGTATCCCCGAGCATCGTCTCCGGCCGGGAGGTGGCGACGGCGATGATTTCGGCCGTCCCCTCGACCGGGTAGCGCAGGGTCCAGAGGGAGCCGGGGTCGTCGCGGTGGACCACCTCCAGGTCGGAGAGGGCGGTCATGCAGCGGGGGCACCAGGAGATGAGCCGCTCGCCCTTGTAGATCAGGCCCTTGTCGTAGAGCAGCTTGAAGGCGCGGCGGACGGCCCGCGAGGGGCCGGGGTCCATCGTGAAGGTGAAGCGGCTCCAGTCGCAGGAGGCGCCGAGGATCTCCATCTGCTCGCGGATGCGGCCGCGGTAGCGGTTCATGTAGGCCCAGACCCGCTCGACGAACGCCTCGCGGCCGAGATCGTGGCGGGTCAGCCCCTCGGCCCGCAGCTCCTTCTCGACGACCCACTGGCCGGCGATCCCGGCGTGGTCTGCGCCGGGGGTCCAGAGGGTGGGGTCGCCGAGCATCCGGTGCCAGCGGACCATGATGTCTTCGACGGTGACGAAGAGGGCGTGCCCGATGTGGAGTTCACCGGTCACGTTCGGCGGCGGCATGACGACGACGAACGGTTTGCGGTCCGGGTCGCCGACGGGCCGGAAGGCGCCGGCGTCGTCCCACCGGTCGTAGAGGCCGGCCTCGACGAGGCGCGGGTCGTAGGCCTTGGCGAGGCCGTTGTCGGCTTCGACGGGCGGGGTGGTGGTGGCGGTGGGGGCAGGGACGATCGTTTCGGTCATGCTCGGGGATCCATCCTGGTCGGCGGGGACGAAGGGCGACGGCTATTGTCCGGCAACCGGTCAAGGGGCGTCGACCGTGATAGACCGGGAACGAGGTTGAGAAGTATATACTGTATCAGCAAGCTTCTTGTAAGAACCAACGGAGGACCGAGATGATCGTCCAGCAGCTTCGGAAGTCGGGCAACAGCTACGTGGTCACGATCCCCAAGGAGGAGGTCGAGCGCCACGGCTGGAAAGAAGGGCAGCACTTGGCGGTCGAACTCACCGAGATCGAGTTGCGGCCGACGCTTCGGCCGCAACTGCGCGAGATCCTGGAGCGGAACTGGGACAAGATGGAGCCGGGTCTCCGCTACCTGGCGGATCGCTAATAGGTGGCCCACTACCTGACGCTCGCGGATGTCGTGGCCCTTCATGCGGAGGTGATGGAACGTCTCGGCCAGGGAGCGAACCCGCTCCGCGATGAGGGAGCCCTGGCGTCGGCGATCAGCCGTCCCCGGATGGCCGCGCACTACGAGGATGCCGACGTGGTGCGCCAGGCGGCGTTGCTGGCCGTGGGCATTTCACAGGCACAGGCATTCCTCGATGGCAACAAGCGGACGGCCTTCGCGGCCCTGTTTCTGTTTCTTAGCGGCAACGGCTCCGGCTTTGTAGGGGATAGTGTCCAGTTGGGCCGCCAACTGGAGATCGTCGCCGAGCGCGGCGGCGACCGGGCGGCCGCCGAGGACGCCTTCGAGGCCTGGCTGCGAGCGCGGGTGCAGCCAACCAGCGGATAAGGTCTAGCCGCGATCCGACCCGCTCAGCCTGTGCTCGGTGTCTCGGGCAAGCCCAGTCGGGGGTTCTCGCTCCTGGCGAACCGCGCCAGCTTGGCGAAGAAGTCCTCCAGGACGAAGCGTGCGTCGACCGTCTCGTAGACCCGGATCGGGCGGTGGCCGCGGCCGTGGACGTAGGCCATCGCGGGGTCGAACTCCGGGGCCGGCCGCATCGCCGAGGCGCCGCACTCGGGCGCCATCACTACCCCGACCGCCGGCGAATCGCCGAGTGACCGGAACTCGATTGGCCGATCCACGTGGTGGGCGTTCCAGTCGATCAACTGCTCGACGAGGTAGCGGCCGAGCGCTCCGTGCGGCCGGACTTTGTCCATGAGCTCGGCGTAGGAGACCGAGAAGCGCTTGTAGACGCTGCTCGGGATCTGCCACACCTCGAGCCGCGAGCGCATCACCACGTTGGCGGCGCCGATGTCGTTCGAGAGGTTGAACTCCGGTCCACCCTCCGGCCAGGGCCCACCGCCGATCCAGACGACCACCACGTTGCGCTCCTCGATCCTCGGCTCCTCCAGCAGGGCGCTGGCCATGTCCGTCAACGGACCGTAGAAGAGCACGTGGAGGGGGCGGGGATCGTCCCGCAGCGCCTCCTCGACGATCAGACCGGAGCCGGGGGAGGGGACCGGGGTCGCCTCGTCGGGTAGCGCCCGCGGCGCCCCGTCCTCGACCCGGAACCTCCCTTGCCACCCCATCAATCGGAGGAGTTTGTCGACCTCCTCCCGACTCTCCCGCAGCGACTCGGTCGTCCGCCGCTCGCCGAAATGGGCCGGGACGATGCCGTGGATCTCGAACGAGGGCGTCAGCAGGGCGTGGACGATGGCGAACTGGTCGTCCGCTTCGTTTTTGGCATCGGTGTCGACGATGACCCGGGCTCGTTTCGCGGGCAGCAGGGATTCCACCGAGGCGTTCCTCCCGTTAGGAGTCGAGTTGTTCGGCCGCCACCAGGCGGGGGCAGGCGGAACCGTCGGGTCGTGTGCACACGGGTTGGGCCGCGGGGATCGTGAGGCCGGAGCGCCGCAGCAGCGCGGCCGCCTCGCAGAGGGGCAGACCGACGACGTTCGTCCAGCAGCCGAACAGGACCTCGACCAGGTTGCGGCCAGTGCCCTGGACAGCGTAGGCGCCGGCCTTGTCGCGTCCCTCGCCGGTGGCGACGTAGGCCGCGATTGCTCGGGAGGAAAGGGACCGGAAGCGGAGCGTGCTGGGCACCGCCTGGCACGCGACCTTGCCGGTTGCGGCGTCGACCACCGCCAGCCCGGTCCAGACTTCGTGGAGGCGGCCGGACAGCCGGCCGAGCATCGCGACCGCGTCGGCGTCGTCGCGCGGCTTGCCGAGGATATCGTCGCCCGCCGCGACGACGGTGTCGCCTCCGATCACGAGGCCGCCGGCATGCCGAGCCGCGACCACACGTGCCTTGCGCTCGGCCAGCGCCAGCACCAGCTTCCCCGGCGGTAGCGTCGGATCGACCTCTTCCGCCTCGTCGCTGACCTCGACGGCGAAGGGGAGGCCGAGCCGAGCCAGCAGTTCGCGGCGGCGGGGCGAACCGGAGGCGAGGACGAGGGGCGGCGTCGGATCGTGCATCGACGGATCGTACCCGACGAGGAACCATGCGTCGGGTGGGAGCGGCCAGAGGCTATAGTGGCCGAATCGTGTTCGGAACCGTCCACTCGGCTGGACCAGCCGAGCACTCGAGCAGACGAGGTGGAGCTCCATGCCGGCGGGTTTGTGGTGGTTGAATCGGCACGAACTCTCGCAGGTTCTTGTCGGCACCTTCATCGGGGCGGTGGTCGTCAAGCTGCTGCTGGGCGGGGATTGGCGAGAGGCCGTCCTGATGGCGCTCGGCTTCGCGCTGGTGATGGCGGGGCTGCGTTTCGTCCAAGCCGACCGTCCGCGGTCCGCTGTTCGCGTCGGCCGAGCGCTTGTCCCGATGGTTCCGGGGTTCGCGGTGGTCTATCTGAGCGACAAGGCCACCCTCACTGCGGGCGAACTTGTCTGGGCCGTCGGGGGTGGCCTCGGCGCGGCGGCCGGGCTCCTCCTCCTGATGAGGCTCTGGCCGATCCGGATTGGCCACGGATCTCCCGGATCCCCCCGCTGATCGCTCGGGTTCGGACGTCGCGGTAGACGTGAGGCGCGCGGCGGCGAATCAGGCACGGCCGGGTTCCTTCCATCGTCTTCCGGGGAGTGTCTGCAACGAGGCGCGGTCGCCGGCGGTTCAGGTAAACCTTGAATCAAAGGACGGAGCTTCCCGCACCGCTCAGGGCGAGGTGCGCCCCGGCCGGGTCGCGGATCACGGCGTAGCGCCAGCTTCCGGCGTCGCCGAACGGGCCGGCGACGGCCGAGCCGCCCAACTCGGTGCAGCGGCGCAGCGCCCCATCCAGGTCGTCGACGGCGACGTAGGGGAGCCAGACGGGCGGCAGTCCGGCGTTGGCGCCCCTGGCGTGGCAGATGCCGGCGATGGCGCTGCCCGTCGCCCCGTCGGTCATCTCGTAGTCGACGTAGCCTCCCTGGTCGACCGGCCGCGGGGTCCAGCCCATCACCGAGGCGTAGAAGTCACGGATCTGCTCGGGATCGGGAACGGTCAGGTCGATGCCGACCATCGTGCCCGATCTCGGTCCAGCGCCTTCGGGGCTCGGCTGCGATTCGACCCGACCTTCGCCGGTGTCGCTCGCCTCGATCACCGCGATGGCGACTCCGATGGGATCGCCGATCACGGCGTACCGTCCGCCCGGTTCGCCGAATGGTCCGGCGGCCACGGCTCCACCGAGGTCGCCGCAGCGGCGGAGGGCGGCGTCGAGGTCGGCGACGGCAACGTAGGCGAGCCAGACCGGAGGCAAGCTGGCGTTGCCGCCGCGAGCATGGCAGACCCCGGCGACCGGAGCTCCGGTCGCCGGTTCAGCCATCACGTAGTCGGCGTAGCCGCCCATATCGAGCGGTTCGGCGTTCCAACCGACGACCGCCGCGTAGAAGTCGCGGACGGTGTCGGCGTCCGCGACCGTCAGGTCGTGGTGGACGACGGTTCCGACGATGGCGCGTTTTTCAGCCACACGCACTCCTGTTCTCGTTCATCGCGGCCCGTCCGGAACAGCGCGTCGCCGCCAAGCCTACTCGCGCGACTGAGAGAGGACGAAGCTGTTGCCGTCCGGGTCGGCCAGGACCGCGTTCCAGCCCCAGTCGAACCGCTGCGGCGGCGCCGGGAAGGCGACGCCGCGACCGGCAAGGTCGCGGTAGGCGGCCTCGACGTCGGCGGCCGTCAGCACGACGCCGGTCTCGACGCCGACCCGCTCCGGCGCCCAGCCACCGTAGCCGTGAATCAGCAGCAGGTTGGTCGACGAGCCGGACGGGGCCACCTCCAGCCAGCGCAGCCGGCCTTCGAACGGTGCGTTGAGCCGGACCTCCATCCCGAGCACCCCGGTGTACCAGGCGAGGGCGGCCGCCTGGTCGTTGACGTAGACCGACGCCGCGTAGATGCCATCGATCACGGTTGCTCCTCCTCTGAGTGGCGACGGGGGCGCCTCGGATGCGCTTCCCGGACCCGCGGGAGGGGTCTCGACGCCGCATCGGAGCGAGCATGGCGGACCGGTGGCGCCATCGCTTCTCCGATCTTGCGGTCAGCGGCGCCGGCGGCGAAGGTAGTTGTGGCCGTGATCGCGGCGATGCTCGGCGTCGTCGCCGGCCGCGGATCGAGGGTCGAGGAGGAGCGCCGGCAGGGCTACCAGGATCGGCCCGTCGGTTGGTAGCGGGGACCGGAGTTCGATGTCGACCGGGCGCCCGGCCCGGCCGCGCCGGACCTCGACGGCGGCAGGCGCGGCGCCGACCCCGGTCGGCACCGCCGGCAGGAGGGCGGCGAGCGGGTCGTTGGCCGCCGGCAACGCGACCGCGAGCAGCCGGTATCGCCCGTCAGGAACGTTGTTGAGGTGATATGCCCCGGGGCCGATCAGCACCGTCCCGGCGCTCGGAACGCCCTGGGCAATGCCGTTCGGGAAGACACCGACGAAGACCAGCGAGCCAGGGGCCGCGAGGCCGGACACGCGGCCAACGATCGCGGCCGGCGGGGAGGCCGGCACGGGCGGCTGTAGCCGGCGGTCGGTCGGCACCGCGGCGAGGATCGGGGCGACGAGCTCCGGCAGCCGGCGGAGCCGGCCAGGCGGCACCCCGACGAGGTGGGTGAAGCGCGTGGTGAAGGTGCCGAGGCCGTCGTAGCCGCTCTCGAAGCAAACCTCCGTGACCGGGAGGTCGGTGGTCAGGAGCAGCCGCTTGGCGTACTCCATCCGCAGCGCCGCCTGGAACGCCACCGGCGAGACGCCGACGACCTCCTTGAAAACCCGCGAGAAGTGGAACGGGCTCCAGCCGGCGATCTCGGCCAGATCGGCCAGCGAGAGACGCGCCGGTGGATCGGCCCGGAGGGCGGCGACGACGGTCTCGACGGCGGCTCGTCGCGCATCGCCGTGGGAGGGGGAGGGCTGTAGGACCCTTGCGCCGGGTTCCACGATCGTGCCTGCTCCGCGGCGACCAGAATCGGGATCGAGACCCCCATCGGGGGGAGCTGAGGATCGATCTTGACCGGAGTATGCCCGGTCCCGGCGGCTGGTGACATCGGGCGAGATGGTGAAGGACAGGTGTCGGGAGCAAGCCGACTCGCAACGGCAGGGCTTCGTGTTTCCACAACACCCGGAGGGTGTACGTCCACCCCCGCCCGTGGTAGACTCGCCCCTTGCGATCGGATGTTCGGGTTGTCCGGGTGGCACCGGCGGAGGCCCCGAGCGTCGACGACCAAGGGGAAGGGCGCATGGCCCAGCACGACCGGATCAGCGTCCGCGGCGCCCGCGAGCACAACCTCAAGAACGTCGACGTCGACATCCCCCGTGACAAGCTGGTCGTGCTGACGGGCCTCTCCGGCTCCGGCAAGAGCTCCCTCGCTTTCGACACCATCTTCGCCGAGGGCCAGCGCCGCTACGTCGAGAGTCTCTCCGCCTACGCCCGCCAGTTCCTCGGTCAGATGGAGAAGCCCGACATCGACCACATCGAGGGGCTCTCGCCAGCGATCTCGATCGACCAGAAGGGCACCAGCCGCAACCCCCGCTCGACGGTCGGCACCGTCACCGAGATCTACGACTACCTGCGCCTCCTCTTCGCCCGCGTCGGTCGCCCCCACTGCCCCGAGTGCGGCCGCCCGATCGTCGCTCAGTCGGTCCAGCAGATGGCCCGTCAGATCCTGGCCTTGCCGGATGGCTCCCGCTTGATGATCCTCGGCCCGGTGATCCGCGACCGCAAGGGCGAGCACGCCGGGGTGATGGAGGAGATCCGCCGCCAGGGCTTCGTCCGGGTCCGCGTCGACGGCGCCGTGCTCGAGATCGACGAGGCAGTCGGGCTCGACCTCGCCAAGTACAAGAAGCACACGATCGAGGTCGTCGTTGACCGCCTCGTCGTCCGCCACGACGCCGGGCCGGACGCCACCCCCGACCCGGACGACCACCCGGACCGGGTCCGCGTCATCGAGAGCTTGGAGACGGCGCTGAAGATCGCCGCCGGCATCGCCGCCGTCCAGATCGTCGATGGCGAGGAGCTGGTCTTCTCGGAGAAGTTCTCCTGCCCCGTCCACGGCGTCGTCGGCCTGACCGAGATCGAGCCCCGCAACTTCTCCTTCAACAGCCCCCACGGGGCCTGCCCGACCTGCACCGGTCTCGGCACCACCCGCGAGTTCGACCCCGAGCTGGTCATGCCGAACCGGGGTCTGACCGTCGCCCAGGGCGCGATCGTGCCGTGGCTACGGGCCGGTAACGAGGGCAGCGCCTGGTACGACGCCCTGCTGGAGGGCGTCGCCGACAAGTTCGGCTTCTCGCTCCACGTCCCCGTGCGCGACCTCCCGGCCAGTGCGGTGGCGACCCTGATGCAGGGTTCCAACGGCGAGCCGGTAACGGTCCGGTACAAGAGCAAGACGGGCCGCCTCCGCTCCTACGACGTCGCCTACGAGGGGGTCATCCCCAACTTGAAGCGGCGCTACGATTCCACCTCTTCCGACTACGTCAAGGAGGAGCTGGAGCGGTACATGGCCGAGCGGCCCTGCCCTGTCTGCAAGGGTGCCCGCCTCAAGCCCGAGATCCTGGGGGTCACCGTCGAGGGCAACTCGATCGTCGATGTCACCCGGATGGCGATCCGCGAGGCGCAGGCCTGGTTCGCCGGGCTCGCCCAGGACCCCTCCGATCACACCGGTGCCCCCCTCTCGGAGCGGGAGTTCCTGATTGCCCGCCAAGTGTTTAAGGAGATTCGGGAGCGGCTCGGCTTCCTGGTCGACGTCGGCCTCGACTACCTGACACTCGACCGCTCGGCCAACACCCTCTCCGGCGGCGAGGCCCAGCGGATCCGGCTGGCGACCCAGATCGGGTCCTCGCTGATGGGCGTCCTTTACATCCTGGACGAGCCGAGCATCGGCCTCCACCAGCGCGACAACGCCCGACTGATCCGGACCCTCCTCCGGCTGCGCGACATCGGCAACACCCTGATCGTCGTCGAGCACGACGAGGACACGATGCGGGCCGCCGACTGGATCATCGACATCGGGCCGGGCGCCGGCAAGCTCGGCGGCTACGTCGTCGCCGAGGGGACGATGGACCAGATCGCCGCCGCCCCCGACTCGGTCACCGGCCAGTACCTGAGCGGCCGCCGTCAGATCCCGATGCCAACGACGCGGCGGCCGGGCAACGGCAAGAAGTTGACGCTGCGGAACGCGACCGAGAACAACCTGAAGAACGTGACCGTCTCGCTGCCACTCGGCACCTTCGTCTGCGTCACCGGTGTCTCTGGCTCCGGCAAGAGCTCGCTCGTCACCGACACCCTCTACCCGCGGCTGGCGATGGAGTTGAACAACGCCCGTCAGCGGGCCGGCGCCCACGGTTCGCTCGACGGCATCGGCCACCTGGATAAGGTGATCGAGATCGACCAGAGCCCGATCGGCCGCACCCCCCGCTCCAACCCGGCGACCTATACCGGCCTCTTCACCCCGATCCGCGAGTTGTTCGCCTCGATGACCGAGGCCAAGGCCCGCGGCTACCTGGCGGGCCGCTTCTCCTTCAACGTCAAGGGGGGACGCTGCGAGGCGTGCAAGGGGGAGGGGATCATCCAGATCGAGATGAACTTCCTGCCCGATGTCTTCGTCCCCTGCGAGGTCTGCCATGGCAAGCGCTACAACCGCGAGGCGCTCGAGATCCACTACAAGGGCAAGTCGATCGCCGACGTCCTAGACATGACAGTGGCCGAGGGGCTGGAGTTCTTCCAGAACGTGCCTGCGATCAAGAACAAGCTGCAGACGTTGTTCGACGTCGGCCTCGGCTACATCCACCTCGGCCAGCCGGCGACCCAGCTCTCCGGTGGTGAGGCGCAGCGGGTCAAGCTGGCGACGGAGCTCTCGCGGAGGGCGACCGGGCGCACCCTCTACATCCTGGACGAGCCGACGACGGGGCTTCACTTCGCCGACATCGAGAAGCTGCTGGCGATCCTCCAGCGGCTCGTCGACGGGGGCAACACGATCGTCGTCATCGAGCACAACCTGGACGTGATCAAGAACGCCGACTGGGTGATCGACATGGGACCGGAGGGCGGCAGCGGCGGCGGCGAGGTCGTCGCCGAGGGGACGCCGGAGGAGGTCGTCGGCACGCCCGGTTCCTACACCGGCGAGTTCCTCCGCTCCGTCCTCGGCGTCACCGCCCTCGCCGCCGACTGACCACCTCCGAGCCCCCCACTCCGCAGCTTGAGCCATCCGGTCCTGGTCGGCGATCGCCGATCCGCCGCCACTGCCAAGGTGCCCCCCGTTTCCGGTCTTGCCCGAGTTTGGATTGCGCGGCTTGACGGTGTGGCGCGCGTTCGTGACGATGGGGTGGCGGCGACTGCACCGGTGCGGTTCGGCCGCGATCGAGCAGTCGCGGAGGATGCCATGGACTCGCGCCGATTCGACGCCCTCGCCAAGAACCTCGCCCGTGTCCCGCAGTCGCGCCGAGCGGCCGTCCGCCGCCTTGGTGGTGCCGGCCTGGGCGCCGCCGCTGCCGGCCTCTTCGGACGGGCGCGTGGCCAGGCCCAGCAGGCGACCCCTGCCGCCACCCCCGCGGCCCCCGGCGAGATGACCGAGTTCCTCTACATTCAGAGCCACAATGCCGGCACCATGCTGCCGAAGGAGGGCGAGGCCGGGGTCTACGAACTGGTGCTCACCGGCGGCACGGGCCACACCACCTACTTTGCCGACCGCCCCGCCCGCCAGACCGGGATCGCCCCAACCGAGCGCGTTCTGACCGCGATCGGCGTCGGCGGCGATGACCCGCCGAATGCCGGCCTGGTGGCCGAGACCGACGACGGCGAGCGGGTCGTCATCGTCGAGCTCCTGGCCGCCCGGTTCGACGAGCCGACCGAGACGGTGACCTACGATGTCCGCGTCCTCGCGGAGTACGACGAGGCGGGACTCGCCCACCTCGCCGACAAGCATTCGGACGAGGAGCCGCCGGCGTCGTTCGGGGCCTCGAGCCTCTTCATCGACGGTGGCGGCTGCCCCTACCCGATCTGCGGCGGCATCTGCTGCGACGCCAGCCAGGGGATGGTTTGCCAGGGCGGCGGGGCCTACTGCACCTCGATCTACCAGTCCGGCGTCTGCCAGGGCGGCAACGCCTGCCGCCAGGGGCCGCAAACGGCCTGCAATGCCACCGGCAACTGCCACTGCGGCACCGACATCGAGGGCGGCGGCGTCTGCCTGGTCGCCGACTCCAACCTCTGCGGCCGGCGGACCTGCTCGACCAGCGGCGATTGCGCCTACGGCAAGATGTGCGTCAACGCACCATGCTGCGGCAGCGGTCTCCAGGTCTGCATGCCCCTCTGCCAGGATTGATCCAGAACCAGGTTGATCGGTGCCGGCCGGGCCGCGGCAAGGCGACCGGCCGGCCGCTCCCCCCGTGGGGGACGGCGCCGTCCCCCACGGCCACCCCGCCTCGCTACCCCTGGCCCCCGGGCGTGGGCCGACCGACGACTGCCCCTTCCACCAAGCTCCCGACCACCCGTTCGCAACACCCCTGGGCCGAACAGGAGCGGGCGGGGGGCGCGGCACTCCCAATGCCGCGACCACCCATCCAAAAGCAGCACTACGGGCCGGGCTCGCCCAGGGGGGCCCCCGCTAGTGCCGCCAGCAGGGCCGCCGCGCCCTCGACCCCAGTCACGGTCGCGTCGACCGAGGACCGCACCGTCGCCGGTGTCTCGGCACCGACGACGCCGATGGCGACCGTCTCGACCTCGCCGGCGGCCCGCGCCGCCCTCAAAGCCCGGAATGCATCGACGTCGGTGACGTCGTCGCCGAGGAAGATGGCGCCGCGCAGTCCGTGCTCGGCCACGAGGTCGGCCACCGCCGTCCCCTTGTCGACATGCACCGGCGGCCGCAGCTCCAAGATCGCTCGTCCGGGCGTTACCCGCAGCCCGTGCGTCTCGGCCGCGCCGGCGACCAGCGGCCCCAGGATCTCCAGCGCCGCGGCCTGGTTCGGCGCCAGCCGGTAGTGGACGGTCCCGGTCAACCCCTTGTGCTCGACCAGGGCCACCGCCGCCAACGGCGACGCCGCCAGCGCCGTGCCGATCTCGGCCAGCGCCTCGCCCAGGGCCGCCTCACTCGCCGCGGCTGCCGGGTGGGCCGTGCGGACGCCGTCCCGCAGCCGCTCCATCCCGTGGTTCCCGACGTAGAGCAGGCCGTCGACCCCGACCATGGTCCGTCCCGTCTCGGCCGCCCGCCCGCTGACCACGGCGACGAGCGCGAGCTGCTCCGTCAGCCGGCGCAGGCTCTCCTTGATTCCCTCGGCCACGAAGGCGTCGCCCGGCGTCGGCGCGATCGCGCTGATCGTGCCGTCGATGTCCGAGAGAAGCCCCGCCGGCGCCCGCCGTAGCACTGCTCGGCACCGCGCCAGCAACACTGGATCCGGACCACCCTCGGTTTCTCGCTCTCGTTCCCCTCCCGTCGCCACCAGCCAATCCTTTCCTGGTCCCTCGCCCTGGCCCCTAGCCCCGGTCTTGATACGAGTGGATCGTCCAGTTGGCTGCGGAGACGAACAGGTCCCGCGTTTCACCCCGCTCGTCGATCGCGACGTGGTAGACGACATCGGCCGGCGTTCCAGGCGGGCCGAACGGGTCGGTTGGCGCGTTGAGGCGGACGGTCAGGCCGCTCGTCGGCGACAGGAGTGACCGATCACCGTAACCGGCGCGGGCCAGCGCCCGGTGGAGCTCGCCGAAGTCGATCCGCTCCAGCGGCAGATTGGGTACCGCGGCCGGGTCGACCTCGGCCGGGGTCGTTTGCCGGGTGTCGCTGGCGAAGAATGCCTGGGCGGTGTCCGAGTAGAAGGTGCCCTCCCAGCGGAAGGCGGATTCCAGCGGTTGGCAGCCGACCTGGAGACCGACCAGCCGGGCATCGCCGCGCCACTCCCGCGCCCGCTCCAGGGCGCCCTGGACGCCGGCCGACCACTCCACCGCGACGGATGCGATATCGCCGACGGTGAGCCGGCCGACGGCGCAACGCGGCTCGGGCAGGGGCGTCTCGACCGGGACCGTCGGAGGTGGGGTCGGCGTCTCGGGGGCCGCGGTCGGTGCCGGAGGCGGCGCCCCCAGCCCGGAGCAGGCAACGAGCAGCAACGTCACGGCCGCCAGGATGGCGTAGCGGAGGAGGCGCGGCGCGGCATGGCGAACCATCGGCTGTCGGATCTCCACTCCTGCCTAGGCGCGGCGCGGCGTCGCCGCCGCGGGAGCGGGCGATGCCAGGATCATACCACCGGCCATCCCGCGACCCGGTCGCCGGCCCGCCCTCGGAGCCGCCGGTCCGTCCTGCCGGACTACCCGTGGCGGAGGCTCGGATATACTGCGGCGGCGATGTGACGGCGGACCGGGCGGCGCGGGCCGGAGCGAGGCGGGAGGGGATGCAGCTCTACAACACGATGACCGAGCGCGTGGAGCGGTTCGTTCCGCGCGAGGGGGAGGTCAAGCTCTACGTCTGCGGGGTGACCCCGTACGACACGACCCACGTTGGCCACGCCTTCACCTTCCTCACCTTCGACATCCTCGTCCGCTACCTGCGCCAGCAGGGCCTCGCCGTCACCTACGTCCAGAACGTCACCGACATCGACGACGACATCCTCCGCAAGGCGGAGGAGCTCGGCATCGGCTGGCAAGAGCTGGGCGCCCGGGAGACGGCGAAGTTTCTCCGGGACATGGATAACCTCAACGCGCTGCGCCCCGACCACTACGTCAAGGCCACCGACCACGTCCCCGAGATGCTCGACATCATCGCCGCCCTGCTCGCCAAAGGCGTCGCCTACCAGGTCGACGGCAGCGTCTACTTCGCCGTCGATGCGGACCCCGAGTTCGGCAAGCTCAGCCACATCCCTCGGCCCGAAATGCTGCCGATCGCCAACGAGCGGGGCAACACCCCGGACGACCCGAACAAGCGGGACCCGCTGGACTTCGTGCTCTGGCAGACGAGCGCCCCGGGCGAGCCGAGCTGGGAGTCGCCCTACGGCCGCGGCCGCCCCGGTTGGCACGTCGAGTGCAGCGCCATGGCCAGCCGCTATCTCGGCCCCAGCATCGACATCCACGGCGGCGGCCTGGACCTCGTCTTCCCGCACCACGAGTGCGAGATCGCGCAGTCGGAGAACGCCTTCGATGTCGAGCCGTTCGCCCGCTTCTGGGTTCACGTCGGGATGGTCGGCTACCAGGGCGAGAAGATGAGCAAGTCGCTCGGCAACCTGGTGCTCGTCAGCGACGCGCTCGCGAACGACCACCCGGACGCCCTGCGCCTCTACCTCTTCTCCAACCACTACCGCTCCAACTGGGACTACCAGGACGCCGAGCTGGAGCGGTGGGCAGGGGTGGCCCGGGACCTTGCCGAGGCGGCCGGGTTCCCTGCCTACGGGGTCGAGATCGAGGTCGACGTCTCGTCCTACCGGGAGCGCTTCTTCAACGCCCTCGACGACGATCTGAACACCCCGCTCGCGATCGAGGCGCTGCGGGAGATCGGGGCCGCCATCCTTGAAGCGCCGGAAGAGGACGACATCCGCGACGCCCAGCTAACCCTGCGCGACCTGGCCGACGTGCTCGGACTCTCGCTCAACGAGGGGTAGCGACGGTCTCGTGTCCGGTCCCCGGTCTGGTGGTGTCCCGGCTTCTCCGCCAACCGCTCCGCTCCCCGGCGGAGATAGCGGACACGCGGCTCCGTCGCCCGTCCTGTCGTAGACTCGGGTTCTCGCACCGTCCGGACACCGGGTGCCCCCTGAGGAAACCGGACCGCTGCCTCCCGGCGCCTCGGTGCCGGAGGCCGATGGAGGAGCCTGATGCCGCGCTACCCGATCGCCGTCGGCCTGCTCGCCACGCTCGTCGCCGCGGCCACCGGCTCCGCCCAGCCCGGTGTCCGGGCGCAGGAGGCGGCGACCCCCGCCCCTCCGGCCGACGCCTACGCGGCCGTGGTCGAGGCTACGTCCGGGCTGGTCGCCTACTGGCGCCTCGATGAGGCGACCGGGACCACCGCGGGGGACCGCTCGGGGCAGGGGAACGACGCCGTCTACGCACCGGGGGTGGAGCTCGGCGAGCCGGGGTTGATCGGACCGGCGAACGCCGCAATCGCCCTCGCCGGGACGGCCGACGGCTACGTCGAGGCGGGTGACATCCTCGACTTCGCCGGTGGCGCCCCGTTCACGCTCGAGGCCTGGATCCGGCCCGACGAGTTTGCCAACCCCTACCCGCGGCTGCTGATGAAAGAGGCGACCGACGAGGCCGGCAACCGCCAGGGCTACCTCCTCTACATCAGCAAGGAGACCGGCCGGCTCGGGTTCGAGCGGTGGCGCGACGGCGAGGCCAACGTGGTAACGACGATCGAGCCGATCCCGCTCGGGGCGGCCACCCACGTCGTTGCCGTCTACGACGGCCAGGCGATGCGCCTCTACATCGACGGCGAGGGGATCGCCGAGGTCCCCGCCGGGCTCGGCCTGAACGACACCGAAGTCCCGTTCCGGATCGGCGCCCGCGCCGATGCCGGCAGCCCCTTCGCCGGCGCCGTCGACGAGGTCGCTGTCTATGAGGCCGCGCTCACCGACGAGACCGTCCGCGACCACTTCCGGGCCGGATCGGCGGGCCGTCCCCCCGGCGCCACCCCGGCCGCTGCGCCGGCAGGTGCGGCCGCGACCGAATCCGGCCAGTCGACCGTCGTTCCCGAACCGACGGCCGCCGGGGCGGGGGACGATGCCACACGCACCGTCCAGATCGCGACGGCGGTCGTCATCGCCACCGCGGCGCCCCCGGCAGCGATCGCGACCGCCGCCCCCTCACCGACGGCTGCGGCCAGGGCGACCGAGGAGCCGACCCCGACCGAAGCGGCGGCCCCGGACGCCGAACCCGGCACCGCGCTGACGACGGACGCCCTGAACCTGCGCGCCACGCCGGGCACCGACGCCGTGATCCTGCTGACCATCCCACCTGGGGAGACCGTCGTGCTGACTGGCGAGGAGTCGGCCGGCTTCGTCGCCGTCGAGTACGCCGGCGCCGCCGGTTGGGTCGCCGCCGAGTTCCTCGATCTCGGCCCGGGCGCGTGACGGCGTCCGTCGCTCCGGCGACGACTCCGAAGGCGCCGGCCCGTACCGCACCGAGTGGGATGCCGTGATCGACGCGGAGACCGCCGACGGCTCGGATGCCAAACGTCGACCGCTAGGCACACGTCTTTGCGTCGGACAAGACCGGAGGAGGGGCTTCGCCTCAAGCCAGCGACGCTAGGAGCCCGGTGGGGAGCATGCCGCCGGACCACCCCGTCATCCTTGCAGGTCCGTCCACCCTCGTTTGTCGCGTCCCGACCGGCGGGTGCGTCACGGTCCTCGGCGATCGAGTTCCGGGACGATGTCGCGAAGGTCCCAGGAGGGTCCTGTGGATGGCCGGGCCAACCGGAGGGATCGACCCGGGCGCGCCACCGGGGCGAACCCGGGCATCTCTCCGATGCCGGAAGCGGCCGAGCCAACGATGCCGTAGCGGCGGGGATCCTCCACACCGTTCCCGACGACGGGATCGGTCGGCAAACGGATGGGCGGGGGACCGTATCGTCCAGGCGAGAGCGCTCTCGCTGGAGGCCGTTATCATGGCGTCGGGTCGACGGCCCGGACCCTGCGTAATGGGTTCAGTTAGCGGGAGAGTGCGGCCCGGCAAGAGCCGATTCCGCGGCTCGCCCGGCTGCCGACGGAGGGCGTCGCCGATGAACCAGCGCCAGTCACCGTCGGTTCTCGTCGTCGACGACGACCCGCCGATCCTGACCCTTGTCGCCGAGCTGCTGACCGACGAGGGGTACCGCGTCCGGGCCGTTTACGACGGGTTGGCGGCGCTGGCGGAGATCGATCGCGAGCCGCCGGACGTGATCGTCTCAGATGTGACGATGCCGCGCCTCGACGGGATCGAGTTGGTCCGCGAGTTGCGCCGGCACGGCCACGCGGTGCCGGTCGTGCTGATGAGCGCCGTCTACGACGACGTCGACCTGCCCGGGGTCCGCTTCGTCCCCAAGCCTTTCGGCCTCGACGTCTTGCTGGCCGCGATCGAGGGGGCGCGGAGCTAGGTTCCTTTCCGGGGCCCGCGGTTAAGGGGCCCGCGCTACTGGTAGCTTGTCCGGTGGAGCTGCTTGAGCTGCTCGACGATCCGCCGCACCTCCTGAGCCGAGCCCCGCTCGATCACCAGCAGGGCGTCCTCCGTGTCGACCACGGCGATATTCTCCAGCCCGACCAGGGCAATCAGCCGGCCCGTCTCCGACCAGACCACGCTGTTGCGGGTGTCCGACTGGATCAGGTCTCCGCGGACGGCGTTGCCATCGAGGTCGCGTTGAATCAGTTCGCCCAAGCCGTGCCAGTCGCCGACGTCCGACCAGCCGAGATCGGCCGGGACGACCGCGATTCGATGGGCGCGCTCCATCACCCCCTGGTCGATCGTCGTCTCGGCCAGGTTAGCCCAGACTTCGGCCGCGATCTGGTCCTGGTCCGGGCCCCCCCAGGCCGCCGCGATCTCCTCGACGCCGGTCCGGAGCGCGGGCTGGAGCCGTTCCAGCTCGTCGAGCAGCGCCCGCGCCGTCCAGACGAACATGCTCGCGTTCCACAGGTAGCGGCCGCTGGCGACGTACGCCTCGGCCCGTTCCTGGTCGGGTTTTTCGACGAAGCCGGCGGCGCGGTAGGCCGTCCCCTCCGGGCAGCCGGCCACCGGCTCGTCCGTCCGCTCGATGTAGCCGTAGCCGGTCTCCGGGCGGGTCGGCGGCAGGCCGATGGTCACCAGCGAGCCGTCTTCGGCGGCCACTATCGCGACCCGGACCGCGGCGACGAAGGCGTCTTCGTAGGCAACCTCATGGTCCGCCGCGAAGCTGCCGATGACCGCATCCGGGTCGAGCCGGGCGATGATCGCCGCCGCCAGTGCCAGCGCCGGGCCGGTCCCCTTCGGCGACGGCTCGACGATCAGATTGGATTCCGGCAGGGTCGGCAGTTGGCGGGCGACCGGCGCCGCGTGCGCCGGGCCGCAGACGACGAAGGTCCGCTCCGGCGGCGTTAGGAGCCCGAGCCGGTGCGCCGTCTGCTGGAGGAGCGACCGTTGGCCCAGGAGTGGCAGCAGGAACTTGGGCCGGGCCGCTCGGCTCAGCGGCCAGAGCCGGGTGCCCGACCCGCCGGCCGGGATCACCGCCCAGAAGGCGCGGTCCGCCCGCTGTCCGGAGCCTCCCTCGGTTTCCGCCACCATCTCCCCTTTGGTCACCCGCCGCCTGTCGCGCCTCGCCCGGTCGGGAGCCCGTTCGGACCCGGTGGTACCATCGCGCCAAGGGTAGCAAACGGATCCGATTCGGGGCTCGGCCCGGAGGGATGGGGAGTTGGTCACGAGGGACGCGCCGCTGCTGATCCGGCCGCGGCTGGACCCCAAGCCGTGGGGCGGCAAACGCCTCGCCCGGTTCGGGTTCGCGCTCCCCGCCGGGTCCGAGCCGCTAGGCGAAGCGCTGCTGACCCATGGCGACGCGACGGTGGCCGACCCGGTGGACGACGAGGGGCCGACCCTGACCGAACTGGTGGAAGCGGCCCCGGAGGATTGGGTCGGCGCCCTCGGCGCCGCGGTCACCGGCGATCGACCGTGCTTCCCGTTGCTCGCCAAGTTCATCGACGCCGCCGCCGACCTCTCCATCCAGCTCCACCCCGACGACCGTGCCGCGCGTGCCATCGGCGAGTCGGTCGGCAAGACGGAGGCGTGGCACGTGCTTGCCGCCGAGCCGGGCGCCTTGCTCTACCTCGGCCTCCGTCCGGCTGTCACGCTCGAGACGTTCGTGGCGGCGCTGCGTGCCGGCGGCGACGGGACGGTCGACCTCCTCCGCCCCATCCCGGCCGAGGCGGGGATGACCCTGCTGCTCCCGGCCGGCACGGTCCACGCCCTCGGCGGCGGCGTCCTCGTCTACGAGATCCAGCAGCCGAGCACGGTCACCTACCGCCTCCACGACTGGGGCCGCCTCGACAACCGGGGCCGGTCGCGCGAACTGCATCTGGAGGCCGGGCTCGCCGTGCTGAAACCCGACCTCCGGCCGGAGCCGATCGCGCCGGTCATGCTGCCCTCGGCGGTGGGTCGGCGGGAGCTGCTGGTCGCCACCAGGCTGTTCGCCTTGGAGCGGATCGCGCTCCAGGTCGGCGAACCGCTGATCCTGCCGGCCGAGGAGAGCCCCCAGGTGGTGACCTGCTTCGGCGGCATCGTCCGAATGGACGGCCGGGGCGGCGGTGTCATCCTCCAGGCGGGTGATACGGCGGTTGCCCCGGTCGGGTTGCCGCTGCGCCTCTCGGCGACGCTGCCCGCCGTGACCGTGCGCGCTTGGGTGCCCGACCTAGGGCGCGACATCGTTCGCCCTGCCCGCGCGGCCGGCGCCCCGGACACGGCCATCGCCGCTCTCTCTGGCTCCCTGCCTGACCTCCGGGCCTTCCTCTCGCATACGGCCGCCCGTGGCGACCGAGCAGACCGTTGAGGAGGAATGCCAGATCGACGAGGCTCTTCGAGGACGGCGTGGTGTCGGGCGCCCGGCCTCCGTGCCAAGTGCGTCCGTTGCCTACGGCAGCTGGCCCCACATCCTGGGTCCCGCCACCGCCGCGCCGAACGCGGCGACAGCCTCTGGCGAGCTCGTCAACGGCCAGTCGGCGCCGGCCGTCGCCTCGCCGAACCAGGAGAGCGCGCGCACCCGAGGGAACCGCTCCGGCAGTGCCGCGAACGCCTCCGCGATCCAGGCTGCCTTGTCGCCGCCGAGTTCGGTCGATGCCGTCTCGGCCACCATCAGTGGGCGGTCGGTCAGCCGGCCGAGCGCGTCGTAGGCGTCGCCGAAGATCTCCTCGAAGGAGCGCCAGCCTGACTCCGGCCTGACATCGCCCCAGTTGTAGCCGTCGAGGGCGACCCAGTCGACGGCGTCGTCGCCGGGGTAGAGATCCTCCAGCGGCGTCTCCCGGAGCCCGGCGTCGGGGCACCAGACCCAGCGGACGTTGCCTGCTCCGGCCCGGTCGAATCGCCCGCGGACGTGGCGCCAGGCGGCGACGAGATCCTCGGCCGCGTTCCCGTTGACGCCCGTGCCCCACGGGTACCAAGGCGCATTCAGCTCGTGGAACATCCGGAGGTAGACGGGGCCGTTCCAGGACGCCAGCCGGGTCGCCCAGCCATCGACGTAGGCATCGAAATCGCCGCTGGCGATCGTCGCCGCCCGGTAGGCCGGCTGCTCGACCCCCGCCTCCGGATCCCACGGCTCCCAGGTGATGAAGGGGGTGGCACCGCGGTTGACAACGGTTTGCAGCTTGTCGAGGCCGATCGTCTCGCCGGTTACCGCCGCGGCGGTGCCCCACGCCTCGTACCAGCAGACGAAGGCCGGCATCCGGGTGATTTCCTGGGCCAGGGCGTCGAGCGGACGGGGATCGGCCGGTGCTCCCGGCACAAACAGGCCGAGGGCGACCTGCCCCGGCTCGGGCAGCGCGACCGGCGTCGAGGCCCGGCGGACCGCAGGCTCCGGGGTGGGGGGAGCGGCGG
>CADCWF010000205.1 GCA_902806345.1 uncultured Thermomicrobiales bacterium
GCCAAGTAACGACACTTTGATTGTGGGACGCCTTTTGCGGCGGCCCCGCGCGCCTGACCCCACCCGCCGCGCCTGCCCCCACGGGGCGTCCCGAAAACGACCGCTTGCGAGAGGCCCCGCTCGTGGCGGCGCCAAGGCGTTGATTGCGAGACGGATTTGGCGACTGGCGATCAATCCCGTTGTGGGCAGCGCAGGACAGCGGGGCGGCGCAGGCCACGGGATCGACGCAGACCGGGTCGCGGAACAGCCCGGGTCGACATCCACCCGGAGCGGATCGGGGACGGGGCGAACCGTTCGGGGGCGTCACCGTTCCCGATCGACGTCTTCCGCCGCCGCGACCACCGCACCGGCCTCGGCCAGGATGCCCGCGAGCGCCAGCTCGGCGCCCGCGCCGTGGGCGTCGCCGAACCGCTCGGGTCCTAGGGCGGCGCGGGCAGCGCGGCCGGCCAGGTCGTAGGCCGGCTGGTCGAACGGGAAAAGGCGCCCCCCGATGCGGCGAAGCGCCGCGTCGGCCGCGCCGAGGAGCCGTGCGGCGGCCTCGTGGCGCCCGACGCCTGCCGCGACGGCCGCGAGCCCGACGAGGGGTTTGAACAGCCATTCGGCGTCGCCGATCTCGGCCCACGTCCGGAGGCAGGCGCCGTAGTGCCGGGCCGCGCTCAGCGTGTCTCCCCGCGCGGCCGCGAACAGCCCGAGGTACCAGACGGTGCTCGCCGACAACCTGGTATCGCCCGCCGACTGGAGGAGGGCGAGCGCTTCCCGTTGCAACGCGACGGCGCGGTCCAACTCGCCTTGCGCGAACGCGATGCCGCCCAGGAGGGCCAGCGTGTTTCCCGCCGGGATGGGCTCGTGGAGGCGGCGCCACGCCGCGAGGGCGGCCTCGAGGAGTTCGGTGGCCGGCTGCCAGTTCAACCTGTTTTCCTCGATCGTCCCCAAGGTCTTGAGGGCCGCCGCGTGGCCCCGGGGATCCCCGATGTCCCGCCAAAGGTCCAGTGCGTCGCGGGTCCGCTCGGACGCGATCCCCAGGTTTCCGGTGGCGATGGCAACGCTGCCGGCCAGTTGGAGGGCTTCGGCTCTGGTCGGGGATCGCTCCGCCCCGGGGAGCGCCAGCGCGCGGTCGAGCCGCGTTTGGGCCTCGCCCAGGTGGCCGCAGGAATGCCAGAACGCCACGCACGCCGCAGCGAAGCGGAGGGCGGCCTCCGCCTGCCCGGTCTCCACGAGGCGGTCGATGGCCGCGCGCAGGTTGTCGTGTTCTTGCTCGACCAGCCGGTTCGCCGCTCCCCGATCCGGCTGCTCAGCCCGCGCCCGTGCGTCCCGCGCCCACCCGAAGTAGAAGGCCGCGTGCCCGGCCCGGTCGACCAGGCCTAGGTAGAAGGCCGCGTGTCGCCCGCCCACGGCGTCCATCTCGCCGCTCGTCGCCAGCCGTTTCAGAGCGAACTCGCGCACGGTTTCCAGCATCGAGAACCGCGCGCCGCCGTCCCAACCCTCCTCCCGTCGCACCAAGCTCTTGTCGATGAGGGCGGCGATCCCGGTCAGGACGCCACGCCCGGGGCATCCCGGTTCACCGACGACCGCCTCCGCGGCGTCCAGGGTCCAGCCGCCGGCAAAGACCGCGAGGCGCCGGAACACGGCCTGCTCCTCCGGCGAGAGCAGGTCGTGGCTCCAGGCGATGGCGTCGTGCATCGTGCGTAGCCGCTCCGGCTGGTCCCGCGGGCCGCCCGTCAGCACCGGCAAGAGTCGGCCCAGGGAGGACAAGAGCGTGTTGACCGGCAGGTGCCGGATGCGCGCCGCCGCCAGTTCGATGGCCAGGGGGAGTCCGTCGAGGCGCCTGCAGATCTTGGCCACCGCCAACCCGTTCGCCTCGCTCAGCGCAAACCCCGGGTCGGCGGCTCGGGCGCGTTCGGCGAAGAGCCGTACGGCCGCCGCGTTCGCCGACGCCGCCGCCGAAGAGTGATGGGCGGCGGCGGGCAGCGCCAGCGGCGGCACCGGGTACACCTGCTCGCCCGTCAGCCGCAGGATCTCCCGACTGGTGGCCAGCACCTTGAGGCCCGGGCAGGCGGCAAGGAGCGTCGTCACGACCGGCGCGGCGTCGAGGACCTGTTCGAAGTTGTCGACGACCAGGAGGAGTTCCCGTTCCCGCAGGGCGGTTAGCAGCCGCGCGACCAGCGGCTCGTTCCCTTCCCGGACCCCCAGCGCCCCGGCCAAGGTCGGCACCACCAGGGCCGCGTCCGCGACCGAGGCCAGGGGAACGAAGACCGCGCCGTCGGCGAACGCCCTGGCCATCCCGTCCGCGACCTGCAGGGCGAGCCGGGTCTTGCCCACGCCGCCGGGCCCGGTCAGCGTAACGAGGGCGGCGTCGTCCCGGCGCAGCAGGGCCGCCACCTCGGCAATCTCGCGCTCCCGCCCGACGAACGACGTGCGCGACACCGGGAGGGCCCATCCCCGGGAGGCGAGGGCAAGGGCGCGCTCGCCCCGCTTCGGCACCGACGCCGCCAGCACAGCGGCGTCCGCCGCGCTCAGTCCGAGCGCGGCAACCAGGGCGCGGACGGTGGCCGGGTAGGGGTGGCGGTGCTCGCCCCGCTCCAGCGCGCCGACGGCGTTGGGGGTCAGCCCCGCCCGCACCGCCAGCTCCTCCTGCGTGAAGCCGGCGGCCCGACGGGCGCGCCGCAATCGCCCGCCGAAGGAGGGGTCGGGCTTCCTCGCCGTGGACGTCGTGGACGTCGTGGAATCGTCCATGGCCTGGCATCCCCGGGTCCGCGTTTCGAGGGGAACATCGTATCCCGCGCCGGACCCGATCCGGGCGGCAAGTGGGGGAGGAAGTGGGTGGGCAGACTTGGTGGCGCGGCGGGTCGTGGGGGCGCAACCTGTCCCCGTGGCTTGCCGCGGAAAAGGGCACGGGACCATTCGAGCCGCCGGCCAAGCCCAACCGTACCGCGCCAGGGTTCCCGCCCTCGTGGGGGATCCGGCGCGCGGCGCACCTCTTCGCATGGCCCACTTCGCCAGGGGCCGCCACCAGGGAGGCTGATCGTGCCGAACCGTCGCGCCCTGCTTGCCTCGACCGCCCTTGCCCCGGTCCTCGCGCCCTCCTTCGGGGCCGGCCGCCGCGCCGCGGCCCAGGCGGCCACCCCGACCGGCCCGCGCCCCGCGGTCGAGCGGGAAACGGCCGTCGTCTACGGCGAGGCGGACGGCCAGGAGCTGCTGCTCGACGTCGCCGGCCTGCCCGCCCGCGACAAGCCCCGACCGGCCGTCGTCCTGTTGCACGGGGGGGCCTGGATGGTGGGAACCGCCGACCGGACGAGCATGGACGGACCGGCCGCGGCCCTCGCCGAGGAGGGGTACGTGACGTTCAACGTCGAGTACCGGCTGACCGGCGACCCCGCGGGCGAGCACCTCTGGCCCACGCAGCTCGACGATGCCCAGCGGGCCGTCCGCTGGATCCGGGCCAACGCCGCGCGCTACGGGGTCGATCCGGAGCGCGTCGGCGCCTACGGCCATTCCGCCGGCGGCCACCTGGCGGCGCTCCTGGGCGTGCGGGAGGCGCGCGACCAGAGCGACCCCGAGCTCGCGGCGTATTCCAGCCGGGTGGACGCGGTCGTCAGCATTGCGGGGCACCTGGACTTGAGCATCCCCTATCCGGGGGAGTTCGATCGCCAGAGCCTGGTCGCCCTCCTCGGGGGCACGCCGGCGGAGGTGCCCGAGGCCTACCTGGACGCCTCGCCCGTCGCGTGGGTGGACGCGGAGAGCGCGCCGTTCCTGATCATCCACGGCGCGGCCGACCCCATGAACCCGGTGGCGCATGCCCGGCGGATGGTCGACGCGCTGCGCACGGCGGGCGTCGAAGCCGTCTCGGTGGAACTCCCGGCCGGGGACCACTTTTCGGTGGCGGAGTGGCCAGTTGCCGGCCCGTGGACGCGCACCTTCTTCGCCGTCGTCCTCGATCCCGCGCGCTGAGGCCGCCCGACCGGGAGTCGGTGATGACGGCACCACCACCGCTCGGCCAGGATCGCGGCCCCGCGCTGGCTCGTCGCACAAACGAGCGATTCTGCGACGGTCGTGGTGACAGGGAGCATCACCACGCCCGAATGACCTCTGCACTTCTGTGCCCGGCGGTGTATGCTGGGGTCGTCTCAGACAGCAACCCATCCGGCGCGCCGATGCCCCTGGACGCCCGCGCCGCGGTGACGGACCTCGCGCCTCCGGCCTGAGCCGAGACCCCGGCGGGCGGGCGCATGCCCTCCTGCGCATCGGATGGAGGGCACGGCCATGGATTCGAAGCGCTTCGATCGGCTCGTGCGGGGCTTCGGCCAGGCCCGGTCGCGGCGGCAGGCCCTGGGCGCCCTCGCGGGGGTCGCCCTCGGCGCCCGCCTCGGCCTCGGCGCCGGGGAGGGGGCGGGGGCCACCCACGCCGGCTGCCGCCACGACGGGAAGGACTGCGCCCGCGCCGGCCAGTGCTGCTCGGGGCGGTGCGCCGGCAACGGGACCTGCCAGCCGTGCACCGGGGCCGCCCAGTGCCCGCGGCCGACGAACCCCTGCAAGCGGGCCGTCTGCACCGC
>CADCWF010000206.1 GCA_902806345.1 uncultured Thermomicrobiales bacterium
AAAAAAGGGGTTCGTTTGGCTCGAGGTCGAGACGCGCGGCGTTGCCGCCCACGGCTCGCGACCCGACCTCGGGGTCGACGCGATCGCGGCGATGGGCCCGGTCCTAAGCGGGGTCGCCGCCCTGGAGCGCCGTCTCGCGGCCGGCACCAGGCACCCGCTCCTGGGGACGGGTTCGATCCATGCCTCCATCATCTCCGGCGGCCGCGAGCTGTCGACCTACCCCGACCGCTGTACCGTCGCCTTCGAGCGGCGGACCATCCCCGGCGAAACCACAGCAGGCGTGGAGGAAGAGTTCCGGGCAATGGTGGAGGGGGCGGCGGAGGGCGCCACGACTCAGGGCGCCGTCATCCGCACGACCCTCGCCCGCCAACCGTTCTCGATCCCACCCGACCACCCGTTCGTCGTGTTGGTCCGCGACCGGGCGGCACCCGTTCTCGGCGGCGACCCGCTGTTGGCCTGCGCCTTCGGCTGGATGGACTCGGCGCTCCTGGCCGCGGCCGACATCCCGACCGTCGTGTTTGGTCCGTCCGGGGCAGGCGCCCACGCCGACGAAGAGTGGGTCGATCTGCCGAGCCTGGAGCGGACCCGGGACGTGCTGCTGGCCGTGGCCGAGGCCGTTTGCGCGTAGTGCAGCCGGACGACCGGCACCGGGATTGCGGAGGGAGCGGCGGCAGACCGGTCGCAATCCCACCGACCCCGACGAGGCACCAGATGGACGATTTCACCATCCGAGACTCCGCCGCCGTGCCGGCCCCGCTGGCCGACCCTGACGCCACCGAAGCGGCGACCCGGTTGGCCCACCGGCAGGCACTGGAACCCGTCCGCGGCGTCCTCGCGGAGGCCGGCTTCTACGCCTATGGGACGCTCGACGACCAGGGGCGGTGGACGGTGGCGGCCGACGACGAAGCTGGTCACATCGACGTCCGGGTCGGCGCCGACGGGTTCGCCATCGAACTCTGGGGGACATCGCCAGGGCTCCATGCCGACGAGGAGAACGAGTTCCGCCGCCGGATGTTGGAGCGCCTGGTCCGGATGAACCTGCCCGCCATCAACCGCGGCCTGCTCGAACCCCACCAGAGCGCCGCCTGGGACGACGCCGAGGGAGGCGTCCGCGTCCACCTCACCTACGAGCTGCCGTTCACCCGGCGGGAGGACATCGGCGACTTCGTCCGCGACCGGCTCGGCGAGCTCGAGGAGACGATCGCCTTCGTCGAGTCGCGCGTCATCTCGTAGCGGTGCCCATCTGCCCCGGCCCCGAGACCTCGCTGCCGAACTAACCGGGCGGGGTCAGAAAAAGACCGCGTAGGTGACCGCGAAGAGGAGTCCGAACAGCAGCGGCCAGTAGACCAGCTCGGGGAAGCGGTTGTCGCGGTACTCCAGTAACGGCACGTCCAGCGGCGAGGCGACGACGATCGCGTTCAGGGCCACCAGCACGATCATCCCGTAGAGGAGGACCGGCACGGCCTCCAGGTAGGTGATCTGCTGGGTGTCGAGGCTGGTCCGGATCTGGTTGTGCTTGGCGATGACGCCGAACAGGAAGACGCCGCACGAGCCGAGGACGCCGGCGGTGGTGATCCCGAACCGGCCCCGCGTCGCGTCGTTGCTCGAGGTCAGCGCCAGCAGGCCGAACAGGAGGAGGGCCACGGCGCTCGCGTAGACGAGGTGCTCGGTGAACGGCCCGAGGAAGTCGCGGCGAAGCACGAAGTTGAAGTAGAGCTCCGGGTAGGCGGCGTTTGCCAGGGACCCCTCGGCGCCGAAGTCCACGTTGTAGGAGTCCGCGAACAGGCTGAACCCTGAGTAGAGCGGGTCCCAGCCGCCATGGACGAAGCTCCGCTCGATGCCGGGCAGCGTCGTCGGGGTCAGGTCGTCGTAGGCGTCGAAATCGGGCACGAGCAGCACCCGTCGGTCGAAATCACGCGACCAGAGCCGGAGCCAGACATTCTCCCGCTCGAACGGGTAGTACTGGTAGTCGAACGACTGGCGCAGCGTCGCGGCGATGTACCACCCGACCACCTCGCCCCCTGGGACCGCCCACCGGTATGCCTCGGTCGCGGTGTAGGCGTCGCGCAGGGCGTCCGGCAGTACGAACCCCTCGACCAGGTCGGCCGGCGCGTCGTCCCCGTAGAACTGCCAGACGTAGCCGGTGACCTCGACGTTGGCGGCGCTCTTGAACTCTACGGACTGGATCTGGACGCCGGTCGGGACGCGATAGACGCTTTCAGCCGCGGGGAACCGCTCCTGGATCACCGCATCGAGCTGGCTTTCGTTCAGAACCGGGGTCCCGACCCAGTCGTCCCTCACGGACGAGGAGTCGATCAGCACCCAGAGCAGCACCAGACCGCCGAGCAGGGTCACGGCCCAAGCGATCGAAGTCAGGATCTGGCGGCGGAAGATGCCAAGCTCCGGCCGCAGGAAGAAGGCCGAGAGGCCGAGCCCGAGCAGAACCCCGCCGCCGACGACCGCCGCCCAGTCGGGGTCGTTGAGCCCCGGCGACAGCGGCACGGCGCCGCCGAGGTGTCGCCAAACCGTCGTGCCGACGATCGCGGCCCCGGCCAGCGCCAGCAGGAGGGCGCCCCAGTGCATGACCCCGAACCATGGCTGGGGAGTGGGCACCCCGAAGAGCGGCCCGGCCACGGACGGCTGTGGCGCCGACTCGCCGTCTCCAGCGGCCTCGCCAGATCCCGCTCCCGCTCCCAAGTCCGCGCTCGCGCGCACCTTCACCTCCGCCTGCCCGTGCCTCCCCGCCGAACCGGGAAGGAGCCTGCTGACCTCGCGCCTCGGTCGCCGTCCATGTCGCTCCATTATGCAGCGTCCTTGCGGCGGCGATCCGTCCTCCTGCTATCGTTCCCTCACGACCGCCGTACGCCGCGTGGTCCCGTAACCCATCACGTCGGTCCGGAGTGCCTGTGGATCTTGTCGCTCGATCGCTCGCCGCCCTCGTGCCGCTCGCAACCACCGGCTTCGACGAGCACGCCCTGGTGCTGGCGATGGGCGCGATCGGGCTGGTCGTCGTCGCCTCCGGTCTCGTTTCCGGCTTGGTCGAGCGGCTGCCGATCTCGCAGGTGCTCGTCTTCGTCTTTCTCGGGGTCGTCGTCGGTCCCTGGGGACTCGGCGTCTTCGACCTCGGAATTGACTCCCCGGCGGTCCAGACCCTGGCCACCGTCAGCCTGACATTGGTCCTCTTCACCGACGCGATCAAGATCAACCTCGGCCAGCTCCGCTCCAACTGGGTGCTGCCGGCGCTGGCCCTCGGCCCGGGCACCCTGTTGACGATCGCCTTCGTCGGCGGCGCCTCCTGGCTGCTCTTCGGCCTCTCGGTGCCCATGGCGCTCCTGGTCGGCACCATCCTCGCCTCGACCGACGCCGTCCTCCTCCGCGACGTGACACGTGACGCCCGGATTCCCCTCTCCGTCCGCCACGCTCTCAGCGTCGAGGCCGGCACCAACGACCTGATCGTGCTCCCACTGACGCTCTTCCTCGCCCTGCTCGCCAGCGGCGTCGCCCGCTCCGGCGCCGACTGGGCGCGGTTCGCCTTCTCGATGCTCGTCCTCGCCCCCGTGGTCGGCATCGCCATTGCCTGGCTGGGGATCCGCGCCGTCGACTGGTTGCGGAAGCGCCGCCTGATCCGCCGCGACTACGAGTCCATCTACTCGATCGGCATCGCCTTCCTCGCCTTCGCGGCAGCCCAGCTGCTGGGCGGCAGCGGCTTCGTCGCCGCCTTCGCCGCCGGTGCCACCATCGCCGCCCTCGACATCGAGCTGTGCGACTGCTTCCTCGAGTACGGCGAGACCACCGCCGAGATCGCGATGCTGCTGACCTTCGTCGTGCTCGGCTCCGCACTCGTCGCCGCCGCGCTCGGGGCGTTCGGTCTGGCCGCCGTCGTGTTCGCCCTCTTCTGCCTGCTCGTCGCCCGTCCGGTCGCCATGCTCGCGTCGCTCTGGCGGACGGAAGCGAGCCCGGGCGGCCGCTTACTGCTGGCCTGGTTCGGCCCCCGCGGGTTGAACTCGATCCTGCTCCTGATCCTGGCGGTCAGCCTCGGCATCCCGGACCCGAGCGGCATCTTCGGGATCGTCGCCACCGTCGTCATCGCCTCGGTCGTGCTCCACGGCACGACCGCGACGCCACTCGCCGCCTGGTACGGCCGCCGCGCCCGCGCCGCCCAACTCCCGGAGGAGACACTCGTCGACGCCGGATCGCTCTTCCACCTCGACGGCGACGTTCGCCCCGTGCCACGGACAACCGTGGCGGCGCTCCGCCGGATGCTCGACGATGGGGAGCCGGTGACCGTGGTCGATGTCCGCCGCTGGCAGCCGTTCGAGGCGAGCGGTCGTCGCATCCCCGGCTCGCTGCGGATCCCGATCGACGACATCCCCCACCGGATCGCCGAGATCCCAAGGGACAGGCCGGTCGTCCTCTCCTGCGCCTGACCGGACGAATACACGAGCGCCCGTGGGGCGCTCCTCCTGATCGAAGCGGGATACGAGAACGTCACGGCCTTGCTCGGCGGCTGGGATGCCTGGCAGGAGG
>CADCWF010000207.1 GCA_902806345.1 uncultured Thermomicrobiales bacterium
AGAGATCGGCGACCAGCGCCGGCAGCACGGGCCCGAGGGCGACGAGGCCGGACTGCAGGTTGAAGGCGACGAGCCAGGCGAGACCGAGCAGGATGGCGCCGCTGGCCGACTGCCGGGCCGGATCGGCCGGGCGCTCTGGCGAGGAAGCCCTGGTGCCGGCAGGCGGCTCCTCGACGGCGACGGTGGCGATGGTGGTCACGTCGCGTCGCCGTTGGTGGCCTTGGGGCGTTCGATCACTTGCTCCACGTTTCCTCCTTCCTCAAGCCGGAGGTTCACTCCGGTGTTCGCTTGGACTGATTCGTTGCCGAGCGAGAACCCTCACCGCCACCCGAAGATCTACCCACCGCCGGCCGACGGGGCAGCCGCCGGTGCGCGAGAGAGGGGACTCTTCTGGGGCGGCTGGGCGGAGCGAGCACCCCGAGCGTCTGATACCGAATCCTCGTGACCAGCCCGTTCACCCCTTTCATCCGGTCCAACCGAGTCATCCAGAGCGATGCGAAGGATCTCTGCTCGGGTCCTACTCGGGGACCCAAGTAGGACCCGGTGCGGCGGCGTCGTCCGTCCGGCCGGTTCCGGAGTCGGAAAGAGGTTCTTCGCCATTGGGCTCAGAATGACGGGGGGCGGAAGCCCATGCTCCTTGCCCCCTCTCCAGGGTCAGGGGTTGGGGGCTCGCGATGCAGCTACGTCCGCTGTTCGTGCGATTGCCGTTCGGTGGACGGTCGGGTGAAGAGGGATGAAGCTGGTGAGGGTCGGCCACGGTCAACCGCTGCCCGCCGTTGCCCGTGGTCGCCCCCCCGCGGGGGGGACGACGGCCGCCAGCAGCAGCGTCAGCGCGCCGACGATCGGCAGTGTGGCAAGCGCCGTCTCGAAGCCGCCGGTCAGGTCGCGGACGGCGCCGGCAAGGACCGGGCCGAGCGCGGAGCCGGCGTAGCCGACGGCGAGGACCATCCCGGCGGCGGCGCCGACCTGGCCTGCCGGAGCCACGTCGGTGGGCAACACGAGCCCCATCGCGAAGAGCGCCGACACCCCGCTACCGGCCAGGATCGGCCACAGCCAGGCGAGCGGGAAGGTGGTCGGGGCGAGCACGTAGCCGAGGGCGCCCGAGGTGAACAGGAGCGCCGCGATGAGGCACGGCAGGCGCCGCGAGCCGAGCCGGTCGGAGAGGATCGGGAAGCCGAGGATGGCCGGCAGGGTGGCCCCGTTGAAGATCGCGACCAGGGCGCCGGTGCGGCCCGCGTCCACCCCGAGCTCGCGGTAGACGGCGGGGAGCCAGGCGACCATGAGGTAGTAGGCAAGCCCCTGGGCGGCGAAGAGCATGGCGACGACCCAGGCGTCGCGGTCACGCCAGGGGGACCAGGGCGGGGACGTGGGTTGCGGGTGGGTTGTGGGTTGTGGTTCGGCAGGGATGACGGCGGGGTCTCGCGAGATTTCGAGCACAGGAGAGGTTGCGGAAGCGAGTCGGTTGGTTGCCCGGAGTTGGGGATGGTTCGGGTTTCGTGGGACCGGAGCGACCGGAGCGACCGGGTCGGCGATCGCTGACGATCCTCGCCAAGCCCAGGGGCGGAGGAGCGCCAGCCAGACGGCAAGCGTCGCCGCCGCCAGGAGGCCCCAGAGGAGGAGCGGGCCGCGCCATCCCGCCTGCGGGAAGTAGCGGTCCTCGACCGGCAGGGTCAGCGAGGCAGCAAGGATCGAGCCGGCGATCAGGCCGCTCGCGTAGATGCCGGTCGAGCGGCCGATCCGACCGGGGAAGAGGCCGCGCACGAGGCGGGGGAGGGCCGGCTGGGCGATCCCGATGCCGGCGCCGAAGCAGACGGTCGCCAGCAGCAGCGGCGGCCAGGACCCGGTCGCGGCGCGGAGGCCGCCGCCAAGGGCGACGGCGGCCAATCCGAGGGCGATAGCGCGGGCGGGACCCCAGCGGTCGGCGAGGGCGCCGCCGGCGACCGCGACGAGGCCCATCATCAAGGTCGGCACGGAGACGAGCGTGCTCGCCGCGGTGCTGGAGAGGCCGATGTCGGCGGCGAGGTCGGGCAGGATCGGGCCGAGGCCGATGAAGCCGGTCCGCAGGCTGAAGGCCGCGGCCCAGGCGAGTGCGAGCACGAGACCGGGCCTGGGGTCGGCCGCAGGGGGTCGCGCCGGTGGGGGGACGGTCACGATCGCCGCCGGCCCCACCCCTGGCCGGGGTTGCCCCAACCGAGTGCCGGTCCACCGTCGCGCCCGCCGACCGCCAGCCGCCTCCCGACCGCTGCCCAAGCTGGGGAGACGACCAACCCGGTTGATGTCTCCGACTGCCGCCGCGACGGATCATCGACGAGGGCCATGACCGCCACCACGAGCGCCGCGAGCTCCTCGTCGGTCGGCTCCGGCCAGATGGCGAGCGTTGGCGCTGGGGGCACGGGCCGCGAGGCGAGGGATCGCGCGGGATGTGGTTGGCCGCGGATAGCCCCCGGCACCAGTTCCTCACCGGAACTCGGCCGGTACACGGAGCGATCCGACGGGGAGCCGCCTTCGCGGGCGGTCCCCTTCCCCGGGCTCGAGGGAGGGGAGACGCGGACGAATGCCAGGTCGGCGGTTGGCTGCGCCCCCTCCCCCGCGCGCGGGGGAGGGGAGCCCAACGCCCGCGCCTCACGATCCTCCACGTCCAGGATCCGGGGGGGGAGGAGCGCGGGATCCACCGGAGCATCGGCCCCGCCCCCCCCTCCGTCGAGCCGTGCCCTGGGGAATCGTCGAACGCCGGGCGCTGGGGGACGGCCGGCGGCTGTGCCGCCGAGCCGGGCGCTGAAGCACGGGGCCGGAACCACAAAGGACCGCGCAGGGTCCCGAGCCGGGGCGCCGGAGCACGACCGATGCCCCTGGGTCGTCCTTGGACGACCCCCCTTCTCGTCAACTCCTCGACTTCTCGACCCCTCGACTGGCCTCACAGGGGGATGTTGCCGTGCTTGCGGGGGGGTGGAGCAAGGCGCTTGGAGCGGGCCAGGCGGAGGGCGCGGATCAGCCAGGGACGGGTCTGGCGGGGGGCGATCACGTCGTCGACGTAGCCGCGGCCGGCGGCCTGGTAGGGGGAGGCGAAGCGCTCCTGGTAGTCGGCGATCAGTTCGGCCCGGCGGGCGGCGGGGTCGGCGGCATCGGCCAGTTCTCGCCGGAAGACGAGACCGACGGCGGCGTCCGGCCCCATCACCGCGATCTCCGCGGTCGGCCAGGCGAGGCTGGCGTCGGCGCCGATGTGCTTGGAGTTCATCACCACGTAGGCGCCCCCGTACGCCTTCCGGGTGATGATCGTCAGCTTCGGCACGGTCGCCTCGGCGAAGGCGTAGAGCAGCTTCGAGCCGCGGCGGATGATCCCCTCGTGCTCCTGGGAGAGCCCGGGCAGGAAACCGGGCACGTCGACGA
The DNA here is from genome assembly GCA_902806345.1 of uncultured Thermomicrobiales bacterium. Classification (GTDB taxonomy): domain Bacteria; phylum Chloroflexota; class Chloroflexia; order Thermomicrobiales; family UBA6265; genus CADCWF01. Next base: position 3,388 of record CADCWF010000207.1, read on the forward strand.
AGACGAGGAGGGGGACGTTGAACGCGTCGCAGGTGCGGACGAAGCGGGCCGCCTTCTCGCTGGCGGCGATGTCGAGGGTGCCGGCGAGGTGCTTCGGCTGGTTGGCGACGACCCCGACCGGGGCGCCGTCCAGGCGGCCGAAGCCGGTCACGATGTTCGGCGCGAAGGGTGCCTGGGTCTCGAGGAAGCCGCCGTCGTCGAGGACCGCCGCCAGGACGTGGTGCATGTCGTAGGGGCGGGTGGCTGTCTCCGGCACAAGGTCGTCGAGCTCGGGCGCTTCGCGGTCGGGGTCGTCGGCCGGCTCACAACGGGGAGGCTCCTCCAGGTTGTTGGCGGGCAGGAAGCCGAGCAAGGCGCGGACCAGGTCGTTGACGGCGTCCTCGTCGGGGCCGGCGAGGTGGGCGACGCCGGAGCGCGCCAGGTGGACGCTCGCGCCGCCGAGCTCCTCCATCGTCGTTTCGGCGCCGGTGACGGACTTGATCACGTCCGGCCCGGTGATGAACATCTGGCCGACGCCCTCGACCATGAGGACGAAGTCGGTCATCGCCGGCGAGTAGACGGCGCCGCCGGCGCACGGGCCAGCGACGACGCTGATCTGGGGGACGACGCCGGAGAGGCGGACGTTGCGGTAGAAGACGTCGCCGTAACCGGCCAGCCCCTCGACCCCTTCCTGGATGCGGGCGCCGGCGGAGTCGTTGATGCCGACGATCGGGATGCCCATCGTCTCGGCGAGGTCCATGACCTTGACGATCTTCTCGGCGAACGCCTCGCCAAGCGAGCCGCCGAAGACGGTGAAATCTTGGGAGAAGACGGCGACCGGTCGGCCGTCGACGGTGCCCCAGCCGGTGACGACGCCATCGCCCCAGGGGCGGGAGCGGTCCAGACCGAGGTCATGGGCACGGTGGCGCTTGAAGGGGTCGAGCTCGGTGAATGAGCCAGGGTCGAGCAGGGCAAGAACCCGCTCGCGGGCGCCGCGCTTGCCGCGTTCGGCCTGCCTGACGGCGGCGGCGGCGTGCTGGGCGTCGACCTCGGCGCGGAGCCGGGCGTGGCGCTCGGCGCGATCGGGGGGTGGGGGCGGCTCGGTCATGGCCCGGATTGTATCGGGGTTGCCGGTGGTGGGTG
>CADCWF010000208.1 GCA_902806345.1 uncultured Thermomicrobiales bacterium
ATACCTGAGCGACGACCGCGGCGGCGACGCCGACGTTGACGTCTTCGATGGTGATGTCGCCAATGGCCACGTTCACCAGACCGTCCTGGGTCTGGGTGGCTGCGCTGGCCGGACCGACGGCGCCGGTGACGACGATCGCGCCGGTGAAGATCGACGCGATGGCTGTGCGTGCAGTGCGGTTCATCGTGGTGCCTTCCTGTTGGATGCTGCGATGCCCCGAACGCGATGGCGCTCGATTGGGCTCATACAAGGAAGACCCCTCAGCTGCTGCGCCATGACGCAACACCTGCCGATGACCCGCTCGGGCAGGCTACGGCCGATGTTCGCCCCGCGCTGGGTCCACATGACGCGTGCCGACCGACGCGCGAGCAAGGGGCAGACGGAGCGCCCTCGCCGCGTCATGCAAGCAGGCTGAAGGTGTCCGTGCTGTCGTGCTTCGCCGTGAACGCTGGACGAACTCCGCAGCCGCGGCTCGACATGGCACGATTCCACCCGTGACCAACAAGCCGGCCGCGGCGGAGCAGTTGCGCGACCTCGCGCGCCTGCGACGGGTCCGCGACCGGATCGACCGCGAGTACGCGCAGCCGCTGGACGTGGAGGCACTCGCCCGCGGAGCGCACATGTCGGCCGGCCACCTCAGCCGCGAGTTCCGGCGCGCCTATGGCGAGTCGCCGTACAGCTACCTGATGACGCGGCGCATCGAGCGCGCCACGGCGCTGCTGCGTCAGGGCGATCTCAGCGTCACCGAGGTCTGCTTCGCGGTCGGCTGCTCGTCGCTGGGCACGTTCAGCACTCGCTTCACCGAACTGGTCGGTGTGCCGCCCAGCGCCTATCGGCGAGACGAAGGACGTACGACAGCGGGCATACCTCCGTGTGTCGCCAAGAAGGTCACCAGACCGGTCAGGAATCGAGAAGCGCAGGGCCAGCAGCCGCACCTAGCGTGATGGCCATGGACATCACCATTCACCAGACCTACCTCCCACACGACGACCCGGAGGCCGCGCTGGCCTTCTACCGCGACACGCTCGGCTTCGAGGTCCGCAACGACGTCGGCTACCAGGGAATGCGCTGGATCACCGTCGGCCCCGCCGACCAACCCGGCACCTCGATCGTCCTGTACCCGCCAGGTGCCGACCCCGGCATCACCGAGGACGAGCGCCGCACCATCGCCGAGATGATGGCCAAGGGCACGTACGCCAGCATCAATCTCGCCACCCACGACCTCGACGGCACCTTCGAGCGGCTGCAGGCCACCGACGCCGAGGTCGTGCAGGAGCCCACGGAGCAGCCGTACGGCATCCGAGACTGCGCATTCCGCGACCCTTCCGGCAACATGGTCCGAATCCAGGAGCTGTCATGACGTTCATCGAATCCATCACCCTCGAGGCGCCCGACCCGACGGCGGTCAGCGCCTTCTACACCGACGCCTTCGGCCTGGGCACCCTCGTCCAGGTCCGTCCCTCCGAGACACTCTCCGCCGGCTTTCGCGGGTTCACGATGTCGCTTCTGGTGTCCCGGCCGAAAACCGTCGACCACTTCGTCGGCGCTGCACTCGACTGCGGCGCAACGACGCTGAAGGCTGCCGCGAAGTCGTTCTGGGGCTACGGCGGCGTCGTCCGCGCCCCGGATGGGGCCATCTGGCAGGTCGCGACCTCATCCAGCAAGGACACCGGCCCGGCGACCCGGCAGATCGACGACGTCGTTCTTCTGCTCGGCGTCGCGGACGTCAAGGCGAGCAAGCGGTTCTACGTCGAGCATGGCCTGGAGGTGGCGAGGAGCTTCGGCAGCAAGTACGTCGAGTTCACGAAGCCGGCGTCGGGCGTCCAGCTTGCGTTGTACGGGCGCCGGGCGCTTGCCAAGGTCGCCGGCGTCTCGGCGGAGGGCTCGGGGTCGCACCACATGGTCATCGCCGGAGCTGTCGACGCGTTCACCGACCCGGACGGATTCGCCTGGGAGCCCGCGTCCACCCTCGCCCGGCTGTCTGACCCGTCGGGCACTATCAAGTAGACAAGCGTCCCGAGACGCAGGTCCCGCAGCAGAGGAGACACAGTGAGCACGGCCAGCAAGACGGTGAACGGCGCTTCCGGCGAGACCGATACGCCCGTGGCCGATCGCCACGATCTGATCCGCGTCCAAGGCGCCCGCGAGAACAACCTCAAAGACGTCAGCGTCGAGATCCCGAAGCGTCGGCTCACGGTGTTCACCGGTGTCTCCGGCTCGGGCAAGAGCTCACTGGTCTTCGACACGATCGCTGCGGAGTCGCAGCGGATGATCAACGAGACCTACAGCGCCTTCGTCCAGGGCTTCATGCCGACGCTGGCGCGACCGGAGGTCGACGTACTCGAGGGGCTCACGACGGCGATCATCGTCGACCAGGAGCGCATGGGCTCCAACCCGCGATCCACCGTCGGCACCGTCACCGACGCCAATGCGATGCTCCGGATCCTGTTCAGCCGGTTGGGCAAGCCGTACGTCGGTCCGGCAACTGCCTTCTCGTTCAACGTGCCCACTCGACGCGCCAGCGGGGTCATGAGCACCGACAAGGGCAGCCGGGTGGAAAAGAGCGTCGTGCGCGACGCCGTCTACCTCGGTGGCATGTGCCCCCGCTGCGAGGGCATGGGCTCGGTCAGCGACTTCGACCTCACAGCTCTGTACGACGAGAGCCTGTCACTCAGCGAAGGTGCCCTCACCATCCCGGGATACAGCATGGACGGGTGGTACGGCCGGATCTTCAGCGGTGCCGGGCTGCCGATGGACAAGCCGATCGGCAAGTTCACGAAGAAGGAACTCGACCAGCTGCTGTACGGAGAGCCGACGAAAATTAAGGTCGAGGGCATCAACCTCACCTACGAAGGAGTCATCCCCAAGATCCAGAAGTCGATGCTCGCCAAGGACGTCGACGCCATGCAGCCGCACATCCGCGCCTTCGTGGAACGCGCGATCACGTTCCAGACGTGTCCCGAGTGCGACGGCACCCGGCTCACCAAGGAGGTGCTCGCGTCGACGATCCGGGGCAAGAACATCGCCGACGTGTGCTCGATGCAGATCAGCGATCTGGCCGACTGGGTCCGTGACCTCGAGGACCGGTCCGTGGCCCCGCTGCTCACCGGATTGCAGCACCTCCTCGACGCGTTCGCGGAGATCGGGCTGGGCTACCTCTCGCTCGACCGTCCGTCGGGCACGCTGTCCGGGGGAGAGGCGCAGCGCACCAAGATGATCCGCCATCTCGGCTCGTCACTGACCGACGTCACGTACGTCTTCGACGAGCCCACGATCGGTCTGCACCCCCATGACATCCAGCGGATGAACGCCTTGCTGCGCCAGCTTCGTGACAAGGGCAACACCGTGCTCGTCGTGGAGCACAAGCCCGAGACCATCTCGATCGCCGACCACGTCGTCGACCTCGGCCCGGGCGCCGGTACCGAGGGGGGCACGGTCTGCTTCGAGGGCACCGTGGACGGGCTGAGGGGGAGTGAGACCACCACCGGTCGCCATCTCGGCTACCGGGCTGCGCTCAAGGAGGCGGCGCGGTCCTCGTCCGGGGCGCTGGAGGTCCGCGGCGCGACGACGCACAACCTGCAGGACGTGGACGTCGACATCCCGCTCGGTGTGCTCTGCGTCCTCACCGGCGTCGCCGGCTCCGGCAAGAGCTCGCTGATCCACGGCTCGGTCGCGGGACGCGACGGGGTCGTGGTGGTCGACCAGGGTGCGATCCGCGGGTCGCGGCGGAGCAACCCGGCGACCTACACGGGGCTGCTCGAGCCGATCCGCAAGGCCTTCGCCAAGGCCAACGGCGTGAAGCCGGCGCTGTTCAGCTCCAACTCGGAGGGTGCCTGCCCCACCTGCAACGGTGCCGGGGTGATCTATACCGACCTCGCGATGATGGCCGGGGTCGCCTCGACCTGCGAGGAGTGCGAGGGCAGGCGCTTCCAGGCATCGGTGCTCGAGTACACGCTCGGTGGCCGGAACATCTCCGAGGTGCTCGCGATGCCGGTGACCGCGGCAGAACAGTTCTTCGGGGAGGGCGACGCCCGGACGCCGGCCGCCCACAAGATCCTGGACCGGCTCGCCGACGTCGGGCTCGGCTACGTCTCCCTGGGACAGCCGCTGACCACGCTGTCCGGCGGGGAGCGCCAGCGGCTCAAACTGGCCACCCGGATGGCCGAGAAGGGTGACGTCTACATCCTCGACGAGCCGACCACCGGCCTGCATCTCGCAGATGTCGAGAACCTGCTCGGTCTGCTCGACCGGCTTGTGGACGCCGGCAAGTCGGTGATCGTCATCGAGCACCACCAGGCGGTCATGGCACACGCCGACTGGATCATCGACCTCGGTCCCGGCGCCGGCCACGACGGCGGCCGGGTCGTCTTCGAAGGCCCACCTGCCGAGCTCGTCGCCACCCGCTCCACCCTCACCGGCGAGCACCTCGCGGCGTACGTCGGCGCCTGACGCGCGCAGTGCCTCGGTGGCGCTTCTATCGCC
>CADCWF010000209.1 GCA_902806345.1 uncultured Thermomicrobiales bacterium
ACCGCGCGTACTCCGGGGGAAGGCGGAGGGGATCCGCCAAAAGTACGTATATAGTGTACGTACATTATACTTGGCGCGTTGGGTGTTCGGATCGGCGTTGATCGGCGCGTAGACTCTCTCGTAGAGGAACTCACGCAGCGTGGCGGCGGCGGCACGGACGACGGGCGACACGACGATCCGCCCAGGCCCCGAAGAGACCTCCGACGATTCCACCAGGCCGATCACGAGGGTATTGATCCTGAGGGCGTGGGTGGCCCCGAGAACCTCGATGACTTCCACCGGGATGTCGGCCCGGTCCACCATCCCGGCCCGGCAGGCATCGTCGAAGTCGTGGTCGATGTAGGCGATACCGTCGGCGATCTTGACCACCTCGCCTTCGAGGGTAGCAGGCGTACCGGCCGCGGCGACGGTGATCCCGTCCCGGCCCTTGGAGTGGCGGAGGATGCCGTCGCGCGTCGGGGTGGTCAGGTTCAGCCCGCGACCGTCGCGCTCGAGTGAGTCGACGATCCGGAGGCTCTGCTCGTTGTGGCGGAAGCCGGGAAAGACCTCCGCCAGGGTCCGCTCTCCGGCGTGGCCAAACGGCGTGTGATCTAGGTCGTGGCCGGAGGCGATCGCCTCGATGGGGTCCTCGTTGAGTCGAAGGGCGCGGCCGAGGGTACGGGCGCTCTGGGTCACCTCAAGGGTGTGGGTGAGCCGGGTCCGGTAGTGGTCGCCGGCCGGCGCGATGAAGACCTGGGTTTTATGCATCAGGCGGCGGAAGCTCTTGGAGTGGAGGATGCGGTCGCGGTCCCGCTGGAAGCGGGTCCGCACCGGCGATTCCGGTTCGGCGACGGCGCGAGGCTGGCCGGCACTGCGGGTTGCCGCACCGGCCAGCCACTCGTCTTCCCGGGCCTCCAACCCCTCGTGAACGGTTCGCCCTTCGGAGCGAGGTGTGCGCATCGACTGCTCCCAGCGCGATCGGGACGAGTCGAGGGGAATCTAGTGCCCTAAAACTCTCGTGCCTCTCGTAGATGTACGTACACCTTGTACGTACATTCTCGCTCGTGGTGGTGGAGATGTGTTGCACGAGACGCCCATGACTATTCCCACGGGGAATGAGTCTTACAGCCGAGGCCGGGCAGGAGCCGCTTACGGGATCGGTTCGAGATTGGCGAAGGAGGCCATCAGCCGCTTCTGGCCGTGCCGCTGGAAGGCAATCGCCAGTTCCTGGTCGCCGTCCCGGCGCTCGGTCGCCTCGACAACCTCGCCCTCGCCGAACTTGGCGTGGAAAACCCGCTCGCCGGCGGCGAACCGGCGTGTTGGTTCACCGCGGTCGGGCACCGGGGCCGGAGAGACCGTCCACCCGGGTGACCCCCCGCCGCGTGCCCGGTCGGCCAACGAGGACGACCGGCCCCCCTCGCGGGTCGGGGCGCGGCGGCCGAGGGTCTGAAGGTGCATTTCCGGGACCTGGGCCAGGAAGCGGGAGGCGACCGCCGGCTGGAAGCGGCCGTAGACGGCGCGGCCGGCGGCGTAGGTCAGGTAGAGCAGCTGCTCGGCCCGGGTGATCCCGACGTAGAAGAGGCGGCGCTCCTCCTCCATCGGCAGCGGGTCGCCCCACTCCGCCTCGACCGCCCGGTTGATCGGCAGCAGCCCCTCCTCGACGCCCGCGATGAAGACCACCGGGAACTCCAGCCCCTTCGCCGAGTGGAGGGTGATCAGCGTCACCCGGCCCCGCCCGTCGTCCTCCATCGCGTCGACATCTGAGACGAGGGCAACCTGCTCGAGATAGGTCGGCAGCTGCTCGGCCGGCGGCAGGACGCCGTACTTCTCGAGGTCGGAGCGCAGCTCGAGCACGTTCGCCCAGCGCTGCATCTCCTCCTCGTCGTTGTGGTCGAACGCGGCGGCGTAGCCCGTCAGGTCGACGACGAGGTCGAACAGCTCGGGCAGGGCCTTCTCGGCCGCCGCCTCCCGCAACTTCCAGAAGACGGTCCCGAGCTTCATCCCCGCGCTGCGCGCCGTGCCCGAGAGGTCCGGCGCCGTCGCCGAGGCGGCGGCCGGGGCGAGGGCGACGAACCCGTCCAGGACCGTTTCGCCCGTCGCCGCCGCCCAATGACGCACCGCGTCGAGTGCCTTCGGGCCGATGCCGCGACCGATCGGCAGGTTGCCGATGGCCCGCTCCAGGCTGACCTCGTCCGCCGGGTTGTGGAGCAGCCGGAGCACGGCCAGGACGTCCTTGACCTCCTTCCGCTCGTAGAAGCGGACGCCGCCGACGATCCGGTAGGGGATGTCCGAAACGCGGAACGCTTCCTCCAGCACGCGCGACTGAGCGCCGGTCCGGTACATCACCGCGACATCGTCCCCAGAACGGCCGCCATGCTGGGTGAGCCGTCGGATTTCGTCGACGACGAAGCGCGCCTCGTGGCCGCCGTCGGCCAGCTCCCGGAGGACGATCGGCGCCCCCTCGTCGTTCTCCGTCCGCAGCCGGCGGTCGATCCGCTGGGTGTTCTCCCGGATCACCCGGTCGGCGGTCTCGACGATCCGCCGGCTCGAACGGTAGTTCAGCTCGAGGTCGATCCGAGTGGCATCGGGGAAGTCCTGCCCGAAGTCGAGGATGTTGCGGATGTCGGCCTGCCGCCAGCCGTAGATGGATTGGTCGGGGTCGCCGACGACGAACAGGTTGCGGTGCCGCTCGGCAAGGGCGGAGACGAGGATGTACTGGACCCGGTTGGTGTCCTGGTACTCGTCGACCATCACGTGGCGGAACCGCTGCTGGTAGATGGCGAGGAGGCCGGGGGCACCGTCGAAGAGGGCCAGCGGCAGGGCGAGCAGGTCGTCGAAGTCGACCGCGTTGGCCTTCCGCAGGGAGCGCTGGTACTCCCTGAACACCCGGGCGACCACCTCGTCGTCGTAGGTCTCGGCGGCGGCCGCGAACTCGTCGGGCGAGAGGAGGACGCCCTTGGCGGCGGAGATGCGCGACAGCATGCGGCGGGGGGCGACCAGCTTGGGATCGAGGCCGACGGCCAGCACTGCCCGCTTGGCGAGGTCCATCTGGTCGGCGTCGTCGTAGATGAGGAAGTTCGGCAGGAGACCGAGGCGGTCGGCGACGAGGCCGGGGTTCTGGCGGAGGAGGCGGGCACCGAACGCATGGAAGGTGCCCATCACCATTCCGGAGAGGGTGCGGCCGCCGAGCAGTCGCTCGATCCGGTCCCGCATCTCCCGAGACGCCTTGTTCGTGAAGGTGACCGCCAGGATCTGTTCCGGCAGGACCGCGCACTCCTCGAGCAGCCAGGCGATCCGGTGGACGAGGACCCGCGTCTTTCCCGAGCCCGGCCCGGCGACGACGAGGACGGGGCCGTCGACCGTGGTCACGGCCCGCTGCTGCGCCTCGTTCAGACCCCGAAGCAGGGGGTGGTCGGGCAGGTCTTGGCTGTGGCTGGTCACGGTTTCCCTCGGGCCAGTCGTCGGGTGGGACGGCGTCTCGGGCGGGCTCGAAGTCTAGCACCGCGCTTCGGATGCCCATCGCCGACAGCGGCGTCCCTCACGACCGTTGCCTCGATTGGAACGAGGCTGGGTTGACGATGATGTAAATCCGTTGACGCTCATCGGGGTGGACGGTATCATTCGTCGGCGCACCCGCCGACGTAGCTCAGCGGCAGAGCAAGGGACTCATAAGCCCTCGGCCGGTGGTTCGATTCCACCCGTCGGCACCTCGGACGAAGATGTGGCTAGGCGGCGCGGTTGTGAAACCGCGCCGCTGCCGTGTAGGCACTCCTTGGGCACCGAAGAATCGTTCTCTTGGACCGAGGGGGCTCGGGCGCCAATACCGCCGGCCGGTCAAGGTCGTACGCGCCTGGTTGGGATCGAACAGCGTCTCCTCAACCGATTGCGCGCCCGACGCTTCGAGCCCGGTTCGATCCTGATCCTCGGGTTCTCCGGCGGCATCGACTCGCTGGCTTTGGCGGCCGCGCTCGCGAGGGTAGCGGGGCTGGCGCAAGCGACCGTCGTGCTGGCCCACGTCGACCACGGGCTGCGGCCGGAAAGTCGGACGGAGCAAGACGGCGCTTTCGCGCTCGCCCGGCAGTTGGGGCTCTCGCTGCATCGGTTGGCGCTCGCCGAGTACCCGGTCCGGCTCCATCCCGGTCTTGGGCTTGAAGAGGCCGCCCGCCGCGAACGCTACCGGGAACTGGCCGCGCTTTGCGGTGCGCTGGATGCTCGCGCCCTCGTGCTGGCGCACCACCGCGACGATCAAGCGGAGACGGTGCTCCTCCACCTCCTCCGGGGCGCCGGACTGTCGGGCTCCCGCGGTATGGCCGAATGGACGGAGCGACACGTGCCGTGGTGGGGGGTTCCCGAGAATCCGCAGGTGCTCGCGACCTGGCGGCCGTTCCTCGACGAAGCCCGGGTCGATCTCGCCGCCTATACCGAGCGTCACCGTCTGCGCCCGGTCGGCGATCCATCGAACGAGGACCGACGGTTCCGGCGGAACGCGCTCCGGCACG
>CADCWF010000210.1 GCA_902806345.1 uncultured Thermomicrobiales bacterium
GTCAACCCGATGAGATGCCTCCTGGGTCGTCACCGGGTCTCCCGGGACCTCGGCAACCCGCCTGCGCCCACGTTGCACCGAATCCGACCAGTCGGTGGACGATCGTATCTCCTGCCCACCGACATCGTTTGGAGGCAAAGCCGAACGATTCATCTTCACATCGGGGCACAACCGTGCAAACGACGCCGCTGCGGCGGGTCCTACTTGGAGGCCCGAGCCGAGGTCCTTCACTCCGTTCAGGATGACCCTGGAACGGCTCCGATTGTCAGTACTCGGACCTACCAGTGGGCAAGCATGCCGAGCGCCTCGTCCCGCTGCCGCGCCGCGGCCCGCTCGAGCGCGTCGGCGCGGGCGGCGAACGCTTCGCGGGTGGGGTCGTCCAGGCCGCCCAGGTTGCCGCGTGCCGTCGCCAAGCCGCCCCGCAACGCCGCCTCCCCGAGAAGTACGGCGATCTCGACGTCGGAGCGGAGGAGTTTCTTGCTCTCGGGCGCCACCGCGACCAGCGCCCGGAGCGCCACGAGGGACGCCTCGGCCAGTTGGAGCGGCGTCTCGGTCGCCGTCGCCAGGGCCGCCTGGAGCGCTCCCTCCCGCGCGGCGCGCTCCGCGTCGTCGCCGCGCGGGAGCGAGGCCGCGACGCGGTAGCCGGCGTAGACCGCTTCGTCGGCGGCCGCCAGCGCCAGGCAGCGCTCGCGCAGGGCGGACAGCTCCGCCAACGCCGACCGCAGCGCGTCGCCGGGCGGGCCCTCCTTCGCCGAGAGGGCGCAGACCATCTCCCCGAGCGCGGCCGCCAACGCCGCGACGACGCCGACGACGCTGCCGCCGCCCGGTGTCGGCGCGCCTTGGGCGACCGCGGCCAGGTAGGCGCCAACGGTCCGCGCAGCGACCGGCCGATCGGCTGGGCCCGAGTTCCCAGGCGGTTCGTCCACGCTCCCCCTCCCGCCCAATCGGGCGTGGCTACCTTGCCGGATTCGGCTCGATGAGTCCGCGAGCCGGAAGGTCGGGCTGACCCGGACTACCCCTCCGGCACGGCCGGTGCGAAGTTGGCCTCCAACTCGCGGACGAATCGGTCTTCGTCGGCGAATTCGAGCGTGTACGCCGCCTCGTCGTTGGAGGGCGCCGCCGGCAGGACGAACCGGACCCACCCCTCCTCGGCGCCCTGGCAGAGGAGGTCGGTCACCCGCGCCTCGAACTTGTTGTAGGGCAGATCGGGCGCGATGACCCGGTAGTACCGCTCGCCCATGCCGTTGCGCGTCCAGATCAGGCGGACGAGCTGGCGGTGCTTGGTGCGGAGGTCGGACGAGCTGAGCTCGTTGGCCATGAAGCCGCGCGCCAGCGCCGCCAGCTTGCCCATCTCCCGCGTCCCGGAGCCGCAGACGGGGCAGCGGCCGGCGGGGGCGTCGGCGTGGTCGTAGGAGCGGCGGCAGGTGTCGCACCACTGGTAGGTGCGGGGGGTCGGGTTCTTGGCCATTCCTCTCGTCTCGCCGGAGGGCGGATGCCGCCGCCCGTCCGGACGCGAGCGAGGGCGGACCAACCGGCCCGCCCCCGCGTCGGTCGCCCGTCCGTTGCGGCCTACCGCCGCATCCCGTGCGGCTCGTAGCGGTCGGCGGCGCCACCGAGCGCGGTGTTCGCCGCCGGCGGCGTCTCGCCGGCACGGTCGGCCCACTGCTGGACCTTGTAGGTTAGGAAGATGCCGCCGATCATCAGGAGGACGGCGAGGATGACCTCGACCGTGTCGGCCAGCACCCCGAAGTTGGCGAGGTTCTCGACGATCATCGCAGCCTCCGGTGGCGGTTCGAGCTACTCGGCGGTGAGGGTGCCGACCATCCCGGCCTGCTTGTGGCCGGGCACGTTGCAGTAGTACTCGTAGTCGCCGGCCGCCGCGGTGAGCGTCGCCTCGTAGGACTCGCCGGGCGCCTGGTCGACGGAGACCCCCAGGGCATCGATCGAGAAGTTGTGCGGCGCCGCGCCCTCGTTCGGCAGGGAGAGCGTTACCTCCTGGTCGGCCGGAACCGTCAGTTGCTTCGGCTCGAAGGCGATGTCGACCGAGACCACCTCGAAGGATTCGGCCGCGGCGGCCGGGGCCTCCCCCTCGCCGGCGGCATCAGCTCCTTCCGGTGGAGCCTCGGCCGCGTCCGCCGGGGCGGCCTCGCCGCCGGCGGCGGCCGGTGCCGCTCCCGCGACGACGGTCAGCGTCCCGACCATCCCGGCCTGCTTGTGGCCGGGCACGTTGCAGTAGAACTCGTAGTCGGCCGGGGCGGCGTCGGCCGGGATGACCGCCTCGACCGTCTCCCCCGGCGGCATGTCGACGTCGATGCCGAGCGCGTCGACCGCGAAGTTGTGCGGCGCCGCCCCGACGTTCGGCAGCGTCACGGTCGCGCCCGGCGCGACCGTGACGACGACCTCGGCGCTCGAGGTGTCCTGGCCGTCGTAGCGCCAGCCGATGTCGTAGCCATCGATCGTCACCGCCTCGGCCGCGACCGCGGCCTCCTCGGCGGCGCCTCCGCCCTCCGAACCGCCGCCGTCGCCCTCCTCGGCCGGGGCTTGCTGCGCCGCGGCGGCGCCGGGCACCGGCGGGAAGGTCGGGTAGCCTCCCAGCTCGGCGACGGTCTCGTTGTAGACGTGGTCCCAGTCGGCGTGCTGGATCATCAGCGCCAGTTCGTGGATCTGCTCGTCGTTGAGGAGGGCGCCGCCGTCCGCCCCCCGGCCGAAGGCCGGCATCAGGGCGCGCCCGTTCTGGAGGGTGTTGACGATCAGGTTGTAGCGTTCCTCGCGGGTCGTCGTGTCCTCGCTCTGGTTGAGCTCGGTCGCGGCGAGGCCGAGCTCGGTGCCGCCGCCGAGCGGCATCCCGATCCGGCCGGTCTCCTCGGCGCCGGGCTCAGAGTAGCCCTCGCCGGCCGGACCGTGGCAGACGACGCAGTTCTGGATGTAGGTCTGGATGCCGCGCTCGACCGCGACGTGCTCCTGCTCGACCGCCTCCTCGGCGCGTCGGTTCGGCTCGTTCGCCAGGTAGACGACCAGGAGCGTCGCCAGCCCCACCAGGCCGACGATCACCGTCGTCGCGAGCTTCTGGACCGCTCCCACGCTGTCGCCCCCCGTCGAGTCCGGCGCGGCCACCGTTGGCCGGCCGCCGAACCCTGGTCAGTCGCCTTCTTCGCCCGACTCTAGGCGTACTGGACCGCCTGGCCCGGATCGTAGGCCGACCGCGTCGAGATGTTGCCGGTGTCGACCAGGACGTTGCCGCCCTCGTCGATCGAGACGGCCATGTAGTCCATCGGCCGCGGCGCCGGGCCGCCGGTCCGCTCGCCGACGTAGTTGTACATGCTGCCGTGGCACGGGCACTGGAAGGCGTTGGCGTTCTCCGGCGGCCCGACCCAGGGCACCGAGCACCCGAGGTGGGGGCACTTGTTGTAGAGCGCCAGCAAGCCCGCGTCGCTGTGGACCAGGAAGAACTTGCCGGCCACGTTGCGGTAGGCCTCGCCGTTGACCGGCGGCACCTGATCGGGGGGAACGGTCAGGACACTGCCGAAGGCGCCGGTCTTGTTCGGCCAGAGCAGGGCGCCGAAGCCGGCGCCGGTGATCGCCAGGGCAGAGCCAACGGCGCCGAGGGCGGCGTTGCGGACGAAGGTCCGCCGCTGGACGCCGCTCGCCGCCGGGGAGTGCTGGAAGCGGCCGAGGAGACCGAGCACGCCCGAGGCGAGCCAGCCGAGGCAGAGACCGAAGAGCGTCCGCGCGATGCGTCCCATGGGAATGTCCTAATCCTTGGTCCGTACCCGGCCCGGGCGGCCGGCGCTAGTGGTGTTCGAGCGGCAGATCCCACGGCCAGGTCAGGTTCTGACCCTCGCCGCGGAACGAGGTGCCGCTGATCGTCAGCACGATGTAGGTTGCCACAAAGGCCGTGAAGAGGGCGATCGCCATCTCCCGCCGGGTCGGCCGGAAGATCGCCTGCACCGCCCCCACGAAGACGACGATGTTGGCCACGATGATGCCGAACGGCAGCATCTGGTTGTAGACGAACTCGGGTGCGCCGAAGGCGCTCTGGAGCCAGCCCTGGATGCCGAAGACGGTCCGCCCCGACAACTCGTTGAGGACGATCAGGGCGACCAGCACCGCCGTCACCCAGACGAAGGTGAAGCCGACGATCTTGCGCCCTTTGGCCGAGGTGCCGAGGATGCCGACGCCGAGCGGGGAGCGGTCCCAGTAGGGGATCGCGGCAATCCCGGCCAGGGCCAGGGTCGGGATGATGACCCCGGCCAGACCGGGGTTCATGTGCAGCAGCAGCTCCTGCAGGTTCAGGAAGTACCACGGCGCCTTGGAGGGGTTGGGGGTTTGGTTCGGGTTGGCGCGCGCCGTCAAGGGCGCGTTGACCAGCACCGAGAGCGCCGTGATGATCAGAAGGAAGACCGTCGCGCAGACCGCCTCGACGACGACGAGCGACGGCCAGACCATCACCT
>CADCWF010000211.1 GCA_902806345.1 uncultured Thermomicrobiales bacterium
TTCTTCCTGGCGCTCGTCGTCGAGAGCCCGGAGATGCTGGTCGCGATCCAGATCCTGGTCTGGCCGCTCGGGTTCCTCTCGAACGCCTTCGCGGCGCCGGCGACGATGCCCGGCTGGCTCGGCACCGCCGCCGCCTGGAACCCGCTGTCGTCGACGGTGGTCGCCGGCCGCGCCCTGTTCGGCAACCCCGGCGGGGGAGGGGAGTCGTGGATCGCCCAGCACGCGGTGCCGATGGCGGTCGTCTGGCCGTTGCTGGTCGTGGCGGTCTTCTTCCCGCTCTCGGTCCGCCGCTACCGGCGGCTCGACCGCTGATCCGAGGTCCGCCTCAATGCTTCGGTCAACGGCAGGCGGACGATCCAACGCTCCCCAGGTGTAGGCATGTCGACCGCTTGACTTCAACCAGCCTTGAAGACTTAACCTGTTTTGCCGGGCCGACTGGCCGGCGGCCAGCACCATGGCATGACAGGGAGGCGACAGATGAGCAGCTTTACCGCGAACGAAATCGCCTATCTCCAGAGCCAGCAACTGGGGCGGCTGGCGACCGTCGACGGGGCCGGCAACCCGCACGTCGTGCCGCTCACGTTCCGCTACAACCCCGAACTGGACACGATCGACATCGGTGGTCACAACTTCGCTCGGAGCAAGAAGTACCGCAATGTTGCCGCGACCGGGCGGGCGGCGTTCGTCGTCGACGACCTGCTCTCCGTTGATCCGTGGCAGCCGCGGATGCTCGAGATCCGGGGACGGGCCGAGGTGGTGGGCTCTGGCGGGCAAGCCATCATGCCTGAGTTCGACCATGAGATCGTCCGCATCTTTCCGACCCGCGTCGTCGGGTTCGGCATCAACGCCGGCGGGCTCGAGATCTCATGACGAGCCGGGGGGCTGACCGCCGGCGCCCTGCGCCAGCCGCTGCAGCTCGAACAGCTTGGTGATCGCCTCGAGCGGCGAGAGGGCCTCGACGTCGATCGCCCGCAGCGCCTCCAGCGCCGGGTCCGGCGGGGCGAACAGCGTCAACTGGAGCGGCTGCTCCGAACCGGGTCCCGACCGCCGGATCACCTCCCGCCGCCCGTCCCCGGACGCGGACCGGCCGACCTCCAGCTCGGCCAGGACCTCCCGGGCGCGGCGGACCACCGCCCGCGGGATGCCGGCGAGCCCGGCGACGTGGAGGCCGTAGGAGCGGTCGGCGGCTCCGGGTACGACGCGGCGAAGGAAGACGACCTTGTCGCCCTCTTCGAGCACGTCCATCGTGCAGCAGCGGACGCGGGGCAGGATCGCCTCCAGCTCCGTCAACTCGTGGTAGTGGGTGGCGAAGAGGGTGCGGCAGCCGAGGCGGGGCGCGTTGTGGAGGTGCTCGACGACGGCACGGGCGATCGCCAACCCGTCGTAGGTCGAGGTGCCGCGGCCGATCTCGTCGAGGACGACCAGGCTCCGCGGCGTCGCGTGGTGGAGGATGTTGGCAGTCTCCAGCATCTCGACCATGAAGGTCGACTGCCCGGTGGCGATGTCGTCCTGGGCGCCGATCCGGGTGAAGATCCGGTCGACCAGCCCGATCCGGGCCCTGCGGGCGGGGACGTAGGCGCCGATCTGGGCGAGCAGTACCGTCAGCGCAACCTGCCGCAGCCAACTCGACTTGCCGGCCATGTTCGGCCCGGTCAGGACCGTGATCTGGGTCCCGTCGCGGTCGAGGTGAGCGTCGTTCGGGACGTACTCGGCGGGGGGCAGCAGCGTCTCCAACGTCGGGTGGCGGCCCTGCTCGATCGCGATGACGCCGCCCTCGTCCAGCTCCGGCCGGACGTAGTCGCGAGTGGCGGCGACCTCGGCCAGGGCGGCCGCGACGTCCGCCTCGGCGACCGCGGCGGCTGCGGCGAGCAGGGCCGGGGCGGCCCCAGCGACCTGGGCGACGACCCGCTTGAAGACGTCCGCCTCGATCCCGGCCAGCGTCTCTTCAGCGGTCAGGACGACCGTCTCGTACTCCTTGAGCTGAGGGGTGAAATAGCGGGTCGCGTTGGCCAGCGACTGCTTCGGCAGGTAATCCGGCGGCAGGACCGGCCCGCCGCGCTCCCGCTCGGCGGCGGCGAGGGCGGCGGCCGTGACCTCCAGGTAGTAGCCGAAGACCCGGTTGTAGCCGACCTTGAGCGAGCGGATGCCGGTCCGGTCGCGCTCGGTCCGCTCCAGGTTGGCGATCCACTCCCGAGCCTCACGGGCGCGGCCGAGGTGGCCGTCCAGCTCCGGCGCGAAGCCGGCCCGGATCGCCGTCCCCTTGCCCAGGTGCGCCGGCGTCTCGTCGACGATCGCAAGGGCGAGAAGGGATCGCACCTCCGCGCAGGCGGGGAGGGCGCCGAGCAATGCGCCGGGGGCGGCCGCGGTCGCGACGTCCAGGGTGGCTCCCGGGGACCGCTCCAAGGTGGAAACGGCGTCGGCGACGGCCGCGACGGCCGCCAGCGAGGCGCGCAGGTGGGCGAGGTCGCGTGGGGTGGCGATGCCGGCGACGGCGCGGTCGGCGAGCCGCTCGACGTCGCCGACGCCCGAGAGCGCCCGCCGGACCGCGGCCCGCGCGATTGGGTCGTCGACGAAGCGGGCGATTTCATCCTGGCGCGACCGGAGCGCCGCCAGGTCCAGCAGCGGCTGACCGAGCCGGCGCCGCAGGAGGCGGGCGCCCATCGGGGTCTCCGTCTCGTCCAGGACGGCGAGGAGGCTGTGGAGCTTCTCGCCGCGCCCGCTCTCGGTCAGCTCCAGGTTGCGGCGGGTCTGGGCGTCGAGCGTCATGAAGCCATCGACAGCGTAGGTGGCGAGGCCGGTGATCTGGTCGATCCCGGAGAGCTGAGTGTCCTTCAGGTAGGCGAGCAGGGTGCCGGCGGCACGGACGGCCAGCGGCTTGCCGGCGACGCCGAATCCGTCGAGCGAGCCGACCCCGAAGAAGGACTCGAGTGCCTCGGCGGCGCGGTCGGCGCGGCACCGCCATGCCTCAACCGCGCTCAGGCCGACCCCGTCGGGGAGCCAGGCCCCGCGCGGCAGGGGCACCTCGTCGGCCAGCCCGGCCGGCAGCACCACCTCGGCCGCGTCGAGGCGGAGTAGTTCGCGGCCCACCGCCAGGAGTGCCTCTTCGGGGGAGGCCGCCGCGATCTCGGTGGTGGCGAACTCACCCGTGGAGATGTCGGCGTAGGCGAGGCCGGCACGGGCGCCGTCGACGGCGGCGGCGCAGAGGTAGGAGTTGCGGCGGGCGTCCAGCAGGGCGTCGTCGAGGACCGTGCCGGGCGTGACGACCCGGGTCACGTCGCGCTCGACGAGGCCGCGCCCCTTCTGGACGTCGCCGACCTGCTCGCAGAGCGCCACCTTGTGACCGGCGCTCACGAGGCGGGCGATGTGGCCCTCGGCGGCGTGGTGCGGGATGCCGGCCATCGGTACCCGCAGCCCCTTGCCCATCTCCCGCCCGGTGAGGACGATGTCGAGGACGCGGGCGGCGATCCGGGCGTCGTCGTCGAAGGTCTCGTAGAAGTCACCGAGGCGGAAGAAGAGGATGGTGTCGGGGAAGCGGCGCTTGATCTGGAGGTACTGCCGGCGGAGCGGCACGACCCGGCCGTCGTCGGTCCCGGGCGGCCCGAACTCCGGCTCGGGGCCCGGCTCCGCGATCCGCAGGCGACCGTCCGCAGGCAACGCGACCACCCTCTCCTCGCATCAGCGGGCGGGCCACCGTCGGGCGCCGAATGCCGCGTCGGCGCGGCGGGCCGTGGGGTAGGCGTCGGGGCAGGCTGAGGGTACGCTACCGGCCGCGGCCCGGCAAGGCGGGACAGGGGACGGGGAGGGGAGGACGCGGTGGCGATGTTCGCGCTGGTGCTGGAGTTCGGGCCGGACACGGAGACGCGACTGGCCACCCGCCCCCGCCACCGGGAGTACCTCCAGAAGCTGCTCGCCGAGGGGAAACTCATCGCGAGCGGGCCGTGGGTCGACGATACCGGGGCGCTCATCATCTACGAGGCGGCGGACGAGGCCGGGGCACGGGCGATGATCGCGGCCGACCCTTACACCGCGGCCGGCGTCGTTGCCCGCTCCCAGCTCAAGGAGTGGCACCGGGTGTTCTCGGCCGAGTAGGGGCGGGGCCGAGCCGCTTGCCGTCATCGAGAAGATGGGTGGTCCACGGGTGCTTGCACCGGCCGCCCACCCTCGCCATGCCGAGCCCGCAGGCGAAGTCTCTCCGGCTGGGAAAACGCACGAATGGGAACCCACCGCTGCGACGGGAGATCCCTCCCTCCGTTCAGGATGACGGTGGTAGGCACAGCGATCGACCGGATCGGCCATCACTCGTCGGGTAGCCCCCACGCCTCGGAGAGCATGCCGTCGCGCACCTCGCGGACGCAGAGGCCGGCGATGCAGCCGTTCTCCGGGCAGGTTGGCCGGCAGAAATGGCGGCGGCCGCAGGGGAA
>CADCWF010000212.1 GCA_902806345.1 uncultured Thermomicrobiales bacterium
AAGCCGACGGTCGCACGCCGCTCTCTCTCTCGGCGAGGCCGGCCTTTCCGGTTTTTTCGCGGTCGAGGTCACCGGGGAGGAGGTGGAGCAGGGCAAACCGAACCCGGAGATCTTCCTGACCGCCGCGAGGCGACTCGGTATCCCACCGGCGTCGTGCCTCGTGCTCGAGGACGCGCCAGCGGGACTCGCCGCCGCATTCAGCGGGGGGATGCGGTGCCTCTGGGTGCCGAATGACAACACGCGAGGGCTTGCCAACGGGGTGCCGGTCGACGACGTCATGGAAAACTTGCACCAGGCCAGGACGTGGATCGAAGAGCGCGTCGAGTTTGCGGCGGCGTCCTAACGACCCAGCGATCGAGGCCATGTCGGGCGACCACCGAGGCGCCCTCGTCGACCGACGAAAGACTCGGTATCCTCGGTTTGGAGTTTAGCGTCGACGAAGCCGATCGTAGAGGATGCCGAGAACCGCGCCGAACGCGATATGGCGCGGGATCGACTGCACGAACGCCGGCCAAGTCCAGTAGCTCGGGAGCTGACCGTCCCGAATGGCCGGATGGCGGCGGCCGAACGCCGCGGTGATCGGGTAGAGCATCACGTTCTCGGCGTTGAAGAATAGCGTTCCCTTCCACCACGGCGGTCCGGGAATGTGATCGCAGACAGCGGCGTAGAGGAGCGCAAACCCCAGCGAGTTGATGCCATGGACGAGGGTGCCGACCTTCTTGGCCGACTCCCGGTTCTTCACCAATGGGCGGCCGAGTAGGATACGGTCGTCGACGTTGCGGCCGGTCAATTTGATGTCGGCCTCCATGGTCGCGATGAAGGCGGCCCCGGCGGCGAGCCCCGCAACCACCGCCGCTCTGCTGTCGACGCGCCCCAGCACCGATCTCGCCCGCTCCATTTCCGACTCCTCTCCTTCACCGTCCCCAAGACGTTCTAGACGCCAACACCGGCACCGGTTTGGGAAGAAGGTCGCGTGACTCAAGACCATTGTCGAGCGTCATTGCTGCACGAATCCTGCTGTCGTGCCGCAGTCCCCTGGAAGCAAGGCGGTTTGGACGGTGGTTACGAGCGGAGGTAGGCTGCGTCCGCCCAAGCAACCGTTTCGCCGAGCCGCACCTCGAAGTAGCCGTTTTCGCGGTTGCCAGTCAGTGGTAGTTCGGAGCCGGCCGGGACGACCGTGACGATCTCCGCCTCGCGGCTCGGTGAGGCCCGGAGGTTTAGAGCGTCGACGGCCCTCGCCGACGCTCCCGCGAGGTGGTCGGCACCCGAAGACACCAGCTGGGGCGCCTCGGTCGCGCCACCGATGTAGGTCGCGTCGACCCAACCGCTGGACCCCTCCCAGGTCACCGGCAAGAACCCAGCAACGGCCTCGCCGGTAATCTCGATGGCGTCTCCCGTGGGGATCATTCCCACGCTCGCCGCTTCGCGGTCCGGTTCGCTCCGGAGGGTTACCGTCTCCGTCACGGAAACGACCGGCTCCGGGACCGGAATCGGCGCCGCCGTCGGTACGACTCCCTCGACCGCCAGGAACTCCTGAGCCACCCAGACCGTCTCGCCGTCGTGCTCGACGGGGAGGTACCCGTTGACCTCTTCGCCCACGACCGGAAACTCAACCCCGGCAGGCACCGCTCTGGCGATGTCGTACTCGGGGCCTGGGCCCAGCCGGAGGTTCACGTCACCGACGGTACGCGCCCGCTCGCTTGCGTCGGCGCAAACTGACGCCGGGTCGTCGAGCTCGCCCCCGAAGATCGTCGTCCAGTACCACCCGTACCCGGACCCGCCACCCTGAACCCGGCCGATCCCGATTGCCCCGTAGGCGGGACGAAGCATGTTCTCGTTGTGCGTCGGGCTGTACCGCCAGGTCTCGAAGGCGTAGGCGGCGGTGTCGGTGCCGGCCGCGATGTTCTCGCCGTACGTTCCCCCGTCGTAGCCGTGGAACCGGATGTTCTGCTCGACGGTCGTGCCGTCGCTCATGGTGTGGTCGAAGTAGCCGGTCGCCGCCATGTCGGAGCTATGCGATTCCGCAGCTTCGCTCAGCGTCCGCGAGAACCCGAGCGGTTGGAGCCCGTTCTCGGCGCGATACCTGTTGATGAGGTCGAGGAAGGCTGCCTCCTCCAGGTCGGCGCAGTAGCCCGAACCGTCGGGAGCGGCGGCCGTCGAGGACGGCATGACCGGGGCAGCAACGGCCGCGAGCGAGAGCCCGAGCGCCAGGCCGAAGGCGGTAGGTCGGTGAGCGTTTCGCATCCGGGCCGTCTCCGCGGGTCGTCGTCCCTGGGTGCGGCCGCCGGGAGGGCGCGGCGGCGCGGTGCCAACAATTACGCCGATTTGGCCGGGTGCCGAACGGCGACGAAGGGTGCGGGGGCGTGCCGTTGGGGGGCCGAACGCACGGGGAGCGCCGGCGGTCTGTCCCTCCTCGAGTTCCCGCGACACGGGAAGAGGGTACGGGGAGCACGTCCAGCCGCCATAGGGCCGTCGTGGACCCGTTGGTACCGCTACGCCGGGGGAGGTGACCATCAGATGGCGCCGGCCAGTCTGCGGCGGGAATGCTCTAGCCGGAACCGGAGGGGGCGTGCCTGACTTGTGCCCGAGTTGACGCGATGATGATTCAGAAACGGCCGGGGGGGCGCCGGCGACGGGCGCCCCCCGAAGATCCATCGGCTATCTGGTCAGCTCGTTAGCCATCTCTTCGAAGACACTTACGTAGCGATCGACGTCCTCAAAGGTGTGCGCGACCGAGAGGGTCCACTCCTCTTCCCGGCCGGGGGTCATGAAGATGCCGCGGTTCATGTTCCAGGCCCAGGCGAGCGCGGACATGTCGGCGTCCTGGTTGGCCATGAACGAGGTGTAGTCGGCGATTCGGCCCGAGGAGAAGGTGACGGTGCCCTTGGACGAGATGCCGACCGTGTATCCCGGCAGGCCGTAGCGCCGCAGGACCGCGTCGCAGCCGGCGAGCAACCGGTCGTTCAACGCGTTCAGGTGGTCGTAGGCGCCGGGGGTCAGGACGTGTTCCAGGCTGGCCCGGCCCGCCGCCATCGTCAGCGGGTTGCCGTTGTACGTGCCGACCTGGTAAACCCGCCCGTCCGCGACGGCGGCCATCGCTTCGACGCTGCCCCCGATCGCCCCGGACGGGAGACCGCCCCCGAGGGCCTTGGCGAGCGTCACCATATCCGGCGTCACGCCGAACTTCTCGGTCGCGCCGCCGGCCGCCACGCAGAGGCCGGTCTTGACCTCGTCGAAGATCAGGATGACCCCGTAGCGCCGGGTGATCTCGCGGACCGCCTCCAGGTACCCCGGCTCCGGCAAGATCACGCCGAGGTTCATCATGGCAGCTTCCATGATGACGCACGCCGGCGGTCGGCCTTCATCAAACAGGCGCGCGATCCGTCGCTCCATCACCTCGGCGTCGTTGAACGGGACGGCGATCGTCATGTCGGAGACGGCCTTCGGGATGCCGCCGCCATAGGGGAGGGAGGCGTAGTCGTCCGGGTCGCCGATCTTGTCGAAGGGGACGCCGATCGAGACCATGACGTAGTCATGGTGGCCGTGGTAGGAGCCAAAGATCTTGACGATGGTGTCGCGACCGGTGGCGGCTCGGGCGATGCGGATTGCGTCCATGGTCGCTTCGCTGCCCGAGTTGACGTAGCGCCAGAACGGCAAACCGAAGCGCTCGGCCAACATTTCTGAGACGGCGATCGCGTCTTCGGTGGGGGCGGCGAAGTGGGTGCCCCGCGCCACCTGCTTCTGGACGGCTTCGACGATCGCCGGGTGAGCGTGTCCCTGGACCATCGAACCGAAGCCATTGTGGAAGTCGGTGTACTCGTTGCCGTCGACATCCCAAACGCGCGAGCCGCGTCCTTCTGCCAAGTAGACCGGCCAGGGGTCGCGGACCTGGTACGACGACGGAACGCCGTTCACCATCGAGCGGCGGGCCCGCTCGAACATTGCGGCGGACTTCGGCGTTCGCTCGTTGAAGCGGCGCTGCTCCGAATCGGTCAGCTCCTTGATCCGCGCGCGTTCGAGGGTCACGGGGCCGGCGGTAACCACGGAGGACTCCTTCCCTTCGGCCAAACCTTGGCGGCCCGGCTATTCCCCCTATTCTATGCCGCTTCACGGCCGCCGTGGCGGCCGCTCGACACGACGGTGCTGGTCCGTATCCGTGGCTGACGGTGGACAAAATGGGGCGTGCTACACTCGGGCGCGTTTGGCTTGGCGGTCGACCGCGCCGTCCGGCCTAGGGGAGGGGAGTCGATGGAGTTGTCGGGCGACCATTCGTTCAGCGCCCCGCGCGAACGGGTATGGCGGTTCCTGCTCGATCCCGAGTCGCTGCGGCAGTGCCTCCCTGGCTGCGAGAAGCTCGACGAGATCGGACCGGACGAGTACGAAGCGACGATGAAGATCGGGATCGGCGCGATCCGCGGCACGTACCAGGGCAGGGTCAAGATCAGCAACAAGCACGAGCCCGAGCGCTACACGATGCTCGTCGAGGGCAAGGGCCCTGCCGGCAATCTCTCCGGCGAAGGAACAATCGAGTTGGTGGTCGATGGCGAAACGACCCGCGTCAACTGGAGCGGCAAGGCGAACATCCGGGGGACGCTGGCGCGGATCGGCGGGCGGGTCATCCAACCCGCGGCGAAGACGATCGTCGGCCAATTCTTCGGGTGCCTGGAGAACAAGGCGAATCGCGACTAATACGGGGCGAGACGGGCAAGGGGGAGGCGCTGGTGGAGGTTCCGATCCGGGTCGAGGTGAATGGGGAGGAGCGGCGGCTCGCCGTCGAACCGCGGACGCTTCTTGTCGGCCTCCTGCGGGAGCAGCTCGGATTGACCGGCACCCACGTCGGTTGCGAGACGAGCCAGTGCGGGGCGTGTACCGTGCTCCTCGATGGTGAGGCCGTCAAGAGCTGCACGGTGCTGGCGGTGCAGTCAGACGGTCGTGCCGTGACGACGATCGAAGGGATCGCCGCGAAGGGCACGCTCCATCCGATCCAGCGGGCATTCTGGGACGAGCACGGCCTCCAGTGCGGGTTCTGCACGCCGGGGATGATCCTGTCCACGGCCGCCCTCCTGGCGGAGGAGCCGGACCCAGACGAGGCGACGATCCGGCATGGGCTGGATGGCAACCTCTGCCGCTGCACGGGGTATCACAACATCGTGCGCGCGGTCCAAGCCGCCTCCACTCGCCTGGCCGCCGGCGAGGCGGCTCAGCCGATCGGCGCGGACTAGGGATGGACGGCGAACGGTTGGCGGACGACGACGCGACCGGAAGGGACAAAGGCGAGTGAATCCGGCCCCGTTCACCTATCACAAGGCCGCCAACCTCGACGAGGCGATCGGCCTCCTCGGCACGCACGGCGCCGATGCCAAGGTGTTGGCGGGAGGCCACAGCCTGCTGCCGATCATGAAACTTCGCCTCGTCGAGCCGGACCATCTGATCGACCTCTCCGCCGTCGAAGAACTCCGCGGTATCGCCGTCGCCGATGGCGTGCTCCGTATCGGTGCCCTGACCACGCACCACCAGCTCGAGCGCGACCTGCTCGTCCGCGATCACGCCCTGGTCCTGGCGGAGGCCGCCGGGCAAGTGGGCGACCGCCAGGTGCGGAACCGGGGTACCGTGGGTGGGGCGCTCGCACACGCCGATGCCGCCGCGGACTACCCGGCCGCGATCCTCGCCCTCGACGCCACCGTCGTCGCCCGTGGCCCGGCGGGGGAACGCCGCATCGCAGCGGCCGAGTTCTTCGTCGATCTGCTGACAACGGCTCTCGAGCCGGATGAGCTCCTGACCGCGGTCGAGGTGCCGGTGCTACCCGGTCGCGCTGGCGGCAGTTACCAGAAGTTGGCAAACCAGGCTTCCGGGTATGCGCTCGTGGGCGTGGCTGTCGTGGTGGTGCTGGATGTTGCCGGGAGGTGCGCCGAGGCCAGGGTTGGCGTCACCGGCGCGGTGGCCAGCGGTCGGCGTGCTGGCGCGACAGAAGCGCTCCTGCGCGGGGCCGCCCTGGACGAGACGGCGATCGCGAGCGCGGCAGCTCGAGTCGGCGATGGGTTGGATCTCCTCGACGATCTGCACGCGTCGGCTGAGTACCGCCGACGCGTCCTTGTGGGGTTGACCCGCCGGGCCTTGACCTCGGCCACGGAGCGGGCAAACGCCTGACGCCGAAGCGCGTGTGGCGGCCGTCGCCTCCGCTCCCGTCCCGGCCCTGCGGAGCTTTGAGCCACGACCACAATCGCCTCGATGTGATGCCCACGCCCAACTCCCGGTGCGTCGCCGTTATTTGCGCGAGGAGATGATCGCAGACCCCTTGTTGCCGCCGGCTCCCGGTATCGTCGAACGGGGAGGTGCACCCGGATGGCGTCTCTATCCGCCCGAACCTTTCGGACACTCCGGCTCGAACCCGAGGGCGAAAGCCAGGTCGCGATCCTGATTCTCTCCCGCCCCGATGCCCGGAACGCCATCGACGCCGTCATGACGGGCGAGCTTCATGAAGTCTGCGAGGCGTTGACCGCGGACCAAGGGATCAGGGCGCTGGTGCTTACCGGAGCGGGGGACCGTGCGTTCTCGGCGGGCGCTGACCTCATCGAGCGCCGCCGACTGACACCGGAGGGACGCAGCGAGCACACGGCCGCGGTCGAGATGGCCGCGGAAGCGCTTGCCGACCTGCCGTTCCCAACGATCGCGGCGGTGCGGGGCTTTGCGCTCGGCGGGGGAGCCGAACTGGCGATCGCCTGCGACTTGCGGGTGGGTAGCAGGGACGCGGTCTTCGGGTTTCCCGAAGTCCAGATCGGCGTCTTCCCGGGGGCAGGCGGGGTGCACCGTTTGCCGTCGCTCGTCGGTCTCGGGGCCGCCCGGCACCTCCTCTTCACCGGACGCCGAATCGATGCCGAAGAGTCGGCACGGATCGGGCTGATCGACATCCTGGTCGACCCCGAGGAGGTGGTCGCCGCTGCGATCGCACTAGCGGGGTCGATCGCCGCCAACGCCCCGCTTGCTGTACGCGCCGTTAAGCGGGCGCTCCGCGAGACCGCCGCAGGTCCTCAGGACGTTGTCCGCGCTCGGGTCAACGCCCTGCGAGGCGGGCTCGACGCCTCGGCGGACTACGAGGAGGGGCTGGCCGCGTTCGCCGAGAAGCGGCGTCCTCGCTTCAGCGGCGTCTAGCTGGCCCACGAAGCGCTCCCTGAGACGCACGACCGGACGCACTTCGGCCGGTGTCCGGTCCAACATCGGGCTGGGCGTCGCTCCCCGGCCCACTCTCACTCCCGACCTTTCTTCCTCTCGAAACGAGGGGGAGACAAGGACTTGCACTGCGAGTCCTGACGTCCAACCTGATCCCGTATTACCGGTAGTGAGTAACTCCTACCGGGTCAGGAATCGGTGCCGTGCGCGTCGCCTAGTACCGGGCTGTTCACCGCGGCGCGAACTATCATTCGCACCCGCGCCGAGTCAACCGGGTTGGCGAGCAACCCGTCGGCTTTGGCGGCGGTACCGACAATGATTCCGGAAGCAGCCGTCAGTAACCGGTGGACGCTCTCAGCGGTGGCGCCGGATCCGACGTAGACGGGCGTTGTCGGTACCGCGACGGTGACCGCCTGCAGATCGGACAGCGACACCGGCTGCCCGGTCGCCCTGCCGGTGACGATGACCGCTGAGGCAAGACCACGCTCGACCGCGTCCTCGGCGAGGTCCCCTTGGGGCCGAGCTGCGAGCTGGACGGCGTGCTTGACGTCGACATCGGCCCAGACGGCAACTGGGGTGGCGAGGCGGCGGATCAGGGCTTGCACCTCTTCCGCACGCCCTTCGATGATCCCCTGGTCGGTCAAGGCCGCCCCGACGTAGACGTTGGCTCGGACGAACAAGGCGCCGGCCATGGCGGCGACGGAGACCGCCCCTAAGACGTCGTTGCGCAAGACGTTGACGCCGACCGGGAGATCGCTCACCTCGCGCACGGCGGCGACCGCGAGGGTCATTGCGGCGATCGTTGATGGCGGGGCGCTGTCCTTGACGAACGGCACGTCCCCGAAATTCTCGACGATGAGGGCGTTCGCCCCGCCCTCCGCGAACGCGGCGGCATCTCGCCGGGCGCGGTCCAGCAGCAAAGGGAAACGGGTCGCCGATGCTCCGCGCGCCGTGCCGGGCAGCGCGTCAAGGTGGACGACCCCGACGACACGGGGCCGGAACGAGCCGTTGTGCGGAATCATCGGCCGACTCGCACCGCGGCGAGACCGGCGGCCAGGGCACCGAGGGCGCAGGCGAACATGAAGAGGGCGAATAAGGTGAACCCTCCGCCGGAGCGAACCGCGGTGGCATCTCGGCGAACGTACCGGGCATAGAGCAGGGAGAAACCGAGAACCGCTGCCCCTCCGGCCACGCCGAACCAGATAAACGCCTGCGGACCCAACGAAGCTCACCTCCGGTTGAAACCCTGTACCGTCGGTCTTCCGGGGAACAGCAAGCTGCGCCTCTCAGGCTCCGCCGGTGGTCTGGAGTTCCTCCCGGATCTCGACCACTCCCGGCACGTCGCCGGCAATGGCCTCGGCGGCGGCCGCATCGTCGACGGAAGGAACCTCGCCTCGGAGGTAGACCACGCCCCCCCGGACGAGCACGGTGATGGCGAGATCGCTCGTCAACGCATCGCGGCGGAGGGCGTCCGCGACGGCCTCGACCAGATCCTCGTCACCCGGAGCGCCGTCGGCAGCTTCGTCATCGCCCAAGTCGTCGGAGCCGAACCCGCCGAGAATCTCGAGCGCTTCGGGGCCCGACGATGGACGGACGACCGGGTCCGTCGGGGGATAGTAGGGGATGCCCTCCGCGACCGCGACCTGAGGATCGGTCGTCCCCAGGTCATCGGTGAAGTCTGGGTCGAGTTCGGGATCGGAGCGGTTCGGGTCGTGCGGAGCGCCGGCGACCTCCGCCGTCCAGGGCTCATCGGCGAGGGGGAAGGCGTCGCGGTCGAACCCCGAGTCCGGGGACAACTCGATGATCTCCAGGGCATCGACGACCGCCAAGCCTCGGGAACCGACGGCGGAAGTGGCTACGTCGAGGGCCGCGACTCGGTTCCGCTCGGAGTCCACCTCGCCCGATAAGGTGACCTCCCCGCCTGAGATCTCGACATCCACGAACAGACCCGCGGCCTCGAGCGTCTCCCCGATTTGCTGGGCAATCGCGACTTCGGCGGTCACCGCGTGGCTCTCCGCAGCGGGCCGAGAATCGTTGGACGTCATCGAGAACCACCTCCCTGGATGCGAGTAATGACCATGATAGGACGATCGATGCGGATGGGACAGCGCCCACGGGGGGGGCGGAAGTCGGATTCTCGATTCTGGCATGACAGGACGCTTCGGTGGCGGTACGCTCTCCGTCATGCCTCACCGTTCGGACGAATCGCTGCGCCGGACCGAAACCCTTGCCGCCAGCGACCCCGGGGACCGTCCCGCCGCTGGATGGCGCCGCGGCGTTCCGCCGCGGGGAAGCGCCGCCCGGGCCGTCTCCTTGCCAGAACCGTACCGCTACACGCTGGCGGATCTGGAGCAGCAGACCGGGATCGTTGGCCGCACGATCCGATACTACATATCCCAGAAGCTTTTGCCACCCGCGCTCGGTCGCGGGCCGACCGCAACATACAACCTCGGACACCTCGTCCGCCTCCGAGCGATCGCACTCCTGAAGGCGAACCACCTGCCACTCGACCAGATCAGGCAGCGTCTCGCCTCGCTCAGCGACGACGAGATCGCCGCAATGCTCGAAGTCGAGACATCGCCCCCCGAAGACACCTGGCGGCGGATCCGGCTCCATCCCGACATCGAACTGTTCGTCCGCGAACGGCGCGGAAAGGATCGGGACTACCGATTCGAGGCAACCGTGGAGACGATCAAGATGATCGTCCGGGATCAGCTCGGGGACGAGGGATAGGGCTCGGGAGATGAACGGCGACCAGCGGCGCAACCGGTCGACCAAGGATGACCTTTGGGTTCCCGACAACCCGGATGGCAGCGGTTGGGCGCTCGTCGACTGGGCGAGCATCGCCCGTGGCGGCCGGTATCACTATCGCCACGCGGAGCCCTGGGAGGAGGCGAACCGGCGACGCCCCTCCTTCTACAAGGTCGTGACCAGATACGAGTCGTCGGAGGCCCACCCCCACGAGAACAGCTACTTTGTCGAGCGGGAGGGTCTCGCCGATTTCCTGGCCGAGGTCTCGCTTGCCGGAGGCGCGGAGGTGTTGTGGCACGTGGAACCCTGCGGCGCCCCCCCGGTTGAAAGCATCGGGACCTGATCGGCCTCCATCAGCGCCGATCGCTTCCCGAAACCCGCACGGGACGAACCGCGCTCAGCAGTCTGACTTGACGAACCCGCGGGTTGACGGTTAGGTGAGTCATGACAAGCACGAGCCCCCAGTCCTCGTGGACGGGGGGCTCGGCGGCACTCCAGTTTGTCCGGTCGGCGCTCGGTGATGCTAAACGCGGGTTGGTTGAGCGTCGCGGGTTGACCGTGCGAGCTCCATCACGCCCGGCTTACCGACGGCGAGCTGCGAGGCGATGTTGCCCTGGGCGTCGACCATGATCGCCGACGGCGTGCCGTTCGCGCCGAAGGCGTTGCCGACGCTGAAATCGCGATCGAGCAGGACCGGGGACCGCAGCCCCATCTCCCGGTTTTCGTCGGCCGACCCACTCGAGATGAGCATTAGCTTGGGCGCGCCGGGGGGAGGGCTGGCCTCCCAGGCCTTGAGGTCGTCCACCATCTTCTTGCAGAAGCCGCAGCCCGGGTTCCAGAAGAGCAGGAGGGTCCGTGTGCCGCGATGGTCAGCAAGGTCGACCATGTTGCCCGAGAGGTCCGGCAAGCGGACAACGGGTGCAGGTGAACCGAGCGCCAGCGCCGCCGGATCTCGCCGCCCGTTGCCGTTCTCGGCAGCCGCGGGGGCTTCGTTGCGGAGGAGCCCGAGCACGCCGGGGGCGCCGACTGCGATACCGGAGGCGAAGTTGCCCCCGGCATCGACCAGAACGGCGCTCGGGGTGCCGCTGGCGCCGTAAGCGCGGCCGGTGTTGAAGCCGCTGTCGAGGACGATTGGCGAGGTGAAGCCGTGCTCGCGATTGCGCTCGACTTCTCCCGTCGAGACGACGAGCAGCTTGGGGGCGTTGACCGGGGGATTTGCCTCCCAGGCCTTGATGTCCTCGACCATCCGCTGGCAGAAGCCACAGCCCGGATTCCAGAAGAGAACGGCGGTCGGTTGGCCCTTGAAGTCGGCGAGGCGGACTTCTTTGCCGGTGAGATCGGGGAGAGCGATCTCCGGCGCCGGTTGGCCGAGGTTTGCCGGCGGAACCGGGGCCTGGGTGCGCGGCGCCTTCGGCTTGACCGGCAGGGCGGCGGCCTCGATCCGCTTCGGTGCCGGAACCTTGCCCTCGGCGGCCTGGTTGACCAACTTCCTGATCGCCTCTCCACCAGGGGCGGCGCCGCTGGCGACGAGGCCGTCGGCGGAGACGAGGACCCCTGTCGGGGTGCCGAAGGTCCTGTAGCCGTCCGCGACTTCGTTGTCCTCCTGGAGGAGGACGTTGCTGATACCGTGCTCGCTCGCCTTGCCCTTGTTCGCGTCGGCCGCGCCCCGGCTGACCAAGGCGACCGTCAGCTTGCTGCCGAGATCGCGCTGCCACTTGCCGATATCCGGCATCAGCGCGTTGCAGGGCCCGCAACCGGGGTCGGTGAAGACCAGCATCACCGGGTTGCCGCGAGCCCGCAGGGAATCGAGGGTCGTGGTTTCGCCGTAGAGCCCGGTCAGACTGAAGGCGGGGGCAGGGGCGCCGATCGGCAGGCCCTCATCCTCGTCCGCCTCTTCCTCGTCGTCGTCGAGGGCGCCCAGCTCGATGTTGGCGTCGGCCAGGGCTTCCTCGATCCGATCCATCCGGATCAAGAGGCGACCGCTCTGCCCGAGCAGGTGAACCAGGAGCCAGACCACCCCGGCCAGAACGAGCGCCTCGACAATCACGAGCACCAGCAGGACAGACTCGAGCATGCCAGACCCCCTCGTCCACTCCACGAGGCTGGGGCCGGGATTTCCGGCCAGCCCGCTGACGCCGATGAAGAGCGCGATGGCCGAGAGCACGCCATTGCGGATCAGCGTCGGCCTACCGATCGGCTCGGAATGGAACTGGCCGAAACAGTGGCAGTCCGGCCGCTTACCCTTGGCTAGGTTGTAGCTGATGCCGGCGATGAAGGCCGCCAGGAGTGCCGCCGCCGCCCAGGCCCCGAAGGTCGCGGTCGCGACCGGGAGCAGCAAGAGGGCCACCAGCAACTCGACGAACGGGAGGGCGAGCCCCGCCGGTTTGGCCAACCGCTCCGGCAGGCCGAACCCGCGCATCGCGTTCTCGGAGCCTTTGAGGTCGAGGAGCTTGCCAACCCCCGAGACGACGAACACCCCGGCGAGCACCAGCCGGGCGACGACAAGGAGCAGTTCCATCCCGTACCCTCGGTAGAAACCAGTCGCCAATCTTTCGAGGAACGGCGGGCACAGACGAATGCGGCGACATCATTCGCGGCGCACGATCGGGTTGATTCGCAGTGTAGCACGTGCCTATCAAAAAGGTAGTGCTGAGATGGACGTACAATCCGAATCGGGAGATCGGGACGGACGCGTGCGGCTTCGCCCGCCGCCAAAAGGGGGACAGAGGGTGTTGCGAACGGAAGAACGGAGCCAGACCGACGTTGCCGCGTTGCCGACGGCGGCGACGATGACCGGCGGCGAGGCGCTCGTCGCGTCGTTGGCGACGAACGGCGTCTCGACCATTTTCGGTCTGCCCGGGGTGCAACTCGACGGCGCTTTCGATGCCCTGCATGCGGCGAGGGAGACGGTCCGCGTCGTCCACACCCGCCACGAGCAGGGAGCCGCCTATATGGCGGACGGCTACGCCCGAGTCACCGGCGAAGTCGGTACCTGCCTGGTGGTGCCGGGACCCGGGTTGCTCAACGCGACCGCCGCCCTCAGCACGGCCTACGCCTGCAACTCCCCGGTGCTCTGCGTGACCGGGCAGATCCAGTCGGACCTGATCGAGTTCGGCCGCGGCCTGCTCCACGAGATCCCGAACCAACTCGAGATGGTCCGTTCGGTGACCAAGTGGGCACGCCGCGCCATGACGCCGGAGGAGATCCCGACGCTCGTCCGCGAGGCATTCGGCGAACTCCGGACCGGTCGACCGCGGCCGGTCGAGATCGAGATTCCCCCGGATACCCTCTTCGCGACGGCCGATGTCAAGCTCCTGCCCAGGGAGGCGCAGGCGCCGCCGTTTGCGGGGGACCCCGAACTCCTGGAGCGGGCGGCGGCGATGCTGTCGAACGCGGCCAAGCCCCTCATCTGGGCCGGAGGCGGCGTCGTCCGCGGTGGAGCGGCGGAGGCACTTCGGCGCCTGGCGGAGATGCTCCAGGCACCCGTGGTTATGACGTCGAACGGCAAGGGCGCGCTCTCCGACCGTCACCCGCTGGCCCAAAGCATTTTGGGCGCGATGGAGCTGCTGCCGGAAGCCGACGTGATCTTGGCGGTCGGTACCCGGTTTGTTGAACCTGCAACGGCGGCCTGGGGGCTCGGACCGGACCGAATCGTCATCCAGCTTGATATCGACGTCGAGGAGATCGGCCGCAACTATTCGCCGACCATCGGGATTGAGGCCGACGCCAGCGCCGGGGTAGCGGCATTGGCGGATCTCGTTGAGACCGCCGGGAGGGAGCGCGTTTCGCGAGAGGCCGAGCTTCAGGCACTGAAGGACGGCTTGGCGGCTCGCACCCAGGCTGTGGGACCGCAGGCCGAGTTCGCGATGGCGATCCGGCGGGCGCTGCCGGACGACGGGATCTTCGTCTCCGAGATGACCCAGGTCGGGTACTGGTCGAACCTGGCCTTCCCGGTCTATCAGCCGCGCACCTACGTCACGCCCGGCTACCAGGGCACCCTCGGCTACGGGTTCCCGACCGCGCTCGGCGCTCAGGTCGCGCTGCCCGAACGGGCCGTCGTCTCGGTCAACGGCGACGGTGGTTTCGGCTTCTGCCTGAACGAGCTGGCGACCATGGCCCGCCACGAGATCCCCGCCGTGGTCGTCGTCTTCAACGACGACGCCTACGGCAACGTCCGCCGCATCCAGCACGAGCAGTTCGGCGGCCGGACGATCGCCTCCGACCTCCGCAACCCCGATTTCCTGGCGCTGGCGAAGGCATTCGGCATCGGCGGCCGCCGAGTGGAGACGCCGGTGGCGCTGGAGGCGGCGGTCACGGAGGGGATCGTTGCGAGGGAGCCGCTGCTGATCGAGGTTCCCCTCGGACCGGTGCCCAACCCCTGGAGAATCCTTGGGCTGCGGTAGTGAGGACGGGGTCGGCACGGAATCGGATCAACCGAGGGCGCTTGCGGTCTCGTCGATCCAGCGAGCAGAGCTGTTCTGCCAGCGGTGCGGCCACGAGACCGAGTCCCGTGCGGTAGACGGCCGGGAGCGCCCCGTCTGTGTCGGGTGCGGCGCCGTCACCTACCTGGACCCCAAGCTGGCCGTGGCCGTCCTCATCGAGAACCGGGGCCGCGTCCTCCTCGGCAGGCGCGGCCCCGGCACCCGCGAAGCCGGCCGGTGGAGTTTCCCGGCCGGCTTCGTCGAGCGGGGGGAATCGGTCGAGGCGGCGGCTCGGCGGGAGGTCCGCGAGGAGGTCGGTCTGGAGGTCGAACTCGGCCCCCTGCTGACCCTCATCTCGGCCCCGGGCGAAACGGTCGTCCTCGCCGTCTACGAGGCCGCCAGCGCGCTCGGCGACGCCGTTGCGGGCGACGACCTGGTCGAGGTCGGCTGGTTCGCCCCGGACGCCCTGCCGGACCTCGCCTTCGCCCACGACGAGCGGACGATCGCCGCGTGGCTCGACCGGTCGTCATCGTGACCGAGCACCAGAATCCCCGGCAGGTCCGACTCGGAATCGACGCGGCACTCGGCGCCGGCGCGATCGACGAGGTGCGTTGGTACGCCGAGAATTCGCGGTTGCTGGAGACCGCCTACCTGTCGAGCGCCGACGCGCGGGGGCAATCCGGCCTGAACGGCGACGCGGCCAATTGGGAGCGCCGGCGGAAGGTAAACGTCGAGGCGATCGACCGCGACGGCTCCTTCCTCGACATCGGCTGCGCCAACGGCCTGCTGATGGAGACCATCGTCATCTGGGCTACCGAGCGAGGCCATGACCTCGAAGCATCCGGCCTCGTCATCTCGCCAAAGCTCGCCGCCCTGGCGAGAACCAGGCTCCCGGCTCGGACCGATCGGATCTTCGTCGGCAACGCGATCGCCTTGACGCCGCCCCCCGCTTCGACTTCGTCCGCACCGAACTGGTCTACGTCCCGCAGACCCGCCGCCGCGACCTAGTCGACCGCCTGCTCGCGAGCGTCCTCGCACCCAGTGGCCGCTTGATCGTCTGCGCCTACCAGGAGCGCGGCGACCGCGACGCCGCGCCCATCGCGGACGGAATCCGCTCCTGGAGTCTCCAAGTGTCCGGGGACGCGGGGGCACTCGATGCCGCGACCGGCCGCATCGCAACCTGCATCGCCTGGCTCGACGGCCGGGAACGTTGACGACCCTCCCGGACAAGAGATACGGAAGAAGAAGCCCCCTCTCCCGCGCCTCGGGTCCTACTCGGGAACCCGTGTCGAGAGGGGGGTGGGGGTGACGGCGCTCCTGCGCGGGAGCGGGGGCCGGGCCGAGGCTTCTCTCGGCTACCAACACGGCGACGGCATCGCGGAAAGACCGTCCGCCGACCTCTCCTCCTGTCATCCCGAGCGGAGCCGGGGGATCTCGTGCGGCGGCGCGGTCCGACGGAATCCCTTGGCTCCGCTCGGGATGACGGTGGAGGGGATAACTTCGTTCCTCGCCGCTCTAGATATGGATCGCGTGCCCGAGCAAGTCAAGCGCCGCTTCCCCCATCACCTCAGAGACGGTGGGGTGGGGGTGGACCGCCATCGCGATCTCCTGCGGCGTCGTCTGCAGCAGGCGGCCGAGTGCCGCCTCGGCGATCAGCTCGGTGGCGTGGGGGCCGATGATGTGGACCCCCAGGAGGTCGTCGGTCTCGGCGTCGGCGACCATCTTGGTGAACCCGTCCGCGTGGCCCTCGATGACCGCCTTGGCGTTCGGCCGCATCGGGAACTTGCCCACCTTGACGGTGTGCCCCAGCTTCTCGGCCTCCTGCTGGGTCAGACCGACGCTGCCGATCTCCGGCTCGCAGTAGGTGCAAGAGGGCGAGTTGAGGATATCGAGCGGGTAGGGGTTCAAGTCGCAGATGTGCTCGACCGCGATGATTCCCTGGTGCATCGCGGTGTGGGCCAGGAGTTGCTGCCCGTTGACGTCGCCGATCGCGTAGACGTGGTCGACGTTCGTCTTCATCATCGGGTCGACCGGGATGTACTCGCCCTCGGTCTTGACCCCGACCTCCTCCAGCCCGATCTCCTCGATGTTGCCCTGCCGCCCGATCGCGACGAGCAGCACCTCGGCCTGGACGATTCGCTCCTTGCCCTTGCCGTCGGTCAGCTTCACCGATACTCCGTCGGCGGTGAGGTCGTAGTCCTCGGGTGCTGGCCGGGCCTCCGCTGCCACGTCCATCTTCTGCCGCTGGAAGCTCTTCAGCAGGGCGTCGGAGACTTCGCGGTCCTCCTGAGGCACGACGCGGCCAACCAACGTCACCTTCGACCCGTAGCGGTGGTAGATGGACGCCCACTCGACGCCCGTCGCGCCGCCGCCCCGGATAATAAAGCTCGCCGGCAGGTGCTCGAGCAAGACGGCGTGGTCGGAGTTGATCACCTTCTCCCCGTCCCACGGGATGCCCTTGATCGGCCGCGGCCGGGAACCGGTGTTGACGATCACGTCCCGAGCGTCGAGGGTGAACGTCTCGCCCCCGTCGTTCGGCGTCACCTGGACCTGGTTCGGAGCGAGGAGGCGACCCCGGCCCATGTAGACGGGGATACGGTGCTTCTTGTCGAAGAGGTAAAGCAGCCCCTTGTACTGGCCGTCGACTACCTTGATCGAGCGGCCGAGCGCCGTTTCGTAGGAAAAGGAGACATCGCCGGCGACGTTGACGCCGAACTCGGCCGCCTTTTTCACCTGGTCCAAGACATCGGCCGACTTGAGCATGGCCTTGGTCGGGATGCAGCCTCGATGGAGGCAGGTGCCGCCGAGCTTGATCTCCTCCACGACGGCGACGCTCAGCCCGAGCTGCTTGGCCCGGATCGCGGCGACGTATCCCCCTGTGCCACCGCCCAACAGCACCAGGTCGTACCGATGATCGTTTGCCCCGTCGGCCATCAACTTCCTCGCTCCCGGATTGGACCCGGCGGGTCCAATCGTCTGATACCGGGGTGAAGTATACGGGCCACCCCAGGCCGGCGTGGGCCCCGTCGGTGCGGAACTGCGACGGGGCCGACCGGGTCTAGACCGCGGAACCAGAGATCGGCCGGCAACGTCGGGTCGATCTCATCCTCCTCCTCCTCGTCGGGGTCGCCGATGGCGTCCTCTTCGGGGGTCAGTGGGCGACCCGGGAAGACCGCTGCCGGCGAGGAACGTTGCATCCGTTCGACGTCGGCAGGGGGGCGATGGACGAGCACGCTTTGATCACCGTTTCCGTCGTCGCACAGTCCGAAGAGGGGTGGTCGTTTCCGATTCGAAATGGAACCCCAAACGTCACTCTACTCGAACGGGGGACAACCGAGGATGAAATGCGTCCGAATGGATCGCGAGGCTGCGGCTGCCAGGTGTCTCCGACTTTCGTCGTTGACGTTCGGATCCAGAACCTGGTCGCAGCGGGCGAAGCATCCCTCCTCAGCGTGAACGCGGTGACGTTCGCCAAGGGCGCCCGCAACCGCTGGCATCGCCACACCATCGACCAGATCCTGGTGGTACCCGAAGGAGCAGGGGTGGTCCCCCCGCAGCAGACGAGTTGCGCGTTGAACCGGGCGATGTCGTGCTGATCCCGACCGGAAAGCGGCACTGACACGGGGCCGAGTCCAGGACATCGTTCGCCCACCTTTCGATCCTGACTTTCGGGCTCATGACCCTCAGAGAGACGGGACCGGTGCGGAACCGCCGGCTGTGGCCGGTGGGCGGGCCGGCCGCCCGACGGTCAGTAGCAGTCCTGTCAGACGCTAGCGTTCTCCGATCGAGCACCCCTCCCAGCCGCCATTGCCGGTGCCTTTCTGGCCGTTGCCGCGAGCGCGGCGACGTGCAAGAATCGGAGCGTCCCCGCCAGGAATACGAAGTGTCGGCCGGTGAGGCAGGCTTGGTCGCGCCAGCGACCGAGGTGGCCGCCGGCGTGGTGATGGTATGTCCGGGATCGGGATGCCCAGGGAGACGTTCGAGGGTCTCCCTGGGTTTGGGCTTTGGCAGGCGGACCACGGACCGAATGCGGTGGCACCGCCTCTGTCGCAACCCCCGCTGCCGGCGTTCCGCCGCCTGCTCCACGGAGGGTTCGCCCACCCGGCCGAGTTCGATTTTGCCCGTCTGCTGTCGTTCTATGGGATCCGCTGGGCGTACGAACCGACCTCGTTCGCCATCGAGTGGAACCCCGCCGGTCAAGCGATCGGGTTTTTTAGCCCGGACTTCTACTTGCCGCGCTACGACCAGTACGTCGAACTCACGACCATGCGGCAACCCCTGGTGACCCGGAAGAACCGGAAGCTGCGCCGGGTACGGACGCTCTACCCCAACCTCCGCATCAAGCTCCTCTACAAGCGAGACCTGGAGCGGCTGCACCAGGCGTATCCACCCTCCGTCGAGGAATCGAATCAAGAGTCGCTCGGCGA
Source organism: uncultured Thermomicrobiales bacterium (assembly GCA_902806345.1). Taxonomy (GTDB): domain Bacteria; phylum Chloroflexota; class Chloroflexia; order Thermomicrobiales; family UBA6265; genus CADCWF01. Next base: position 18,767 of record CADCWF010000212.1, read on the forward strand.
GATTCTCTTCAGCGCGACCGAGATACGGGCCAACCTCTCGTCCCTGGTGGAGCGGGTGGCGGACGAATGGCTTGGCAGCTGCCGGGGAGGGGAACAACCTTTGGTCCTGGGGGTTGGGCATGGCTCCGATCGAACGGTGGCGGTCATCTCCGAGATGTTCCGGCGGCTCGGCCTGGCCGTCGAAGCGGAACGGCTCGACATCTCCCGCTACCGTGGTTCGGAGGCGACGACGCGGATCCGGCTTGCCGACCAAACGGTGGGGAGACTCCGGGGCAAACGGATACTGGTCGTCGAGGAGATCGTGAGCAGCGGCCTCAGCCTCGCGGCGGTCGGCGCCTGGCTCGATCGCCACCGCGTTGTCGAGTGGCGGACCTGCGCCCTGCTCGACCGGCGGAACGCCCGCCTGATCGAGGCGCCCCTCGATTGGGTCGTGTTTCCGGCGCCCGACGACCTGCTTGTCGGGTTCGGCCTTGCCCTTCGCCAGCGGTTCAGCGGGTTGCCCCACATCGCCCGCCTAGAGTGGACGCCGTCGTAGGACAGGTCGGGTCGATCGTCATGCTGGACGGAGCGGTTGGGTATTGGGAAGCAGAGGCGATACCACTCGGGAACGCGGAGGAGGCGGCCTTGTCGGCCGCCTCCTCCGCGTCTGCATCCGGTCCCGAAGGGGAACGAAGGGGAAGTCAGTGGCTCCTGAGGCGAGCCGTGCGTTCCGACGGAGCCGCTGGGGAACGCTCGGCGTGCATGCGCTGGTGGCGCACGAAAGGGGAGGGACCGGTGCAGTTTTCAAGGTGTCCAGAGGGGGCCTCAGTGCCCTTCCCTCGTACCGCGAAGCCGTCGCAACGTCCGTGCCATCATCCGAGCGGCAGGCCCGCCCAGAATAGTCGATGCTTCCTCGAGCCTCCGCGATCGTGCACTGAAACGTTCCGCCTCGAGCACGCTCCGCCGCATCGCCCGCGTAAGGACCGTTGCCGATGGATGGACCGCCCTCGTACGATGCGCCATACGGCTGGTGGGGACCGGGCAGCCGACCGGCATCGATCCCGCTCGCCCGCTTGGTCGCCACCGGTACCTTGGAGCTTCCCGTCGCTGCGTTCCTGGCCGCCGCGGTACGCCGGCGTTGGTCCCTCGCCGTAGTGGCCGCACCCAGCGGCGCCGGTAAGACCACCCTGTTGAGTGCGCTGCTGCCGTGGTTGCCCCCGGGCACCCGGCGCTACTACCTCCGCGGAGGCTTCGAGCCGTTCGCATTCCTCGACGATCCGGCGGCAGAGCCGGAAACCTCGGTGCTCCTGTGCAACGAGATCAGCCCCCACCTCCCGATGTACCTTTGGGGCGACGGCGTGGCACGGCTCCTGGAGGCCCGAAAGCGGGGGTTCCAGATCGCATCCACGGCCCACGCCGACGGTGCCCTCGGGTTCGTCCGCCTGCTGACCGGTCCGCCGCTCCGGGTTGCCGCCGATCTGGTTGCCGGGTTCGATCTCGTCGTCGCTCTCGGCCTCGACGCACCGAGCGATGATCCCCGCCACCGGGTGACCGGCATCTGGCGGCTCCGCTCCGGGCGGCCGGGCACCGTCGAGATCATCGCCGTCGAGAAAGACCGGCCGGCTGTCCTCGATCTCGGCTTCGGTTCGGGAGCGGAGGCCCAGTTCTCGACCCAGCATCCGGTTGACGATGAAGCGGTGGCGATCGCGGCTGCCGAGATCGCCGCGTCGGCAGTCCTGGAACCGGCCGCCGATTCCGATCCAACGGGGGGACCCGCCAGTGGACCGCCAGACCCGCCCGCGCCGTGGCGTCCCCGGCGTGACCGCCCGAACGGGTAGGCTGTGCTTCCTTGACAGGCATCCCGCCCGTTGTAGCATCCCCATGCGGTCCGAACCCCGGCAGGAGCCGGCCCGTCCCTGGTCCTCTCTTCGGCCGTGCTTCCCACCCACCTCCGTGGCGCGATTGACGGACCCGAACCGATACGAAAGGCAATGTCCCATGGCTTCGGCCCACCGATCGTCTCAGGTCGGCAACGACCGTCCCGGTACCCTCGGCGAACTGCGGGCGTCTGGCTACCGTCCACGTCCGATCCGGGAGGAGATGCGGGGGAACTTGCTTGCGAAGATTCGACGCGGTGACGAGTTGTTCCCGGGGGTGCTCGGTTACGACCAGACGGTAGTGCCGCAGATCGAGAACGCCATCCTCTCCGGCCAGGACATCATCTTTCTGGGCGAGCGCGGTCAGGCCAAGACACGTCTCGCCCGGAGCCTCGTCAATCTGCTCGACGAGGCAGTGCCGACCGTCGCTGGGTCGGAGATCAACGACGACCCGTTGGAGCCGGTCTCCCGGTTCGCCCGCGACCTCGTCGCCGAGCGGGGCGACCTGACTCCGATCGAGTGGATCGGCCGCGAGAAGCGCTACGGCGAGAAGCTGGCCACCCCGGACACCACCATCGCCGACCTCATCGGCGAGGTCGACCCGATCAAGGTCGCCGAGGGGCGCTACCTCTCCGACGAGTTGACGATCTCCTACGGCCTGATTCCGCGCACCAACCGCGGCATCTTCACGCTCAACGAGTTGCCCGATCTCGCCGAGCGCATCCAGGTCGGCCTGCTGAACATCATGGAGGAGCGGGACGTCCAGATCCGGGGCTACAAGATCCGGCTGCCGCTCGATGTCTTCGTGGTTGCTTCGGCCAACCCCGAGGACTACACCAACCGGGGCCGGATCATCACCCCGCTCAAGGACCGCTACGGCTCCCAGATTCGCACCCACTACCCGGAGACCATCGATCTCGAGATCGGGATCATGGACCAGGAGCGGGCGGTCTTCGGGACCGAGGGCGTCGAGATGACGGTCCCCGCGTTCATGAAGGAGATCGTCGCCGAGCTAACCCACGTCGCTCGCCGCTCGCACGATGTCTCGCAGCGGTCAGGCGTTTCGGTTCGGATGTCCGTGGCCAATTACGAGAACCTGATCTCCAATGCGACGCGGCGGGCCGTTCGCCTCAGCGAGCGGCAGGCTGCCCCTCGGATCAGCGACCTCGCGGGCGTCCTCGCGAGCACCACCGGCAAGATCGAGCTGGAGGGGATGGGGGAGGTACGCGAGGACCAGGTGGTCGACAAGCTGGTCCAGAGCGCGATCCTAGGCGCCTTCAACCGCCACTTCTCGGTACGCGAGTTCGACCGCCTGGTGCTCGCCTTCGACAACGGATTGACCGTCGAATCGTCGGAGATGATGCCGGCGATGGACTACGTCCACCAACTGAGCCACCTGGACGGGGTGGGCGAGGCGATCGGCAAGCTGGATGTCGGCGGCAACCCGGCCGCGGTCGCCTCGGCGGTCGAGTTCGTCCTCGAAGGCCTCCACCTCAACCGCCGGTTGAACAAGGACGCCGGCCGCGGCCCTGCGCGGTACAGCCGCTGACGAGGGTGGTGGGGTAGTGGGGTGAAAGGGGTAGGAGAACGACCGCCGGTCCCCCGATGACCCAAAAACCAACTCACCCCATCACCCCAGGAGCGCCCTCGATGCCCATCTCTCGCCTCGGCTCCTTCTATTCCCGCTGGGACGGCACGCAGCAAATCGACGCGCTCACCGCCGACGACCTGATGCGGGCGATGAGCGACGACCTGATGCAGGACGGCGACCTCAACCGGGCGCTCCAGCGTCTCTTCCGGTGGGGTTTCGAGAAGCAGGACGGCGAGCACGTGCCGGGGCTGCGCGAGTTGACCGAGCGGCTGCGAGAGCGGCGTCAGGAACAACTGGGCCGGTACGACCTCGGTTCGATGATCGACGAGATCCGGGAGAAACTGGACGAGATCGTCGAGACGGAGCGGCAGGGGATCGCCCGCAAGCTGGACGGCGCCGGGCTTGCTTCGGACCCCCAACGCGAGGCAAACCTGGACTACCCGGACCGGCCGGCCCCTGGCGGACAGACCGCGAGTGAGCGCGAATCACGACGGTCGGGCGAACCGGACCCAGCAACGACAGGTGCGGAATCGCCGCCGCCCACGGCCGCCACTTCCCAGTCGGGACCGGGGCAGGCGAGCCAGGGCCGGGACGGAACCGCGGCGGGGCAGGGGGGAGGCGAGGATTCCGACGCGCCGGACGCCGCACTGCGCCGGATGCTCGAGCAGATGGCCCAGAAGCGGTTGGATCAACTCGACGCGCTGCCGGACGATGCCGCTGGCACGATCCGGGGCCTGACCGACTACGACTTCATGACCCCGGAGGCGAGGCAGGCGTTCAACGAGCTGCTGGCGATGCTCCAGGAGCAGATCCTCCAGCAGTCCTTCCAGGGGATGCAGCAGGCGCTCTCGGAGATGACGCCGGAGGATGTCCAGCAGACGCGCCAGATGATGGGCGAACTGAACGAGATGCTCGAGGCCAAACAGCGGGGCGACGATCCGAACTTCGAGCAGTTCATGCACCGCTGGGGCCAGTTCTTCGGCCCGGACGTCAAGAGCCTCGACGACCTGATGGAGCACCTCCAGCAGCGGATGGGCGCGATGCAGCAACTGATGCAATCGATGTCGCCCGAGCAACGCGAACAATTGCAGGGAATGATGCAGGCGGTGCTCCAGGACGACGGCGTCCGCCAGGAGATGGAGCGCCTCGGCCAGAACCTGGGCCGAATGGTGCCACCCGACGAGTGGCGCAAGCGCTTCAAGTTCTCGGGCGACGAGTCGCTGACGTTGGCCGAGGCAATGCGGATGATGGACCGCCTCAACGCCTACGACGAGCTAGAGCAGCAACTGCGCGACGTCCGTGACTGGGAGGACTTGGCGAACCTCGACGACGAGACGGTGCGCGACCTACTCGGCGAGCAGGAGCACGAGCAGATGGACCAGCTCCAGCGGCTCACCAAGCTGCTGGAGGACGCCGGGTACGTCAAGAAGACGCGGCGCGGCTACGAGCTGACGCCCCAGGGCGTCCGCAAGATCGGCGAGAAGGCGCTGAACGACATCTTCGCAGACCTGAAGCGCGACCGGATGGGGCAGCACGACCTCCGGCGCGAGGGAGGCGCCGGCGACCGAACCGACGTCACCAAGCCGTACGAATGGGGCGACCCGTTCCTGCTCGACATCCCGAAGACGATCATGAACGCGGTGCAACGGGGCGAACAGGGTTCCGCGGGTGGGGTCCGTCTGGTGCCGCGTGACTTCGAGGTCTACCGGACGGAGTACGCGACGCGGGTCAGCACGGTCTTGATGGTCGATATGAGCCGCTCGATGCTCTACAACGGCTGCTTCAATGCCGCCAAGAAGGTGGCGCTGGCACTCGACTCCCTGATCCGCGGCAAGTACCCGCGCGACCATCTAAGCATCATCGGGTTCTCCTACCTGGCCCAGGAGATCAAGCCGTCCGAACTGCCCACCCTCGACTGGAACGAGTACAACTACGGCACCAACATGCAGCACGGCTTCCAGCTGGCACGGCAGATTCTCGGCCGCCAGAAGGGGAGCAACCGCCAGATCATCGTGATCACCGACGGCGAGCCGACCGCCCACCTCGACAACGGCCACGTCCGGTTCAGCTACCCTCCCACGCCGCGGACGTTCCAAGAGACGCTGAAAGAGGTCGTCCGCTGCACCCGCGACGGGATCACGATCAACACGTTCATGCTGGAGCGTTCTCCCTACATGGTGCAGTTCGTCAACGACCTGATGCCAA
>CADCWF010000213.1 GCA_902806345.1 uncultured Thermomicrobiales bacterium
GTCACCCGCCGCTCAGAACGGCTCGTCGGAACGCCCGGGCGAGATCACAAGCATAGGGACACGTTCGGATCGGCCACGGTCGTCAGTCCGGGCAGCGGTACATGACGCTTCGGAACCCGGCGTCACGCTCGACGATCTGGATGTCACAGGCGGCGGGCATCGACTCGATCCAGTCGTCCAGCGAGACGCCCGGGCCGTTGCCGGTGCCCCATTCGGCGATCGCGAACCCTTCGGCACCGCCGGCAGTCTGCCACCAGGGGCCGCTGCCCTGGGCCGCGGCCCCATCCGTCACCACCACGTACCCGCCGATCGCGGCGAGACCGACCAACAACGCGAGCGCGACGCCAAGCACGATCCGTGTCATGGGCGATTGCCCCCCCTTCTTGGCCATCGTAGCGCATCAAAGGGGGCGTCGGTTCATGGCAGAGGTCGTCGCGGGGGGCGGGCATGGGGCGTGCGGCCGCTCGCCCGGCCGGCCGAGCGGCAGCAGCGCCGGGCCCGCCCCGCGCCATCCCGCGGCCAAGGAGGCGGCCTCAACCGCCTCCCGCTGCCCGGTCGGCCCCCGTCGCCCGGCGGTGGGCGATCCGCCCCTGCCTCAGGTCCGGGTTGAATCGCAAGCTTTAGCTTGGGATTTAACCACGGCGAGCCCTGCGCCCAGCCCAAACCGGCCCGGAGCACGAACGGCCGGCGGCCGTTTCGGGCGGCGGCACTCCGTCCGGCGGGGTTGTGGCACGTTCGGGCCGGATCCGTCTCCGGGCGCACGCGCCGAAACCTCCCCGGGCCCGGCCGGTCAGCGCCGGGTGGCCACGACCTCCAGGTAGTCGTTGGGCAGGACGAGCGTGGCGTCGCCGGAGCGGTTGAACCGCTCGTTCAGCGCCAGCAGGTCGCGCGCGAGCGCCTCCTCGCCCTCGGGCCCGACCGCCTCGAAGGCCCGCGCCACCGGCCCAAAATAGGTGCGGAAGATCTCGAGCCAGTGCTGGGGCGAGCGGAATCGCTGGACGAGGGTGCGCCGCTGCACCCGGAACGCGCCGATCTGGTCGCCGAACAGCTCGCGCAGCCCCTCCTCGGTCCCCCAGCGCGTGGGTGGCCGCAGCCCGGGTGGCGGCGGGACGTGCCGGCCGACGGTCCGAAAGTTCTCGCCGGCGTGGCTGTCTGGGGTCCAGTTCGCCAGCCCGATCGTCCCCCGGGCCGGCAGACGCGCAGCAGCTCGGCCGCGGCCCGTTCCTGATCGGGCGCGAACATCGCGCCGAAGGTCGACAAGACCGCGTCGAAGGCGGCGTCCGGGAAGGGCAGGGCCTCGGCGTCGCCCTCCAGGAAGGCGACCGGCAGCCGCTCCGCCGCGGCCCGCTCCCGGCCCCGCTCCAGCAGGGCCGGCACGTAGTCGACGCCGGTCACCACGCAGAAGCGGCGGGCCGCCGCGAGCGCGGTGTTGCCGCTCCCGGTGGCCACGTCCAGCACCTCCCAGCCGGCCCGCAGGTCGACGGCCTCGCAGAGGTGCTCCGACACGATGGTGATGAGGCTCCCCACGACGGCGAAGTCGCCGGTGGCCCAGGTCTGCTGCTGCCGCGCCTTGATCGCGACCAGGTCGGGCATCGGTTCCTGCACCACGACGTCCTCCTCCCGTGCCCCCTCCGCATGGCCATCATAGGGCGCGGGCGGCGATCACTCAACGACGGCCCGGCCCGGGGTTAAATCACAAGCTTAGAGCGGGTTGCAAAACCGCCTGAGGGGTGGCACGACGCTTCCTCGTCATGAGCGCCCGGCTTGTTCCCGACGCCCTTTGGGAAGCCGTCGAGCCGCTGCTGCCGACGGAGCCGCCGAAGCCGAAGGGCGGCCCGCCCCGCGTCCCCGACCGCGCCGCCCTCGCCGGCATCGTCTTCGTCCTGCGCACCGGCTGCCCTTGGCGGCTGCTCCCGATGGAGCTCGGCTGCGGCAGCGGGACGACCTGCTGGCGGCGGCTCAGGGATTGGCAGGAGGCCGGGGTCTGGGAGCGGCTGCACACGAAGCTGCTGAACTGGCTGGGCGACGAGGCGGCGATCGACTGGAGCCGCGCCAGCCTCGATAGTCTCAGCGTGCGGGCCAAAAGGGGGGCGAGCAAACGGGGCGAAACCCAACGGATCGGGGGAAGCTCGGCTCCAAGTACCACCTCGTGGTGGAGCGGAACGGCATCCCGCTCGCCGTCCGCCTCTCCGCGGCCAACGCCCATGACGCAACCCAGTTGCTCCCCCTGGTCGACGCGATCCCCCCGATCATTGGCCCGCAAGGGAAACCGGGTCGTCCGCGGAGGCGTCCCTCCAAGCTGCACGCCGACAAGGCGTACGATTCGTCCGACCTCCGGCGCGCCCTCCGGACTCGTGGGATCACCCCGCGCCTGGCTCGCCGCGGGATCGACTCCTCCGAGCGGCTCGGCCGGCACCGCTGGGTGGTCGAGCGGACGCTCGCCTGGCTGCTCGGCTGCCGCCGCCTTGGGGTTCGTTACGAGCGGCGGGCGGACCTGCTGCAGGGCTTGCTGCACCTGGCTTGCGCCCTGCGCTGCCTCGGGTTCCTCGCCCCGGACGAGGGGTGCTGATCATCGCTAGGTCGGCGGGGTGCCGTCGAACCGCACGGGCGGCCCCACGTTCTCGATGCCGTACTTGGTGCCCACCGCGACCAGCTTCTCGATGTCCGGCGCCGCGGGCGGGGGCAAGGTCCGCTCCCGGGCCGGCTCGCCGGCCTCGATGACAAAGCGGTCGAAGCCGGCGGGTATGGCAATTGCCAGGGTCCGGAGCGGCTCTTCACCGTCGACGACATAGCCGTGGGGGACGCCACGGGGGAGCCAGACGAATGCCCCCGCCGCCGCTTGCCATTCCTGGTCCCCGCACACGCCCCGCATCTTGCCCGTCAGCACATAGAACGCCTCGTCAGCCGCATGGTGGACGTGCAGCGGGGTGGCGAAGCCGGGCGGGTGCAGGAATTCCACGGTCGCCAGGGCGCCTCCCGTCTGCCTGCCTACACCCTTCACCAGCGCCAATGTGCCGATAAACCAGATCGCCTCGGCGTCATCGGTCGCGAGCGCGTAATGATCGGATACGGATGCCATCATGTCTCCTCCTGCCGGCGTGGCAACCTGACCGGAGGCGTCGGTCGCGCGCGGCGCGGTCCCGACCAGCCCCACTGACAGCCCGGCCGCCGACCAGGCAATGACGTCCCGACGGGTATACGTGCGCACGAGGTGCCTCCTGGCCGAATCCGGGATCGACGCTGTCGTCCTCAAGGGTACCCCCTCCACTTCCTTTCGTGGGACTGATTCCCATGATGGTGTTTGGTATCATAAGGATGATTGCAGCGCCTGTCAAGGAGTCTCCTCATGTCGTCATACGACTCGTTCGGCCGGATGAACCAGAAGCGCCGGACGCGCGCGGCGCTGATGGCCGCAGCCATCGCGTTCGTGCGCCGCGGCGAGACCCCGACCATCTCCCAGGTCGCCGAAGCCGCGCTCGTTTCGAAAAGTACCGCCTACCGCTATTTTCCCAGCCAGGAAGCGCTCCTGGCCGAGGCCCTGCTAGACGCCGTTAACCACGCGGACTTGGAGGCCGTCTACGTTGCGGCGCGGAAGCCCGGCCCTGCGGCGACTCGGCTGGACGCAGTCGTGCGGGCTGACCACGCCCTGGTCGTCAAGCATGAGGCGGCATTCCGCAGGGCCGTGCGGGCAACGCTGGCACCCCGTGCCGACGACCCCTCCGAAGTTCCACGGCGGCCCGGCAATCGCCTGCGCTACCTCGCGGACGCGCTTGCACCGGTCCATGACCGGCTCGGCACTGAGCGGCTGGAGCGGTTAGTCACCGCCCTCGCGATGTGCGTCGGAATGGAGAGTATGATGGTGACCGCCGATATCTGTGGGCTGCCTTCTGGCGACGCTGAGAGGGTCAAGCGCTGGGCGGCTGACGCGCTGCTGCAATCAGCACTCGCCGAGACCACGGCGACTGAGGGTGGTCCTCCGTTGCCTTAGCGGTGCTGATCCGGGGACAGACCCGGCCTGACGGCAAGGACCGAGTCGGGCGCCGGAACCCGCGCAGAGCGCTGCGGCGAATGGCTCCCGAATCAGCCGGACCAGGTCCGGCACCACCGGCGCCTCCTGCTGTTGTGGTGGCCACGCAGGCGACGAACGTCTGCGGTACGGCGGATCACCCCTAGTGACTATCAGCCGCTCAGCGTCCAACGAGGTTTGAAACGTCCAAAGCAGAGTCAGTGCGAGCACGGGAATCACCTGCGGTGGACCATCCGCCACCGCAGGAATGTCGTGCTCGACAGGTTGGCTCAATCTGGTATCATGAATGTACACATTAATTCAGACTCCTGCCGGCAGAGGCCGTGTGGTGCCCCT
>CADCWF010000214.1 GCA_902806345.1 uncultured Thermomicrobiales bacterium
CACGGTCGAGCGCCACCCCGTCAACCGCCCGGTCGGCGACGCGGACCTGTCGGCGTTCCGCGAGGGGACGGTCGAGGTGAAGGGGCGCGCCGAGGTGCCGGTGGTGTCCAAGGAGGCGCGCGTGGTCGAGGAGGTCGTGGTCGGCAAGGAGGCGACCGAGCGGGTCGAGACCGTCCAGGGCACCGTCCGCCGCACCGACGTGGACGTGGAAGAGCTGAACGCCGGCGACACCTCCGTCAACCGGACCGTGCCGACGAGGGCTGGCTTCGAGACCTTCGACACCGACTTCCGCGGCGACTACCAGAGCCGCTACGCCAACGCCAGCGGCGCGACCTACGAGCAGTACGAGCCGGCCTACCGCTACGGCTACGACCTGGCCGGCGACGCCCGGTACGCCGGGCGCGACTGGGCCGGCATCGAGCCGGACGTGCGGCGCGACTGGGAGTCACGCCACGCGGGCAGCCCGTGGGACCGGTCCCGCGACTCGGTGCGCTTCGCCTGGGAGCGCGCGAGCGCGAGCGTGAGCGGTGCGGCGGCGGGTGCCGGGGCCCGCCTCGAAGGCGCTGTCGGCGGCAACCAGGTGCCGGGGGTGCAGACCGGCGGGACGGCCGCGGACGGCACGGCCGACACGCGCGGCATCTTCGAGAAGATCGCCGACGCCATCACCGGCGACCGCATCGACGACAAGACCGGCAAGCCCGTCCGGTGACAAGACGGGCTCGCACGTCCGGTAGACGGCAGTCGGCACACTAAAAAGGGCCGCGCCTGTGACATCCACAGGCGCGGCCCTTTGCCCTCCGCGGAGTCACGCACCTGTGACCGGGCCTTGTGGCAGGCGAGACGATAGTGTCTCCCAAGGCCTTTCCCGGGGTGGCAGGGGGCGGTCCTGGCCCGCCCCCTGCCGCCCGCACGGAGGCTGAGGGCACGCCCCGCCCCCTTTGCTACGCTCCCCGTATGAGCGGCAGCGACACGGCGGCGGCGGCGACGGCCCACTCCGCATCCGACCGTTCCATCCGCCTCCTCCCGCCCCGTCCATGACGCGCCGCGCCGCCTGTGCGGCACAGCCTGCCCGCTCCTCGCCCGACGCGCCTCGTCTCTTTTAACGCCCCATTCTTTAGACGGGGCCTGCTCCGCCCTCGCCCGTCTCACAACCGTCCGTTTTGTGAGAGGGAAGCGGCCGGCGTCCTCGGGGGCGAAGGGAGGGCGGTCTTGTCGGTCGCGCCCTGTGTGAGGACCCGGCGGGCGCGCAGGCCGGTCCTCTAAGGCAGGGCAAGCGTCCGCCGGACCTCCTCGTCGGCTTCGGCTTCTTCTTCATGCTGGCTGTCGACGCCCCGCACGCACCCGAGCACCCGCTGGCTCCGCCCGGCCACGAAGACGTCGAGGTGCAGATAGGGGGCCATGAAGAAGCTCCACACCTCGACCGGCTCCCCCGGCGTCCTGGCCGCCTCCTCGCAGAGCGCGAGCGCGTCGGCGCGGGCCGCCCTCAGGTACGGGCCGAGGCCGGGGTCCGGCTCGTCAAGCCGCCGGTACCGGAGTTGGTACACCTCCCGGAAATGGCGGCACGGCAGCGAGGCCGTGCCGGCGCGCGGGTGGTCCTCCAGGACCCAGCGGCCGGAGCGCAGGCCGGGGACCAGCAGCCGGCTATGCCGGAACGGCGTCCCGCCGTGCTTGCCGAGGAATTCTTCGAGTGGTGTCACGGCGGCGTCCAGCCCTCCGCCGCGGGATACGTCGCCCGGGGCCGCCTACAGCGTACCTGACTTCCGGCCGCGGTACCCATCGGTCTCGTTTAACGCGCCATTGTTGAGGCTGGGCTTGCTCGTCCCACTATCGTCCGTTTTCTGATACACAAGAAGCCGGCGTTTTGCGAGCCGATGGCGACCGTCCTTTCGTGAGGCGGTGGCGTGCCGGCTTACCGCTTCTTGCCCGCTTCGGCCCCGGCATCATGGCCAGCCGGAACAGCTTCCGCACGGCGATCCCCTCGACCTTGCCCAGGGCGCGCTCCGACGGCGGCTTCGCGCCGGACAGGTCGCCCACCGACAGGGTTCCGCCTCGGCCCGTCCCCGCGCGGTAGAGCAGGATCCGCCCCCCGCCGAGCCACAGGAAGAGCCGCGCGCGGGCGAAGCGCGTCACCCACGTCCGGTTCCGCCGGTCCCAGACGAGCAGCCAGTCCGGGGCGAACCGGACCGCCAGGTGGCGCCCGTCCGGGCTCCAGGCCATCTCCGCGGCCGGCCTGCCGCCGACCGCCGGCTTGTACCCGGGCGGCAGCTCCAGCGCGCTGAGGCCGCGGCCCGGGCCGCCTCCTCCGCCGCCGCTGAGGTCCCGCAGGTAGAGCGCGAACGAGTTTGTGGCTTGGTCGAAGGCCTGGAGCGCCACCGTCTTCCCGTGGCCCGCGGCCCGCGTCTCCAGCACGCTGTCCGGCAGGCCCGTCAGGGGGGCGGTTTCGGCCAGGTCTGCGGCGCTCGCGGCACCCGCGCCGGGCACTGTGGCCACCGTGAACCGGGCCGACCGGAGGCGGCCCAGCGGGTCCGTCCGGAAGTCCTGCACCAGCAGCGTGCGCGGGCCGAGCCAGGACACCGGCCTCCGGTTTAAACCGCGGGGCGCGGCGGGCACGGCCGTGTCGGCGGGCTCGTACCCCGAGCCCGACAGCGCGAGGAGTTCGGTGTTGACGAAGGCGGCCTCCTCGTTCGTGTTGGCCACGGCCAGGTACCGCAGCGTACCGCCTCCGGTGGCCCCGTCGCTGTCGTACTCGATGGGCTCTCCCGGCGAGAAGAAAGGAGGCAACTCGAGCACCTGCCGGGGCGCGCCGGCACCGCTGGCGCTGAGGCGCCCCCCGTACCTCCACAGCCGGTTTTGCCGCCAGTACAGGACGGTCCCGCCCCGGCCCTGCGCCGCCGGCCCCACCCCGCGGGCCACGACCCGGTGCGGCATTCCGGTCCGGGGTTGCCCCCGCCCGCCGTCGGCTCGGCGCGGCCCTCGTCACCTTCGGGCTGCGGCTGCGGGAGGCGTCCTCGGTCGGGGCGGCGGCCGCGACCTCGCCGGTCGAGTGAGCAGACGCCGGCGTCCGTGACGCGGAGGCGGACGGCGCTGGGTGGAGGACCCCCGGTCGGGTCAGGGCCCGAATCCGAAGGGGGCGGCCCGAGCGGACGGCGCGTGCTGTCGGCGAACACGGGGGGCGGCCGCCCCCGCCCGAGGGGTGGTGGGTGATTCCGCCGACACCGATTCCCCAACCGGAGACGGAACCAAGAGATCAGGGAGAGGTAGGAATCCGGCGTCGGCGCTGTCGGAACCTCAGTGGGGGAGACGTGCCAGGCAGCGATTGCCGAGGTGACGGATGCGGATCGACGCCCTGGCCCCCCGGCGTTGCTCAAGCTGCCCGCGTGGGCACGGTGGTGCGCTTGGCCCGCCGCCCGGTCGGCATGACGCCCCGCCTCGTTCGCACTCCCCGGTCCGGACGATAAACCCGGTGCCCCACCCGTTCGCCTCGCACGGCGCCTCCGACGCGTACGTCGGCCGCCACGGGGCGACCGGCAGCGGCGAGCCGACGGTCTCCTGACCGCCGACCGACCAGGTCTTCGGCGAGCGCCGCCCGGTCCCGTCGGGGTGACGTGCGCGCTCCAAGCGGATCGCCGTTGAACGCATCGACGCCGCCACGCCGGTCCGGGACCTGAGCGGTTACGCCGCGCCGGCGGGATCGGGACAAAGGCGGACGCGCGCCGGCATCTCGGCCGCTTCGACGCCCAACCGGACACCGCATCCCAGCCCATCCTGGCGACGTCGCCGGTCGGGCGGGTGACCGTACCGGGTCGTAGGTTCACTCACCGCCTCGGCGTATGCCTCGTCGCTTTGGCTGAACCGGGCGACGGGGACGGCTACCGCTTCGGCGGTGGCTCGCCGTTGGCGCGGGCCCGCTCCAGGTCGGCGGGGGCGTAGCGGCGGTGGCCGCCGAGGGTCCGCCAGGGGCGGAGGAGCCCGGCCCGGTCCCAGGCCCGGAGCGTGGTCGCCGAGACGCCCAGCAGCCGCGCCGCCTCCCCGATCGGCACCAGCCGCCCCCGGCCCGGGTCCGCCGCCCCGTCCTCCTCCTGGTCCTCGGCGCCGCCGTCGACCCGGGGTTCCCCGTCGTCCCCGTCCCGTTCGCTCATCCCGCGTCCCCCCATCCGCCGTCCTCCTCGCCCTCGTCCTCCGCCATCGCCTCGGCGTCGGCGGCCACGGTTTCGAAGTACCGCCGGAGGCCCGGCAGCTCATCTGTGGCGATTGAGCCGGTCACGCGGGGCCCGGCCTCGTCGACCACCCGCATCGAGAGGACGACCCGCCCGGGCTCGGCGAAGAGGTCGAGGGCGACGTCGCGCTGGT
>CADCWF010000215.1 GCA_902806345.1 uncultured Thermomicrobiales bacterium
CGAAGGCGAGGCCGCCGGTGAGGTCGTCGCGCTTGATCAGGATGCGAGGACACCGGGTATGACCGCCGAGGGCGTCGCGCAGGCGGCGGGCTTCGGTGAGCGGCGTTGGCAGGTTCGCCAACCGGATGCGCGGCTGACCGCCGATTGACATGCCGACCACCTCAGAGAGTGTGTGCGAAGGGGTCACGCCGGCGCGAGCCGCCGGGCCATGAGGCCGATCATCGCGAGCCGGATCAGCGCTTCGGAGGAGGCGATCGAGTGCTCGTAGTCCTTGGACAAGCGGCGGCACTTGCCCAGCCAGGCGAAGGTGCGCTCCACGATCCAGCGCTTGGGCAGGACGACGAACGTCGTCGCCCCCTCCGGCTTCGCCACCACCTCCAGCTCCCAGCCGGCCTCCTCGCGGACCCAGTCCACCAAGCGGCCGGCGTAGCCGGCGTCGGCCCAGATCCGCTCCAGCCGCGGCATCCGCCCGACCAGCGGCGCCAGCACCGCTTTGGCGCCGTCGCGGTCCTGCACGTCCGCCGGCAGCACCGCCAGGCCGTGCATCAGTCCAAGGGTATCGACGACAACGTGGCGCTTGCGCCCCGAAACCTTCTTGCCAGCGTCGTAGCCGCGCGCCCCCCTTTTTCGGCCGTCTTCACGGACTGGCTGTCCAGGACCGCCGCGCTCGGGTTCGGGTCGCGCCCCGCCTCCGTGCGGGTCCGGTCGCGCAGCGCGTCGTGGAGCAGGTCGAGCGTGCCGTCGTCGCGCCAGCGCCGGAAGGACGCCCAGACCGTGCCCCACGGCGGCAGGTCATGGGGCAGCGAGCGCCACGGGCAGCCGGTGCGCAGGAGGTAGAGCATGGCGTTGGCGACCTCGCGCAGGTCGACCGAGCGGGGGCGGCCGCCGGGCTTGGCGGGGGGCAGCAGCGGCTCGAGCAGCGCCCACTGCTCGTCCGTCAGGTCGCTGGGATACGGCTTGCGGTCCATGTCCCAAGGCTACCGCACCCCTTCGCACACACTCTCTAAGAGCGCCTATCAAAACCGGGGGCCGGCGTGGCAGACTCGGGGCATGGCGACCCCGCTCGTGCCCGACGACCTCTGGGAGGCGATCGCGCCCCTGCTCCCGGCCCAGCCGCCCAAGCCCCAGGGCGGGCGGCCGCGCGTGCCCGACCGCGCCGCGCTCGGCGGCATCCTCTTCGTGCTGCGCACCGGCGCCGGCTGGGAGAGCCTGCCCCGGGAGTTGGGGTGCGGGTCCGGGATGACGTGCTGGCGGCGGCTGCGCGACTGGCAGGCGGCCGGGGTCTGGGACCGGCTGCACCGCGCGGTGCTGGACCGGTTGGGCGAGGCCGACAAGCTGGACTGGTCGCGGGCGTCGCTGGACTCGGCCAGCGTGCCGGCCAAAAGGGGGGCGAGGAAACGGGCCGCAACCCCACCGACCGCGGCAAGCCCGGGACCAAGCGCCACCTGATCGTCGACGGCCGCGGCGTGCCGCTGGCCGCCCTGCTGTCGCCGGCCAACCGCCACGACTCCCTCTTCCTCGAGCCGCTGCTCGACGCGGTGCCGCCGGTCCGCACGCCGTCCGGCCGGCGCCGGAGGCCGGCCAAGCTCCACGCCGACAAGGGGTACGACGACCGCAAGTGCCGGGCGGCCTGCCGGCGGCGGATCAAGCACCGGATCGCCCGCAAGGGCATCGAGGCGGGCGACCGCCTGGGCCGCCACCGCCGGGTCGTCGAGCGCACGCTGGCCTGGCTCAACCGCCTCCGCCGGCTGACCGTCCGCTACGAGCGCCGGGCCGACATCCACCGGGCCTTCCTCCTCCTGGGCTGCTCCCTCGTCTGCCTCCGGCGGCTGGAGGGACGGTTTTGATAGGCGCTCTAAGCCGCCGGCGTGCTGCCACCCCCAGTGCCTGGGGGCTGGCCGCTCAGCAGGGCTGGATGCAGGGGGCCTCCTCCCCGTCGCACGGGCAGGACGGGCCGCCGACGGCAGAACTCCGCCGGAAGCGATGTCGCATTCCGCGTCGCCGGTGCATGCGAAGCAGCCACCGGCCCCGGCGGACCGCCGCCCACACCGGGTGTCGCCCGCGAACGACTAGTGGCAGCGGAACTTGCTCCGCTCGCAGCTCCCGGAGCAGCACTGGCGGGGGCAGTCACACGGCGCGTCGGCGTGGCGGCAGCCGGCATTGGACGCCGCAGCGCCCTCCGGCGACACCCCGGACCCGGATGCCCCGAGCAGCCCATCAAGGGCGCCGCCGCGAGGGCCGGGAGCGCCGCGGGACACCGGCGAAGGTCTTCGCGATCGCGTCGAAGCGAGCGCCGTCCATGGAGTCCCTCCGGGTGGGGTCGCGGGGCGCGGTCGGGAGGGCCGTGCTCCGGATCGCCGCAGCTCCCCCGCGGGCGCCCCTTCATGGCCGCTACCAGGAGTCGTCCGGTGGCGGGACCGTGTCCCCCTCCGGGGGCAACCCGGTGGGCGTTGCAAACTCCCAAGGAGCCTCGTTGGGCGGCCGATCCTCGGGCATCGCTCCAGTAGAGGACCTGCTCGTTGGGCGGCACCGGCAACAGCTACCCGGTGTCACCCGAGGGCGGGATGTTCTGGTTGAACCGGAAGACGTTGGCCGGGTCGTAGCGGGCCTTGAGCGCGGCGAGCCGTTGATACTTGGCGTCACCGTAGGCGGCGCGCACCCGGTCGGGGGTGTCCCCGACGCCGAGGTAGTTGACGTAGACGCCGCGGGCGTGCGGCTGCATCGCGTCCCAGAGGTCGCGGGTCCAGGCGATGCACCCGTCCGCCATCGCAGGGTCCGGCCAGCGCGAGATGATCGCCAGGTTGTACTCGGCGTCGCGGTGGTCGAACGCCGAGGAGTCGCGGTCGACGTGGCCGACGGCGCCGCCGAGGTGTTCGATCAGGACGGCGCTGAGCGGCGACCCGATCCGGCCGAACGCGGCGACGATCGTGTCGAGCGCGTCGTCGCCGATCCCGTTCAGGAAGTGGGACCGCCAGTAGACGGGGAGCCCCGACGGGAAGCCGGCGTCGAGCATCGACTGCACCGCCGTGTAGGGCATCACCGCGACCTGGTCGGCCAACGGGGGGCCGAAGGCGCGGATGGGCGCGAGGACCCGCTCCCCGTCCTCGATCGGCCCGTTGTAGACGGGGATCAGCGCGACGATCGGCATCCCCTCGGGGGATGTGAGGAGCGCCACGAACAGCGACAGCGCGTCCGGCGCCAGCTGCGTGACGTCGCGGTAGAAGCGGAGCACCTCCGGCGCGCGCTCGGCCGGGTGGACGAGCATGCCGCCGAGGACCGGGCCGACCGGGTGGAGGCGGAAGTCGAAGCGGGTGACGACGCCGAAGTTGCCGCCGCCGCCGCGCAACCCCCAGAGGAGCTCGGCGTCGCCGCCCTCGCCGGCCTCGACGACCCGGCCGTCGGCGGTGACGACCTCGGCCGCCGCGAGGTTGTCGCAGGCGAGGCCGTAGGAGCGCATCAGGTAGCCGAGGCCACCGCCGAGCGTGAGCCCGCCGATCCCGGTCGTCGAGATCGCCCCCCCGGTCGTCGCCAGCCCGTGCGCCTGGGTCGCGGCATCGAACCGGCCCCAAGTGGCGCCGCCGCCAGCGCGGGCGAGCCGGGCGCCGGGGTCGACCTGGACGTCGTTCATCGGGGAGAGGTCGACGACGAGGGCGCCGTCGGCGACGGCGTGCCCCGCCGCGCTGTGGCCGCCGCCGCGCACCGCCACCGGGAGCCCCTGGGCGCGCGCGAAGCCGACGGCCGCGACGACATCGGCCGTCTCGGCGCAGTGGGCGATCGCGGCCGGCCGGCGATCGACCATGCCGTTCCAGACGCGCCGGGCCCCGTCGTAGCCCGCGTGGTCGGGCGTGAGCAGCTCGCCGCGGAGGGCCGTCCGCAGGGCACGAACGGCCTCGGTGTCGAGGGGTCGCGAACCCGTACCGGGGGACGAAACGGTTATGGCCATGCGCGCCCTCCTCTCGACCGAACGCGGGAGTCCCCCCGGTCCGCTCTCGGGGCGTCCGACCCGGTTCGGTCGGGTGTCAATACCGCCGGCCCCCCGCGCTGTCAAGAGGGCTCACGCGACCGCCTGGCCCCTCCCATTCTTGCGCGCAACGCCTCGGGGCGCCGCCCGCCCGTCACCGCCTACCCAATCAAGGCCTCCAGCGGTTCGTGACGTCCGAGCCGACCCCTCCGCTCGGACCCACCCCACCCGCGGTTGGTCCCCCGGCCACGTGTCGACTCGGGCGGAGCAGCTAAGAGCGCCCGGCAATAGGGATCGCCGAGCGTTCGTCCGGTGGATGCCGGGCCGGCAAACAGGGCCGACGTCTGCCGCATTTGGCTCCCGCTCAC
>CADCWF010000216.1 GCA_902806345.1 uncultured Thermomicrobiales bacterium
GCCGGAGTTCGAGGGGGCAGGAATGGCCGGGATCGTTGTCGGGGCAGACATCGTGGACGGCTCCATCGGGATCGACCGCCGTGTCGGACGGCAAGCGGTTGGCGTTGGCGCCCCGGCGGGGCCGGGGCGCCGCCCGATCAGGCCTTGGCCTCGAAGATCAGGTTGAGCGGGTTGTTCGGGAAGTCGAGCCGTCGGACCTCGGAGAAGCCGGCCTGGGCGGCGAGCTCGCGGAAGGGCGCCTCGCCCATGCAGGTGCCGGTCCCCTCGCCGCCGACGGCCAACGCCGTGGTCATGCAGTAGTTGACGCTGGCGCCGTAGCCCCAGGCCCCGAGGCCGAAGGGGTGGTCGATGTTCGCCTGCAGCTCGCCCGAAAGGTTGAACTCCAGGACGAAGAAGCTGCCGCCCGGCGCCAGCGCCGCGTGGACCTGGGGCAGTGCCCGGCGCGGGAAGGGCATGTCGTGGACGACGTCGAAACAGGTGATCAGGTCGTAGGCGCCGGGGATGCCCGCCGCGGCGTCAAGCACCTCGAAGCGGATCCGGTCGCCGACGCCGGCCGCCGCGGCGTTCGCCCGTGCCGCCTCGATCGCCGGGGCGTGGAGGTCGAAGCCGACCAGCCGGGCCTCGGGGTAGCAGCGAGCGGCCTGGATCAGGGCCAGGCCGTTGCCGCAGCCGAGGTCGGCCATGGAGCCGCCGGCCCGCAACCGGGCGTCGATGTCCGGCATCGCCGGGATCCAGTCACTGCAGAGGTAGTTGACGAACCAGGTCCGGCTAAAGCGCTGGAAGCCGCAGCCCCACTCGGGGCCGAACCGCTCCTGGGGCACGCCGCCGCCGTGGCGGAACGCGTCGGTCAGGAGGTCGAGGTTCCGGTAGTAGTCGGGCAGGACGCCGAAGACGCTGGCCAGGTAGAGCGGGCTGTCCCGATTCACGAGGCAGAAGGCCTGCTCCGGGGTCAGGGAGAAGGTCTGCGTGGCGTCGTCGTAGGCGACGTAGCCGTGGCAGGCCATCGCCGAGAGCCACTCGCGGGCGTAGCGCTCGTTGATGCCGGCGCTGGTGGCCAACCCGTCGCTGGTCAGGGGGCCGGCCGCGGCCAGGGCGTCGAAGAGCCCGAGCCGGTCGCCGACCACCATCAGCGCCCCGATCAGGGCGCCGGTGCTGTCGCCGAGGAGCTTCATGCCCAGGTGCTGGGCCTGTTCGATGTCGAGGGAAGCGGTTGCGGTGGACATGGCTGTTCCTCCTGTCGGTCGATTGGGGGATTGAGGCAACTTGGGTCGGTCGAGGGTCGGTAGTCCTACGGGTGCCCGGCTCCGGACACAGCCGTCAGGCGTGCTTCGCGGAGCATCTCGTCGGGGTCGCCGCGCCGGCCCAACCGGGCCAACTCGCGGTCGGTCGCCTCGGCCGCCGCCGGGAAGGCTCGCGGCCGTCGACCGGCCAATCGGGCACGGAGCCGGTCGAGCAGCGCGGCGACGGGGGCAAGTTCCCCGCCCGGCGCCGCAGGCAGCATCCTGGCGCCAACGGGCACCGTTCGGGCTAGCGGGCCGTTCGCGCCCCATGCGTGTTCGCTCATTGCTGCTTCCTTTCGGTTCGGTGTCGGCCGCTCCGGCGGCCGTCGCCGCCCAGCCAGACGAGGGCGGTCATTCGGCGGTAGTCGGCACCAGCGCGGGGCGGGTGCCGATTCGCCGCGGCGTCGCGTCACCTCACCCTGATGTCGCCGCTTGTGATCGCTGCCCGCGACGGTGCCTCCAGGGAGTGCTCGCAGGGGATCGGCGCGTGCGAGATGAACGG
The DNA here is from genome assembly GCA_902806345.1 of uncultured Thermomicrobiales bacterium. Taxonomy (GTDB): domain Bacteria; phylum Chloroflexota; class Chloroflexia; order Thermomicrobiales; family UBA6265; genus CADCWF01. Next base: position 1,783 of record CADCWF010000216.1, read on the forward strand.
CCAGTAGGTGTCGGCCGACGGCTGCTGGGCCGGGGCGTTGTCCTCGGCGACGAGGGCGAAGTGCGTGTAGTAACCGTCGACGGGACGGTCGAGCGTGCCGCTGAGCGTGGCCCGGTTCCCCTCGATGGCGAGGCAGTCGACCGTGCCTTCCAGGGATCCGAGGTTCGAGAGGTCGAACCGGGCGCGGCCGTCGGCCTTCTTGCGGGTCCCCGCGGCCTCGAACGCGAACGGCAGGTCGACGCCGTTGACGAGGCTCGTGCCGGAGCCGGTGGCGGCAGTCCTGGCCTTCTTCGCCGCGTCGACGGCGGCTGGTCCCCCGGCGGCGCCGAGGAGGACGAGGAGGGCGAGCGAGGCGAGCGCTGGCTTGATCATGGTGGCTCCCTTTCGAGTTCGTCCGGGCGGCGTTCCGGCCCGCCGCCCGCTTCGATTCAGGTGGGGCGGCACCGTGCCACCCACGCCCCTATCCCGCCGGGGCGGGGCACCTCGGACGCCTGTCAGGTGTCACGTTCGGGTGTCACGTTCTAGGGGCGGCGTCCACGGTGGCTGGCACGGGGCGGCGGGTGCTCGGGGGTGACGGATGACACGGGGGGAGTGATCGACGCCGTGCGGAATCTGTGCGGTCCGGGCAGGGCGACGGGTTAGCGGAGCCCTCGCCGGCGGGCGATGTCCGCCGCCTCGGTCCGGGTTCTGGCCCCCAGCTTGGCGAGGATGTGGGAGACGTGGTTGCGCACGGTCCCCGTGCCGATGAACAGGGCGTCGGCGATCTCAGGGTTGGTCTTGCCGGCGGACAGCAGCCGCAGGATGTCCGACTCGCGCCCCGTCAGCCCCATGTCCGGCACGGATGCCCCCGCTGACTCGACCGGCGAGTGGCCAGGGGAGAGGGGCGCGCTCTCCAAGACCTCAACGGAAAGAGCAACCGCCTGCTCCAGGGTCAGGGTCTGTCCCGCCGCGTGTTCGACCGCGTAGAACTGCTCGCCAAGCGACGCCCGCGCCTCGGCCATCGCCGCCTCGTAGGTGTCGCGGGCCGGCAGCGAGAAGGCGGCCCGCTCCGCCCGGTTCAGCGCGTCGGCGGTGCCGAAGAGCCGGGTGGCCGGCCCGAAGGCGCCGCGCCGCGCCGCGAGGGTCGCGACGTCGGCCAGCCCGGTCGCGATGGCCGACGGGCTGCCGCGCGCGCGGAGCCGCTCCAGGTTGTCGGCGAACAGCGCGGCGGCCTCGGCGAGGTCGCCCTCGGCGCAGGCGAGCAGGCCGAGGTAGCGGAGGGGGTCGATGGCGTCGAGGTGCGCCCCGATCGCATCGTACCGGTCCGCCGCCTCGCGGCACTGGGCGACGGCGGCCGCGCGGTCGCCCCGGGCGAAGGCGATCGCCCCGAGGTGGAAGCGGGCGTGGGCGACCCACGCCTCGTCGCCCAGCTCCTCGAAGCGGGCGAGGCCCTCCTCGAACAGGGAGGCCGCCTCGGCGTAGCGCCCCTGGCCGACGAGCACGCCCCCGAGCAGGCCGCGGGCGGCGGCGGCCCCCCAAGCGCCACCGCGGGCGACGGGGAAGGCACCGTCTTCGCCGCCCGCTCCCCACAGCGCGATGCCCTCGGCCAACCGGGCGGTTGCCTCCGCCAGGTCGCCCTGCGCGTTGGCCAGCAGCCCGCTGCCGGTCAGCGCCCAGGCGCGGATCCCGGGGTCGACCGACGCGCCGCCGGCGGGCACGGCGAGGGCGCGCTCCAGGGCGCGGCGGCCCTCGGCGAGGTGGCCGCGGTAGTACCAGAAGAAGGTCAGGGCGCCGGCGAGGCGCAGAGCGGCTGCCGCGTCGCCGTCCCCCAGGAACCACGCCAGCGCCGTCCGGAGGTCGTCGTGGTCGCGGTCCAGGCGGCCCAGCCAGGCGGACTGCTCGCCGGTCCTAAGGACGCCCGGCGAGGCGCGCTCGGCGACGGCCAGGAAGCAGGCGGCGTGCGCCCGCCGCGCCGGCTCCGCCCCCCCGACCTCCTCCAGCCGCTCCAGGCCGAACTCGCGGATCGTTTCGAGCATGCGGTAGAGAGGCTCGCCCCCGGGCCCCTCCTCCAGGCGCACGAGGCTCTTGTCGACCAGCGAGCCGATCCCGTCCAGCAGCCCGACCTCGTCGGTCGCGCCGGAGACCGCCGCCGCCACCTCCGGAGCGAATCCGCCGACGAAGACCGCCAGGCGGCGGAACAGACCCTGCTCCGCCTCGTCGAGCAGCCCGTAGCTCCAGGCAATCGCACCGCGGAGCGTCCGCTGCCGCTCCGGCAGGTCGCGCGGCCCGCCGGTGAGCAGCGGGAGGCGCCGCTCGAGGCGGACCAGCAGCGCCTCCGGCGGCAGGTGGCGCAGGCGAGCGGCGGCCAGCTCGATCGCCAGGGGCAGCCCGTCCAGGCGCCGGCAGATCGCGGCAACGACGGGCGCGTTGGCCTCGTCCAGGGCGAACCCCGGCTTGACCGCCTGCGCCCGGGCGGCGAACAGCCGGACCGCCTCGGAGGAGGCAACGGCCGCTGCTGCCTCCGTCGAACTGCCGTCGGGGA
>CADCWF010000217.1:0-15199 GCA_902806345.1 uncultured Thermomicrobiales bacterium
CGCGCAATACGACAATCCCCTCCCAACCCGCCATGGATCACGCTGCCGTCAAGGTCCTAGATTCGAGCCGGGGCGGTCTGCGCATCACCGCCGAGGTGCGTGCGCTCCTACCCGCGGCGCCGCTCCCCTGCGCGGCCGGCCACGCCTTTTCGTCTCTCCGCCGAACGGGCACCCGGGGAGATCTGGTACCGGTGCCAGCCGCTTGACCATTGTCAATGGGATGGTCGGGCGGGGCATCGAGGTGAGGGACGCTGAAGAGATCGTTGGTGCACGGCGGGCGGACCGCCGCCTCCCGGTCTCGAGCGCGGGAGAGGGGAGCGAGGGGCGTCCACGGAGGTACCATGGTGCTCTGAGTCATGGCCGGAGAGCGCGGCGACTCCGAAGGATTAGGCGTGGGCGATTCTGAGCTGCCGTTGCACGGGTTGACAGCCCTCGTCGCCCGGGAAACCCGGGGTCTCCGTCGCGTCAACGCCGAGTGGTTGGGTCGGGACGGCCGGGCGCTGTTGATCTCCCGCCGCCTCCCGCCGGATGTCGAGCGCGCGGTCGGGGAGCTGCCTGGTCTGGGATTGGCGGCCGATGGCATCGTGGCCGACCTCGCCAACCCTACCGCGACGCACCGGCTTGGCCGGAAGGCGACAGCGCGGCGATCCCTCCATCTCCTCGTCAACAACGCCGGAATGTCGATCCGCGGCCCCTTCTGGGACATGTCGCACGACGATCGGGAACCACGGACCAACGTCAACCAAGGCGCCCGCTTCATCATCGCCAGGCACGCCGCGGGGGCGATGATCGGGACCGGAATCCGCGGCCGGATCGTCGACATTGGCACCATCGGCGCCCGCCACTGCCACAAGAACGCCCTCGTCTACGACGCGGCAAAGGCGGCGGTCGAGGCGATAACCAGGACCAGGCCCTACGAATGGGGACCGTCCGGCGTCTCCGTCAACTGCCTGGTGCCGGGCGCGATCGGCGATCGGCCGGGGGAGAGACCGATCCCATCGGCTGCCCGGAAACCGCCGCCCTCAAATCCATCGGACGGGCCGGTTGGGCGGAGGACATCGCCGCCGCCGTCCGCCACATCTGCCGTCCCGAGTCCGCCGGGACGACGGGGCAACGTCTGTTGGTCGACGGCGGCCATTCGACGTGGCTTGCCGAGGAGTGGTGGCGAGCGGCGGTCCGCCGCAGCCCTTCAGCGTCCTCTAGGGATTCGGCGAGGCGCTTGAGCACCGGGCCGGACGGTGAAGCAACCGGTCAGGAGCCGACAACGGGCGCCGGACACACCGACCGAAGGGATGCTTCGACGACGGTCGGACCTCGGGAAAGGAACGCTTGGCGATGTCGACAGCAACTCAGGCGCGGACAACCGGACCCGAGGGCAGCGCCTACGCCCGACTCGGCTTGCGGCCGGTCATCAACGCCTCCGCGACGCTGACCGCGCTCGGCGGCTCGCTGATGCCTCCGGAGGTGGTGGCCGCGATGGCAGAGGCCGCGGGGGTGTTCACCGATGTCCGGGAGATGCAGCGCAGGGCAGGCGAGCGGATCGCGGAGCTGACGGGAAACGAAGCGTGCTTCGTCTCCTCCGGCGCCGCCGGCGGCATCGCGCTGGCCATCGCCGCTTGCATCACGGGCACCGACCCCGAGCTGACCGCGAAGCTCCCCTATCTCGACGACGTGCCGCGCCGAGAGGTCATCATCCACGCCGCCCAGCGTAACGGCTACGACTTCGCTGCTCGCCAGACCGGGGCACGCCTGGTCGAGGTAGGCCCGACAGCGGCGGACGTTGAAACGGCCATCGGGTCGAACACCGCCGCGATCCTGTGGTTCGCCGGCGCCCACTTTGCGCCCGGGGCGCTTCCGGTCGAGCAGATCGTCGCCATCGGCCGCACGGCCGGGGTGTCGATCATCGTCGATGCCGCCGCCCAGATCCCCCCGATCGCGAACCTGCGCCGGTTTACCCGCGGTATCGGCGCTGATGCCGCTGTCTTCTCGGGTGGTAAGGGCCTGCGGGGGCCGCAACCGACCGGTCTGGTGGTCGGTCGTCGCGAGATCATCGAGGGTTGCCGCTGGCACGGCAGCCCGAACTACTCGATCGGGCGGCCGATGAAGGTCGGCAAAGAAGAGCTGGCCGGTATCGTCGCCGCGGTCGAATTGGCCGTCGCCGGAGCGGCCGACGAACCGGCCGTGCTCGCCGGCTACGAAGCCACCGTGCAGCGCTGGCTAGACGGCCTGCGTGACATCCCCGGCATCGTGGCCGAGCGTGGTTATCCCAGTGAAGCAGGCCAGCCCCACGGGCGAGCAGTCGTCCGCCTGCTCCCGGAGTCCGGCCTGACCCGCCAGCTGCTGGTCGACGCGCTTTGGGACGGCGACCCGCGCATCGCCGTCGGCATCCTGGCCACAACGGACGACTCCATCGCCCTCAATCCCCAGACCATTCAGCCGGGCGAAGCGCAGGTGGTGCTGGCCCGGCTGCGGGAGGTGATTACCGCGGCGCTCTAGATTCCCAGCCGATGGAAGGAGGACCGATTCAAGGCGTTCACCGTTAAGCGGCGCGGAACGCTGACGTACTACGCCAAGGGGAAGCCTTCGGTGCAGTCGGCGCTCGTCACCGAGGAGCAAGCGAACGGCGATCTCCGGATCCATTTCTCCGGGCTTACTGGAGGCTACTCGGCGGGGGACGAGGCTGCCCCTTCGACGTGACGTCCCTGGGGGGTGTCTCGAGATGGCCATCGGGTCGGTATGCCGTCGCCGGACCGAATATCGTCGATTGCCGAAACGTTTCAGGCCGTGGCTAGCGGTGATGCCCCCACGACTGCGCCCGTCGCGGTGGCCAGCTCCGGCGGTGTGTAGTAATTGGCATACTGCCAAACGCCGAGATCGATGAGCTCGCGCTTGCCGAACCGCTGGCCCGCGAATCGGGCTGGAGCGAGTGTCGAGAGGTCGAGCGGCGGAGCTCCGGTGGTGATCCAGGCCGCGAGCGCCTCGCCGATCGCCGCCGCAAACGAGAATCCACTCCCGTTGCAGCCGGTATTGAGCCAGAAGCCTTCGAGCTCCGGCACCGGGCCGGCAAGGAAGCGGCCGTCCGGGGTCATCGTGAAGAGACCGCCCCGGACCTCGCAGTACGGGGCGTCGGAGAGCAACGGTGCGTTCGGCTCGACCCCGGCCGCCATTTGCGCCGGAACCGCAGGGTCGATCGGCAGGTCTGCGATCGTCCAGGCTTGGTCCAGCGGCGGGGCGAAGGCCAGGGGGTCGGGTTCGAACCCGCCGACCATCAGGCCGCCGCGGGCAGGCCGGAGGTAGGCCGAGGCGTCGATGATCCGGGTGATCGGGAGATCCGGGGCAATCCCAGCGATCGGTTCCGTAATCGCCAGTTCGTGTCGAACCGTGGCAACCGGAACCGCGACCCTGGCTTGGTCGCCGACGAATGCGGCCCAAGCGCCGGCCGCATCGACCACGGTCCGGCAGGCGATCTCCCCACGCGTGGTGATCACACCGGTGACCCGGTCGTGCTCCGACCGGAGCCCGATTGCCGGCGTGCGTCCTTCGACCGCGACGCCGCGGGCTGCGCCGGCTCGGAGGAACGCCGAGACCAGCGTCGCTGGCTCCTCCACGAAGATGTCCCCCGGAACGTGCAGGGCGATCTCGAAGCCCTCCGGTTCGAGGTAGGGCGCCAGCCGCTTCACCGCCGCGCCGTCCACCGCTTCGAGCTCGACGCCCCACGATCTTGACTGGGACAGCTCGCTCCGGATCAACTCGGCATGGGCGGCGGTTCGGGCCGCCAGGATGCTTCCCGAGCGGCGGACCGGCAGCTCGACTCCCGTCGTGGCCTCGAAACCGGCGACGATTTCGGCGCTCCGCCTTGAGAGGCGGGTCAGCGTTTCGTCGGCCTGGACCATCTTGAACAGACCGGCGGCTCGAGCCGAGCTGCCCTCGCCCGGATGTCCCTTATCGAGCAGGACAACCCGGCCGGCCCCGTGTGCCGCGAGGTGATAGGCGGTCGAGCAGCCGAAGGCACCCGCCCCGATCACGACCACGTCCGCTTCTCGAACCGGCAAGGGTTTCATCGGATCACCTCGCACCGACGTCTTGCTCCTTCCCGCTCGGCGGCAACGACCGTTGTAGGTGGCACCAGGAGGTCGCCCGGGACGGAGTCGAACGTGGGAGAGATTCTCGCACGCGGACGCAATCCAACTCCGTTAGACCGCAGCCGCAGATGGTTGAATCAAGGCCGGCCGAGCGACGGCAGGCGGGCAACAGTTCATCGGGCAGATGTCGTGGTTCGGGCCGCGCCGGCCGAGGGCGAGGCGCTCCGGCTTCGGCGCCGTCCGCTCCTGGATCAACTCGCGGACCATCGCCACGAAGCGGGGGTGGACGCCAACGGTGCCGGCCCGGGCCATCGTCATCCCCAACTCGGCCGCCCGTTGTGCCGCTTCCTGGTCGAGATCGAATAGGACTTCGAGATGGTCGGAGACGAAGCCGATCGGGGCGACGATCACGTCGTCGTGGCCGACCCCATGGAGAGCGGCGAGTTCGCCCAGGATGTCCGGCTCGAGCCAGGGGATGCTGGGGGGCCCGCTCCGGCTTTGGTACGCCACCCGCCATCTGGAGACCCCTGCCGCGTCGGCAACGAGGCGGGAGGCGTCGCGGAGCTGCGCCTCGTAGGCACAGCCGCGGGCCATCGCGGTCGGGATCGAGTGGGCGGTGAAGATGACTTCGACCTCGGGCCGGCGGTCCTCGGGGAACGAGGCGAGGGCGTCTCGTACCCGCTCTGCCATCGGCTCGACGAAACCGGGGTGGTTGTAGAACACCCGGATCTTGTCGAACTCGATACCCTCGCCCACCGCTTCCAGCGCGTCGATGACGTTCTCCCGGTACTGGCGGCACCCCGAGTAGGAGGAGAAGGCGGAGGTAGCGAAGACGAGCGCCCTCCGGACACCATCGCCCTGCATCCGGCGGACGGTGTCCGTCACCAGGGGGTCCCAATTCCGGTTCCCAAAGTAGACCGGCAGGTCCATTCCGTTTGCGGCGAGATCGGTTTCGATGGCGGCGATCAGCGCCCGGTTCTGGGCATTGATCGGGCTGACGCCGCCGAAGTGGTGGTAGTGCTCGGCGACCTCGAGCAGGCGCTCCCGCGGGACGTTTCGGCCACGGGTGACGTTCTCGAGGAACGGCATCACGTCGGCGGGCGCCTCGGGGCCACCGAACGAGAGGAGGAGAAGCGCGTCGTACCCCCGCGCGGTATCGTCGAACCTGGGCGCGTCGGGAGATTGCGCTCCGTGGATGGACATCGACGATTCACCCCTTACGAGTGCCCTGCCCCTGGTAAGGATCTGCTCCCATCTAGCGGGCGCAATCTGCCAGGAGTTTGCCACGTGCCAACTTCGGAGCACGCAGCCGCGGCAACTGGACGCAGGACGACTCGGCAGCGGTGCACAGCAAATGGGTTACTGGGTCAGCCCGGCGGGGCGATCTTGAGCCCGGCCATCTCCTCGACCACGGTCAGCAGCGCCGAGTGGTCGAGGTCGCCGCGGCCGGCGACGGCGGCGGCCTCGAAGAGTTGGCCGACCACCGCGGTGACCGGGAGCGGCGCCCCCGAGGCGCGCGCCGTCGCGAGGGCGATGCCGAGGTCCTTTCGGTGGAGGTCGACCCGGAAACCGGGCTCGAACCGTCCCTCAATCATCGTCGCCCCGCGCATCTCAAGGACGCGGCTGTTGGCCAAGCCGCCGCCGAGCACCTGGAGGATCTTTTCGGGATCGACGCCCGACTTCATCCCGAGGACGAGCGCTTCGCTGAGGGCGGCGTAGTTGACCGCCACGGCGACCTGGTTGCACGCCTTGACGACCTGGCCGGCGCCGGCGCCACCGACGTGGACGATCGTCTTGCCCATCGCCTCGAAGAGCGGCATCGCCCGCTCCAAGTCAGCCGCCTCGCCGCCGACCATGATGCTGAGGGTGCCGGCGATGGCGCCCTTGTCGCCGCCGCTAACCGGGGCGTCGAGAGCACGGGCACCGCGCTCGCGGAGGGCCGCTTCGACCTCGATTGAGGTGGCTGGCGCGATGGTGCTCATATCGACGAGGAGGTGACCCCCACCCATCGCCTCCAGCAGACCGGAGTCGCCGAACACGACCTCGCGCACCTCCGGCGAGTCGGGGAGCATGGTGATGACGACGCCGGTGCGTTCGGCGACCTCCCGCGGGCTGGCTGCCGCCTCGAAGGCGTCCCCATCGGCAACCAGGGCGTCGACATCGTTGCGGGAGCGGTTATAGACGACAAGCTCGAAGCCGGCGGCGGCGAGGTTCCGCGCCATCGGCTTGCCCATGATCCCGAGACCGATGAACCCAACCCGGTCGGCCATAGTGCTGACCCCCCTATCGTGTTTGCCTGACGCGCCGATGCCCTAGCCCGTTCCTACCGCCAGTAGCCCCAGTCGCGGAGCCAGCCAAGGGAATCCTCGGTCGGGCCGAGGGGCCGGTACTCGAGGCTCACCCAGTCGTCGTAGCCGGCCTCGTCGAGGGCGCGGAACACGAACGGCCAGGCAATCTCCCCCGTGCCGGGCTGGTGCCGGTCCGGGCTGTCGGCAATCTGGACGTGGCCGATGACCGGCTTCCGCGACGCGATCGTGTCGGCCAGGTTCCCCTCCGTGCGCTGGGCGTGGTAGAGGTCGTACTGGAGCGACAGGTTCGGGTGGGCGATGCGCTCGACCAAATCGAAGCCCTGGCTCGGGGACGCCAGGAGGAATCCGGGTGCATCGAACGGGTTCAGCGGTTCGACCACCTGGCAGATGCCGGCGGCAGCGGCGCGGTCCGCGGCAAAGGCGAGATTTGTCTCGACGGTGCCCCACTGCGCGTCGAGCGGGACGGAGGGGAGGGCAAGACCGACGAGGCAGTTGAGCTTCGGACAGCCGATCCGGACGGCGATCTCGATCGCCCTCTCGACCCCGGCCCGGAACTCGTCGACCCTTGCCGGGTCGTTGGCGATGCCCCGATCGCCCGCCGCGAAGTCGCCGGCCGGGAGGTTGAACAGGACCTGGGTCAAGCCGTTCGTGCGAAGTCCGGCGTCGATCGCGGCGACATCTTCGTCGTACGGGAAGAGGAACTCGACCGCCCGGAAGCCGGCGGCGGCGGCGGCGGCAAAGCGTTCCGGGAACGGCACTTCGGTGAAGAGCATCGAGACGTTGGCGGCGAATCGTGGCATCGGTACCCCTTCCAGGCGTCGTCGCGTCCGGGTGATGCTAGGGGCGGAGCAGCAAGTGGTCAATCGACCCCCTCCCACGGGAGTCCGCGGTACCGTGCCCGGAACTCTCATGGCAGGCGGCAATGCGGTTCCTCGCCAGCAATGGCGCCGTAGCCGCTCAGCGGTGTTGAGGAGGAAAGGACGGGAAATACACGCAGGGCGCCAACGCTGGGGATGTGCAGGCGCTACCACGTTTGCCGATGGACGCTTTTGCATGTGTCGAACGCGCGGCGTTCGTGGTACGATGTGCGCCGTCGGAATAGACGATAGGTCGAAGATCGCGGCGGAGCGTGCCCACCCGGGTCCGTGGCGATCGCGAAAGACAGGAAGGCGGCACGCGGATGGCGGAGACAACGGGTCAGGCACCTCGGGCCAGTGGCGATGTTTACACGATGGCCGAGGCAGCACGCCTCAAGGGGGTTTCCTACCATACCGTCTCCCGCGCCGTCCGCCGCGGCAAACTCCCGGCTCACCGCCTCGGGCGGATGGCGTTGATCAATGCGGCGGACCTCCGCGAGTGGCGGCCGATGCGCGAGCGGGCGCCCCACAAGTACCGTCGCCGGGAGCCGAACTTGGATGCGGCGCCGGCGTTGCTCGACCTCTCCTCGGGGGAGCGGGTGGATCTCGCCAGCGGGCTCTCGACGATGTACGAATTGGCGCACGGTGCCGCCCGAGAGCAGCCGCTACCCGAGTACCTCGCCTTGTTTGCCGACCGCTTTGCCTCGATGATGGGGTTGCGGCGCGTCGCGATCCTGGGGTTCGACGCCGGCAGCGGACGACTCATCCGGTTGGCGTCGTTTGGACCGCCGTTCAGCATGCTCCCGAATGACATGCCCATCACTGCCATGCCGGGCCTGGAACAGATGATGGCGGCCAGTGAGGCGACGCTTGTCGTCGATGCTGCGGAGGAGTGGCACGTCTCCAGAGACGATCTCCTCAACGTCGGCCAGGTGTTCGTGGTGCCGCTGCGCGTCGGGTCGCGCCCGCTCGGCGTCGTCGTCGGCGACAACAATGGCGGTCCCTTCGCATTGAGCCACACCCAGCGCGTCCTGGCGGAGGGGCTGGCGAACCAGGCTGCGTTGGTGGTCGAGCGCGCGGGCGAGCGGGGTGGTGACGGTCAAGCGGCCGCCGTTCTCGACCTCCTGCCGGTGGCCGTCGTGGCTACCGATGGTGACGGGACTCCTATCCTGGCGAACAACGTCGCCCGCGACCTGCTCGGACTGCCGGCTGGCCAGCTCGATCTTCGCAACCCGGTCTGGACGACCCTCGGTCGCCACTTCGGTGCGCCGGATGGCGGGGGGCCGGCCGCGCTCGGTCTTCAAGATGGCGGCGAAGTGACGGTCCTGGTCGAAGTTCGCCGAGCCAACGGTGCCGGGAGTCCGGTGGGCACCGTCGCCGTGCTCCGGCCGACCGATACAGGGAGCGTTGGCACCGAAAGCCGCTCACCGGAGACGGCCCGCCGGTAGAGACTCGCTCACGTCCGAAGCGGCTGGGATGGGAGGTTCCGCCCGTCCCAGCCGTTTTGTTTGGCTTGAGACGGTTGCCATGAAGCTCTGTCGCATGCCAGCCGGCCGTGCTTGGTCGGGGCGGTACTGCTCGGATGCCTAACCCGGTGCTACGCCGGGATCGGGCCGTTGCGCGAGCAGGAGGAGGCCCGTAACCGCCTCCTTGCGACGGAAAAACTGGCGGATCTCGGACCAGAGTTCGGGATCGCTCCGGCCCAGCTCGAGTAGGCGGGGCGAAAAGACGATGTCGCCGCGGGCCCGCTGCTCGGTCATGAACTCGGTCGACAGGAGCTCGGCGAGGTAGAGCGGGCCCACATCGGCCCACTTGGCGCGGTAGTAGGCGACCAGCTCGGCACGCTCTAGCGGTGTCAACGGGGTACCGGACGAACCGGCGAACCGATCCCAGTCGATTGCCGCCAGGGTTTCCTCCAGCAGATCGACCGTATCACCACCTCGAACGCGCTCCAGCAAGGCGTCGACCCTGCTCCGATCGAGTGCCACGTCATGCGGTGTTTCGGGCAGTCCGCCGGCGGTTTCCGCCCGGTTCGTCCCCATGCTCATCTCCGCCTCGATCCCGGTCATCCCGCCGCCGGCTGGCGGTAGACCAATGCGACCCAGTCGTCCATCTGTGCCCGGCGGTCGAACACCATCCCGAGGCTATCGAAGGTCCGGCGCACTGCCGGTTCCTTCGACTCGACCACCCCGCTCAGGACCAGCGTGCCGCGAGGGGCGGTGGCGGCGGCGAGGCCGGGCGCCAGCTCGATCAGGATGCGGGCGATGATGTTGGCAAGCACGAGGCGGTACCTGCCGGCGAACGGCGACCCGGTGCCGACGCTACCCTCCTCGATCCGGACCTGGCCGGCAACCCCGTTCCGCTCGGCATTCTCCCGCGCGGCACGGACGGCGACCGGCTCGATATCGACCGCATCGATCCTAGCAGCGCCGTGGAGGGCAGCGGCGACGGTGAGGATGCCGGAACCGGTTCCCACATCGAGCACGACATCCCCGGGAACGAGTTCCGCTTCGAGCAGTTCGACGCAAAGCCTCGTCGTCGGATGGAGACCGGTGCCGAAGGCCATCCCGGGGTCGAGGACGATGACGGCCTCTCCGGGCACCGGATCGTGCTCCCGCCATGGCGGGCGAACCGTCGTCTTCGATCCGATTCGGTGGACCCCGTAGTGGGCCTTCCAGGCGTTCGCCCAGTCTTCCTCGTGGCGGCATTCGACGACGAGCTCGCCGACGAAGCGGAGGCGGCCGAGGTGCCAGAGGGCCCGTCGGATCTGGTCGAGGTCCTCCGGTTTCGTGTCTCTGGCCGCTAGAAACGTGCGGACGATGACCGGGCGCGAGGGGTCGACGGCGAGGTTGTCACCGTCGGGCTCCTGCGTGAACGGTTCCTCGATGACGACCCCGCCCTGGTAGCCCCGGCCGGCAAAAAGTTCGCTGACGGGTTCGACCGCCTCGGTATCGCACGACACCGAGAGCTCGAGCCACTGCCCTCCGGGCACGCTCACACCCTCACCGAGCTGTCGTCCCCGACGTTGAGGCGGGCCGCCGAGCCGGTGACCACGGCCCGCCGGCCGATCAGGGCGTGCTCGACGATCGCGTTCTCGACCGTCGACCGCTCTTCAAGGACCGCGTCGCGCACGATCGCGTCGCGGACGACGGCGCCCTCGCCGACACTCGCGTAGGGACCGACGATCGACCGCTCGATGACGGCGGTCGGCGCCACGACCGACGGCTGGAGGACCACGGCGTGATCGGACGTGACGGCCGGCAGGGCCATCCGCTGCAGCGCCCACGTGTTCGCCGCGAGCAGGTTCTCGACGCTGCCGCAATCCTCCCACTCGGTGACCGGGGCGGTGACCACTGTCGCCCCGTTGTCGATCATGATCTGGATCGCGTCGGCGATGAAGTACTCGTTCTTGAGCTGGATGCGACGCCGCATCTGCTCATCGATGGCGGCGAAGAGATCCGGCATCCGCTTGACGTAGTAGATGCCGATAACAGCCAGGTTGGAGATCGGCTCGGTCGGTTTCTCGACGAGCTTGACGATGCGGCCCTGCTCGACCACGGCGATGCCGAGGGCCGATGGATCGTCGACCTCCTTGGTGAACATGACCGCGTCGGCGGCCAGCTCGGAGAGCGCGCCCCACTCGGCCTCGAACAACATATCCGGAAACAGGATCAGGGCGTCGTCGGTCACGATCTGACGGGTGCGGACGATCGCGTCGGTCTGACCGCGCATCTCCGGTTGCTCGACGAAGGCGAGGTCCAGGTCCGGGTATCGGGCGCGAGCCCAGGCCTCGATCTGGTCACCGAGGTACCCCGTGATGAAGACCAGGCGGTCGGGATTCAGCGGCAGGACTCGATCGAGGACGTGCTCGAGGATCGGCTTGCCGGCCAGGGAGACCAGCGGCTTCGGTTTCGTCCAAGTCTGTGGGCGCAGCCGACTGCCCAACCCCGCCACCGGAAGGATGATGTCCACGCGGCCTCCCTCGACCCGAACCTCGAGTCCCGCTCCGAACCTCGGAGCGGCCCTACACTCTAGCACCGGGCGGGACGCAGACAAGGATGGGAAGATGCGGGTCGGACCAAGCCACAAGAAGGAGCAGAGGGAGATTGCCCGGACGATGGTTCCGCTCGACGTAGGAGGCGACCGAACGGTTCGGCACCATCGGCGATGAGCTCCGCTTGACGGCGACGGCGACGGCGGCGATAGCGGCGATGGCTCCGGTCCGGTGGGCGACGGAGTTGATCGTGCTCGACAAGGCACGGATCGGGAAGCAGCCAGGGGCGGCGGCCTTCCGGTTCGGCCTCGACGACAGGGTGGACTTCCACCGCTAGCCGACTGTCTGGGGAGGAAGGGCGCTCCGCGGCAACGGGATGAGGATCGGGGGGGCGTTCATCGGCGGGTCGACGGAGGGCAACTCGAATCCAAACTGGCCGGTTACCGTCTCCGTCGCTTGTCGGCCGAGCGCGTAGAAGGACGGGATCAGTCGGGACGAACGTACCTCGTCGGCGAGACCGAAGTCGGCCCCAAGAGTGGCGAGGGGCAGCACGACCACAATCGCCGCCGCGATCCCTTTCACCATCCCCGGAGCAAGCCCAAGGAGGCCGTCGAGGAACGGCAGGGGAGGGGGCACAGGGAACCGCCGGAGCGGACGGGTTAGGAGGGCGATTGCGAGGAAGCAGGCGAATCCAACCCCCAGTGTCGCGATCATCAGCGCGACCGCGGGAGTTGCCCGCCCGAGCCCAAGATCCTCGATTGATCCCGCGACCGGCCCCGCAAGCAAGGCACCACCCCGGGCCGCGGCGACGATCACGACGAGATCGAGGACGCCGCGGACAAAGCCGCGGTGGATGCCCCGGACCGCGAAGAAGCCGACCAGGGTGATGAGGGCGATGTCGAGCGGCGCGATCGACACAAATTTCCCACGCCGGGGTGCGGGCACCGGAGGACCCGACTCGCGCCGAGCCCGCCGGCCCCCGGAGACGGTACCTACTCGACGGCACCGACCATTTGCTCGGCGTAGAGCTGGCCCCCCACCTCCCAAACATCGACGACCTTGCCCTGGCGAGCGCCGGCCTTGAAGATCTGCTCGATGATCGGGCGCGCTTTCTCGTCCTCGCCGAGCTCGATCCGGGCCACCGCCCCTGGTTCGAGCCCTCGTACCAGGTCGTCGATCTCCGGCACCCGGCGCTTGCGGCGTTCCGGTCCCTGTGCTGGCGCCTCCGACTTGGCGATCATGCTGTAGCGCACAAACTCCCCCTTTCGCTCCCTTGGACTACTTCGATGGCCGTCCGATTGGCGGCAGCGGCGCAAGCGTACGCCAAAGCCGGGATGAACGACTGGGCGGAGATCGACGGCCGGAACTCGCCGCAGCCGTCACCGCACCTCGTATCCGAGCGAACGGACGAGGTCGGCGTACTGGCGGCGGAAGATCTCGTAGTGCGGCTCGCCCAGCCGCTGCTTCGAATCGCCGACAGTGGCCGAGCGGATGTGTGTTGCCATTTTTTTGCTCATGGCCCGCATCTTGTCAGCCGAGCATGCCTCCGTCGCCGCTTCAATCGCCGTCGGGTTGGCAGGGGCCACCTCGCCGGCGATCCTCGTCAGTTCGCCGAACTGGTCGGCGTGGAGCGATTCGTAGCGGGCCACGACGGCGCGGCCGCTGTGGACCCAGTCGTTGGCACGGCGGAGGTTCTCGCCGTAGGTCGTCGCCAAGAAGTCGAGCACGGTGGGGTCGTCGATCGGTTTGTCGATGATCTGGTCCTTCGGCCGTACCTGCGACCGCACCTTTCCACGCTCCTTGTCGTAGGAGGAGCGGGTCTGGAGCCAGTAGTACATCGAGACGAAGCTGTCGTAGGGGTCGCGGACGATCGTCACCAGGTGGGCGGGGATCGCCTCGACTACGTCGCAAAGTTTGGACGTGTAGCGGCAATGCTGGTGGAAGATGGTGTTGTCTGCAAAGTTGCCGCCGGCCACCCAAGCCTCGAACCTGGCGGGATTGGTCTCCGGGGTGTCGTCGCCCAACAGCCAATCAAGGCCGTAGACCGAGCCGAGCAGGCACTTGAGCCACTTGTTGCCCATCTTCGGCGGCGACGTGATGACGATGCGCATGGTCCGGATATCCTCCGAGGCCAACAGCTCTGCCGAGGCTAGCGAACCTCGTATCCGAGGTCGCGGATCAGGTCTCCGTGCATCTCTCGGAAGATCACGAGGTGCTCCGGCCCCAGCTTCTCCCTGGAGTCGCCGACCTTGGCGGTCCGCACGTGACCGGCGCGGGCGCCACCCTGGGCGCGCATCGTGTCGGCGCTGCACGCTTCGACGGCCTGTTCGATCTTCTCGCGGGGAACTGGCCGGATGGCGTCGGCCAACCGGCCCAGCTCGGTGACGGGGTCGCCGTGGAGGCCCTCGTAGCGGACGACGTGGGTGCGGCCGCTCTCCATCCAGGCTTTGGCCCGGAGCATGTTGTTGCGGAAGCCGCCTGAGCGGAGGAAGGCGAGGACATCCGGGTCGGACAGCGACTTGCCGAGCATGACATCGGTGCGGCGGCCCTGGCGCAACCCGTCCTCCATGTGCTTCTGGATGTTGTAGTAGGACGAGACGAACGCATCGTACGGGTCGCGGACGATGGTCACGGTGTGGGCGGGCACGGCGGCGATCAGGTCGGCCAGCTCGTCCGAGTAGTCGTAGTGCTGGTGGAAGACGGTACCATCGGGGAAGTGGCCGCCGGCCGCCCAGTCCGCGAACAGCTTGAGTTGGGGCCTGGGAGGCGTCTCCTTCGCAGTTAACTGCCGGAGGTCGAACATATTGGCGACAATGCACTTCAGCCAGACGTTGCCAGCCTTGGGCGGCCCCGCGATCACGATCCTCACTGAGAGACTCTCCTCACGCCATCGCTGGAGGCGGCGAAACGGGCGGCGAGGGGAACCTCCCGTGCCGTTTCCGGGGAGCGGCGGCAGATCCGGCGTCCGCACCCTCCGTTCCGCTCCAGACTCTCGCCGAGTCTACCAGAGCGGATGAACGGCCAACGATCGCGCCCCGACCGTTCGCGCGACTCGTTTAGTCTCTTGGAGTGGATCGCAGGAGTAAGGACTCATCGCCGAGCCCCGAGTACAGGGTCGAGGACTGATGGATCATCCGCCCCTCGGACGGCTATGGCTTTCCTAGCCAGCATCAGCAACCGCTCTTCAGGCCGGGGACGACCGAGCGCCGTTGCTGCCCGTCCTACCGCGAAATCAGCACCGGATCGGTGACGGGGTGTCCTCGGCGTCGCGGCAGCCCTGGCCGGCTCAGGCCCGGAGCGCGATCAGGTTGGCGCTGCGGTCGGAGAGTTTCGCGGCGCAGCCGGGGACGCCGGCCAGGTTCCGCAGTTGGAGCGGGTCGGCCGCCAGGTCGTACAGCTCGCGCTCGCCCGTGGCGTACTCCACGTATGCCCGGTCGGCCGTCCGCTGTAGCCAGAACGTCCCCGGGCTCGGCGCCTTGCCGGGGATGCCCGCGTCGTTGTCCGCCCTCGAGAGGCCGACCCCGTCCTCTGGCTCGTCAGCGGCACCCTTGCCGTACTCGACGAGGACGGACTCCCGCCACGACACGTCCGGCTCAGCGTGCAGGAGCGGGGCGAGCGACCGGCCATCGACGAAGTCGGGGACGGACTCACCCGCCAACGCGGCCAGCGTCGACGCGAGGTCGACGTTGGTGGCCACCCGGGTCTCGCTGCGGCCGGCCGCGACCCCCGGCCCGCGGACCAGCAGCGGCACCCGGACCGACTCCTCGTACGGCGTCCCCTTCCCCTCGCCGATCCGATGCTCGCCGAGGTGGTAGCCGTTGTCCGAGGTGAAAAAGATGTAGGTGTTGTCGAGCGTGCCGGTCGCCTCGAGGGTGTCGACCACGGTCTTGACCAGGTCGTCGACCGCCAGCAGCGAGCGCAGCCGGCGCCGGTAGAGCTGGTCGAGCTGGTCGAGCT
>CADCWF010000217.1:15351-24093 GCA_902806345.1 uncultured Thermomicrobiales bacterium
CACCCGGCGCACCCAGCGCGACTTGTCGCTCACGTCCTTCTCGTTAAACGACGGGGAGCGGGGAGCTTCGTCGCGGGCGAACCGGCCCTCGTGCCGGGGCGCGGGGGTGTTCGGCTCGTGGGGCGCGTGCGGAGCGAGGTAGAGGAAGAAGGGGGTGCCGGCGGACTGCCGGATGAAGTCGCGGGCGATGCGCGTCTCCACGTCGGTCTAGTAGTCGCCCTCGCGGTGCCCGTAGTCGACGAGCTTGCCGTTCTCGTTGAACCGGTAGTCGTAGTACTTGCCCGATCCGGCCCAAGCGTACCATCGGTCCCAGCCGGCAGGGACGTGACGAGGATCAACGCTATCGTACTCGTTGAGGTATTTGCCGACGAGCGCGGTCCGGTAGCCGGCGTCATGCAGCCAGGTGGCGAGGTTCGAGCCCTCGTGGCCCTGATTGAAGAACTCTTGGAACCCCCCCCATCGGGGGGGTGTTGCGCAGCACCCTGTGGTTGTTGGGGTACTGGCCGCGTAGGATCGACGCCCGCGATGGGCAGCAGGCGGGGATGGGCACGATGAAGTCGGAGAAGCTGGTACCGCGGTCCCTCAGCAGCGAGCGAATCCGGGGCATCTTCGCAAGCGAGGCGGCGTCCAGGTCGTCGGCGACGATGAGGACGAAGTTCGGCCGTTCGGCCGTTTGGGCGGAAACCGCGTTCGGTCGCGTCGTCCCGGAAACGCGTCCGGCCAACGGCCCAATAAGGGCGGCCACGGCCGTGCGACGCGAGACGTTTCGGTCGCTCAAGGCATGTTCCCCAGGTCTGGGCCGTCAGTGATCGAGCGGCCGACAGGTTTGCGGTTCGGACAGAGTCTAGACAAGTCAACCGGCCGCGTCGAGCGAAGGGAGTCGCTCGTGGTCTGGTTCGCACGCGCTCAGCGCACGTCGTAACCGAGCGCTTGGATGAGGTCGGCGTACCCCTCCCGGAAGGCGGCGTAGTGCTGGTCGGTGAGGCGCTGGCGGGCGTCGTCGGGCTTCGCGGCCCGAACGTGCTTGGCCATCCCGAGCGACTTGAGGCGCATGTTCGCGGCCGAGCAGGTCTCGACTGCCCGCTCGATCTTGGCGGGAGGTACGGGTAGGATGGCCCCGCTCAGACGGACGAGCTCCCCGACCGGGTCGGCGTGGAGCGTCTCGTAGCGGACCACGTGGGCCCGTCCGCTCCCCATCCAGTCGCGCGCCTTGACGAGGTTGTTGCGGTAGCCGCCCTCGCGGAGGAAGGCGATCACCTCCGGGTCATCCAGTGCCTTGCCCATCAGCGCCGTCATCCGCCGCCGCTTCCGGTTGTCGTCTGCGTGGTGCTGCTGGAGCGTGTAGTAGGTCGAGACGAAGGCGTCGTACGGGTTGCGGACGAGGGTGACGAGGTGGGCGGGAACGGCCTCGGCGATGTCGCAAATCTCGTCGGCGTAGTCGAAGTGCTGGTGGAAGATGGTGCCATCGGCGAAGCCGCCGTGATCGATCCACACTCTGAGGGCCGCTAGGGTCGCCTCCCTTGGCTGCTCCCTCGGTTTCAGCCAGCGTAGGTCGTAGATCGTGCCGAGCAGGCACTTCAGCCACATGTTGCCGGTTTTCGGCGGCGCCGCGACGAGGATCCGCACGGAGAACTCCTGACGGGGCGAGAACCGGGTCAGCGGACCTGGTAACCGAGCGCCGTGATCCGGTCGGCGTGGCGCTCGCGGAAGAGGTCGAGATGGGCCTGTGAGAGGTGGTTGAGCCAGTCTCCCGAGGTGGCCGCCCGGATGCGACGCCTGAGCCCCTTGCGCGAGCGCAACAGGGTTGCGGCTTGGCACGCCTCGATGGCGGACTGGATCCGCTCCGGGGTTGCCGGCAGGATCGCGTCCGTGGCGCGGCGCAGCTCCGTCTCCGGTTCGTCGACGAGCCGTTCGTAGCGGACGATGACCGATGCTCCACTCACCAGCCAGTCGACTCCTTTCTGGAGCTGGGCGCCGAAGTGGTCCGCCAGATAGGCGAGGACGACCGGGTGGTCGATCGGCTTGCCGACCATCGCGTCCGGTGTCCGGTCGACCCCCTTGCCGGCACGGTTCTCATTGTCGGCCTGGGCCTGGGCGAAGAAGTACCGTGAGACGAACATGTCGTAGGGGTCGCGCAGGATGGTCGCCAGCTGGATCGCTTCGGCGTTGGCCAGCGCGACGAGCTCCGGAGAGTAGTCGTAGTGGTGGTGAAACACGGCGTCGTCGGGGAAGCCGCCGGTCGCGAGCCACGCCCTGAACCCGTCGAGGCTAGTGCCCCCGGGAACGCGGTCGGCCGTCAGCCAATCGAGCCCGTAGACGCTGGACAGGAGGC
This sequence comes from uncultured Thermomicrobiales bacterium, assembly GCA_902806345.1. Lineage (GTDB taxonomy): Bacteria > Chloroflexota > Chloroflexia > Thermomicrobiales > UBA6265 > CADCWF01. Next base: position 17,684 of record CADCWF010000217.1, read on the forward strand.
ATTTGAGCCAGGAGTTGCCGGTCTTCGGGGGGGCGACGATGAGGATCCGCATGGACCAACTCCAGACGGAGGAGACGAGCCGGCGTCCGGTCGCTGGGGATCAGCCTGTCAGACCTCGTACCCGAATTGCTGGAGGACGTCGGCGTAGGCCTCGTTGCAGATCGCCTGCACACTCGGCGAGAGCGATTGCCTCCAGCGACCCAGCGATGCGTCAGTGCCGGCACTCGTCCGATGTCGCCGGGAATTCTCGTTCTCCTCCGAGGCGCGGTCGATCATGCCGGCGATCGTGGCTGGCGAATCGTCGAGCTCCAGGTAGCGGAGCACGTCCCGGAGGACGGCGCCGGTGTCGGTGATCAATGCTTCGTAGCGGATGAGGTGGGCTCGGTCCTGCCGCTTCGGCCACGAGCGGGCGAGTTGGCGGATCGTGGTGTTCCGCAGGTACCGGGCAAACTCCTCGTCGGTCGTGACGTGCTCGGGTCCGAACGCGCGAAACCCCTGCTTCACGTTGAACGCCAGCATCGAGCTGACGATGTCGCGGAAATCGCGGACGAGGAAGAGTTCCTTCGCCTGCGGATAGAGCTCCCAGACGAGCCAGGGAAGCGCGTCGGCCCGGTGCTTCTCGGCAAAGTAGACGGGATCGTGCTGCCCCTGAGCGGCGGCGATCCTCCGGTAGGTCTCCTCGGCCACTCCTTGGTAGAAGTTGCCTAGGCGCTCGACGAACTCGCGGCCCATCCACTCTCCGAGGCCGGGCGTGACGGAGATCGGCTCCGGGTAGAACGGGTTGTGGCCGATCATGTCACGGTTGGTCTGGAAGCGGTCCGCCTGCGCCGAGTTGTGGGGGTCCCGCGGCTCCGAGAGCACCTTGAAGGCGTGCCACCAGTAGCGGGCTGCCCGCAGTTCGTAAGGGTGCCAGCGATGGACCACGATCTGTGGATGTTCGGAGAGGAGGCGCATTGTCCAGGTCGTGCCGGCGCGGCCCATCGTGGTCAGCATCAGGGGGCGGAGCGTCGGCGAGAACCCGGTGGCGACCGGCTGGTGCGCGAAGCGGACCGTGGCCAGGCGGACACGGGAGCCGTCGGCCAGCACCGCCCGTAACTGAAGCGCCGCGCCGGGCTCGATGCCGACTACGCCGACCCAAGTGCGGAACCCGCTCAGCCGGGCGTTCGGCTCGTCGGGGTAGGCGCGCTCGACGTCCTGCCGGAACTGGTCGAGCGGCGCCCGCCGGACCACGGTGCCCTCGACATGGATCTCGACCCCGGTCACGGCGGAGGCACCGCCGATGACCCAGCCGGCAAACTCGATGTCGTAGATATCACGACCGCCGACTTTGGGCGCGTCGACCGCAAAGCCACGGAGGCGCTCTTGCTCCGCCGCCGGCTGGATCGACTCGATCTCGACGATCGCCATGGACACAACTTCTCCCCTCGCCCGCCGTTGCGCCTGCACCGCGGTAAGGCACCGAGGCGGGCGGTTCGGTCCTCCGCGGATTGAAGCGACGCAGCCGTTCAACCGTGCCAGAGCGCCGCCACCGTTGTCAAGCGCCGACCGGCGCTCGGGTGGCGACTCGGCGAGCCGTTCGTTTCGACCAGGTGAGCCGTCGAAACGGCCGGTGGGCGGTCCTCGCCGGATGGACCTGATCGCCGGCGACGGCGCGATCCTCCGACGGGTCCGAAGTGAACAACGGAGGAAGTCCGCGCACCGCTAGCTCGGGGGCGAGGCGGAGTCGGACAGGGTAGCGTGGCCCGAGGAGGTCGAGGGCGACCAACCGGTCGGCGATCCAAAATTCGAGACAGTCGCTGCGGACTCGGCCGAGCCAGCGTTCGGCCCAGCGCCGCCGATTCTCGATCTCACGAGGGGATGCGCCATCTCGCGTAGCGGACTCCAGGTGGAGTACGACACTGTCGGGACAGTAATGAACTTGGTGGCCAACGGCGCCAGCTCGGAGGCAAAGATCCGTGTCTTCCCAGCCGTTGACGAAGGTACGATCGAAACCCCCAAGGGCGCGAAAGACGCTGGCCCGAACCAGACAACAGGCAGCAGTCACCGCCTGCATGGGACGTGGATGGTTGACCGCAGGATGGTCAGCCGCGAAGCCGGCATAGAGGTGATGGGGGTAGCCCTCCGGGATGAACGAGATGCCGGCATGCTGGACGGTGCCGTCCGGGTAGAGCAGCTTGGCGCCGACTATTGCCGCTTCGGGGTGCGCGTCCGCATGGGCGACCAGGGCATCCAGCCACCCCGGGTGGGGAATCGTGTCGTTGTTGAGGAAGACGATGTGCTCGGCCCTAGAGACGGCTGCCCCCGCGTTGCAGGCGGAGGCGAAGCCGGCGTTGGGGTCAAGCCGCACCATTCGAACGCGATCACCGAAGCTGGCTACCACCTCCGGGGTGCCGTCGGATGACCCGTCGTCGACCACGATGACCTCGAACGGAATCCGCGTTCCGGCCTTGCCGAAGAGTGCTTCGAGGCAGCCGTGCGTCAGGCCTTTCTGGTTGTGGACCGGGATGACAATCGCCACCCGCGGTTCAGATCCTTCGTCAACCGGAACCGCCATCACCACCGCGGCAGATTCCGGTAATGTGTCGGTTTGCGGCACGTCGCTCGCGCTCGCAATCCGTTCGCTCTCCACGAATCGCCGCCCACGGATGGTAGCAATGAGCCTCCGGTTGCCGTCGACCAAGGCCGCGTAGATCGCCAGTTCGAACACCGGCGGAAGGACGGCCAGGTTGAGCCTTGTTTGAAAACCTGACCGCTCGGCATTCGGCATGGCCGGAAAGCGATTGGCGATATCGAGCCGCCAATATCCGGTCTCGGCGCGTGAAAGGGTCTCCGAACCGGCAACGACCTCGACCGCAACGGCGGCCGTCTCACCGCCAACCACCCATCCACGTAGTTCGACCGCCTCCGGCGGGTGCCTCGTTCCGACCACCGGGACGTCAAAACCAAACCCGCGCATGAGACGGGTCGGTTGTCTGTGGAGCTTGATGTCCATGATTTCGACGATGCTCAAACCTGATCTCCTTCGCCGGTGCTGCCCGGATCTCGGGCCTGACTCGGACTCCACCCGTTTCCTCGGGCCTTCGACCTCGGCCGCCGCGGCACACACACGCGAGGGCGCCGTCGGGCATGCGCCAGGCAACCGCGCCACCGTCGTCCTCTGCTCCAAGGACCGTACCGCGAATCCGAGACCAGCATGTTGTACGCTCGGACCATCAAGCGCCGTCGTTCTCTCGCGCCGTGGAACACGGATCTCGGACCTCATACCCGAGACTTTGGATCAGGTCAGCGTACTGGTCCCGGAAAACAGTCAGGTGGTCGGCGTTCAACCTTCCTCTCGAGTCGCCGACCTTCGCCACCCGGACATGGCCCGCCGTCCGGCTGTTCTGGCGCATGACATCCGCGCTGCACCCCTCCACGGCAGCGGCGATCCGCTCGGGGGCGACGGGCTCGATCCTGGCAGCCAGGCGATTGAGCTCTGCAATGGGATCCTCAATCAAAGCCTCGTAGCGAACTTCCGCGGTGTGGCCACTTGCCAGCCATTGGTTGCCCTTGACGAGGTTGTTCCGGAACCCCCCCCGCTGGAGCCAGGCGATCACGTCGGGGTGGTCGATCTCCTTGCCGGCCAAGATTGCCGCCTTACGGCCCTTCCGTTTGGGATCGTCCCCGTGCTTCTGGATCGTGTGGAAGGTCGAGACGAACATGTCGTACGGATCGCGGACGACCGTGACGATTTGGGCGGGAACCGCCAGGATGGCCGCTGCCATTTCTTCCGAGAAGTCGTAATGCTGATGGAAGACGACCCCATCGCGAAACCGGTTGTCCGCCACCCACTCCGAGAACGCCTCGAGGGTGGCACTGGTCGGTGAGCGATTGGGCCCAAGTGGTTGAAGCCCATACATGGCGGCCAGGAGGCACTTGAGCCAGACGTTGCCCGCCTTTGGTGGCCCAGCGATTACGATTCTCACAACTAGCCCTCCCGTGCATCCTGGCGCCCCGCCTGCTAAGGCCACCTTTCTGTCAACACGTACGCGGGTTGCAAGTCTTCCCGAGCTCCTCGTGGCCGGCGGCGCCCACTAGGGGAAGCGGAGCCGTCGTTGGCGACTTTGGGGGTGATGGTCGTGCCGCTTTCACCGCAGGCGGGTACCGCTGAACATCACCTTGGGCGGGATGAGGCGGTGACCGAGCGGGGTAAGGTCGCCCAGGGATTGGTAGAGCTGCAAGTTCTCGGAGGGGGATTTCAGGAGGCTGATGAGGTCGCCGACCGTCGTTCCCGTCACAGCAGCGCGAGTCGAGTCGTCTTCCATGCTCCCAATCCAACTCTCCAGAATTAAGTGGATGGTTGTGCGGGCGTCGGTCGGCTCGACGCCGCCGGAGGAGCCGCCGACCTCGGTCATCAACCATTCCAGGCCGCTTTCGGTCGCGTTGAAGTAGTGGTGCGGGAACCCGTGGTACGGATGGACTGTGGTGGAGTCGGCATAGATCTTGCCGCCGATCTTGCAAACGCGCCGCATCTCGGCAACGACGCCGGCTTGGGATGTCACGTGCTCCAGTAGGTTGCAGGCGATGATGCCGTCGAACGACTCGTCGGCGAACGGCATGGCCTCGCCATTCGCCGAGACGTCAGTGGTCGGGTAGGCGATGGCATCGAGTTGGACGACGTGCGCCAAGCTCTCGTGCAGGCCAGCTCCCACCTCGAGAACGAGTCCGTCTTGGCACTCTTCGATCACCTTCTGCGCCATCGCTGGGTAGCGGTGGCTCGTCGAGACCGATTGCCGCCAATCAATTCCGGCGTAGGTCTCGTCGAACAGGAGCGTGCCGTACTCGTTGGAGGGGATCCGCAGTTGGCACTCCCGGCAGACGAGCTGGTCGTCGACCCGCATGAAGCCGCCTCGGCAATTGGGGCACCGAAGGATGGAGTCCAGTCTGCGCTGCCTGTCCGGATCGGCGCGGATATTGTCTTGCCGGACCGTTACCACGGTCCGACCGAGACGGAGGTCGCCAGAGCCGCCCTTCAAGACCGCCGTAACCGCGTGGTGACCCGGAGCCAAGTCCTCGGTGGGGATGACCGCAAGCCATCCCGACCGAGCCGTCAGGCCGAGGTGTCGGTAGCTCGGACGAAGGTTATCGACGTCCTCTCGGGGCAACCCGTAGTCCGCCGTCGCCGCGAACCGGTTGTCGACCATGACCTCCACGTGGTCGACCCCAGCGGGATCGACCGCCCAGCCGTAGACGACGAAGTGGCCGGACCAGCCGGCATTCCAAAGGATGTCATTTTCCTCGCGCTCCTTCGGTAGATCGAGGGACCCGGCCGAGGGGAGAGTGGCCGGTCCGACGGGACGGACGGGGTGGATTGCCACCGCCCGCCGTCCCAGCCAGTCCTCCGCGACGACCTCGAGGTTGGCTGCCGCCCCGGCCATGACGCCAGCGGGGAGCGCTTCAAGCAGGAAGTGAAACCCGCTCCGAGGGGCCGCCGGCCAACCCGGCTGCTCCCGGGCGAGGTCATTTCGCGGGAGGCCGTAAGCCGCCTCCCCGAGTGTTTCCCCCGCGAGCCACAGCGAGACATCGCGGATGCCGACCGGGCTAAAGGCCCACCCCACGACGGACTGCCCCACTGTCAGGTCGTCGTTCTCGCGCGGCCAGTCCACCTTGAGCTTTGGCCACTCGGTGTCGTCCGACTCGCCCTGGAACCGACGCTCGGACGGCTCGTAACCGTGCAACAAGCGGCGACAGCGAACCGCGGCCAGCGTCGCGCTCAGTCCGTCGTCGAAGATGACGATGAGGTCGAGTTCGAAATCGGTGATCAGCCCTGCGAGGGAGACCATACCCTTAAAGCCGCACAAATCGGTCGCATCCGGATGGTCTGCAGCCACGTCGGGGCGAGGAAGCTCGACCGGCAGCCGGGTCAAGATCTCGCTGCCATAACGCACCTCGATCGCAACGGCACGTCGACCCTCACCGAGCACCCATCCGTCCAAGAGGAATCGGTCTGGATTAGCCTCGCGTCCAACCTGCGGCCCGTCGATGCTAAAGAACCGCACTACATCAGGATCGGGGCTAGCGATCTGAAGTTCGGCGATTTCGAGCAACGTCATTCACGGGCTCCTTGACTGAGACTCACGCTGGAAGATCGTCACTGCGGGACGCATGTCCTGGCAAGCTGGGGGAACGGATCGGCCGAGCCGTCGATTGTTGTCGGCAACCCTCCGGTTTGGGGTTGTCGACCCGTGGTACGGATGCGACGAGCCCGAAAATGACTCTGAGGTGTGAGTGGAGACGGGCGGCTCCATCGCTGCGGAGAGTGACGATGTGTCCATGTTCACAGTCCCCCCGGGGGGAGTCAAGTCGGCGACAAGGAGGAGGTTGGGGTGCGTCGTCGGTCGCCCTACGTGGAGGCTTCCCAATCAGCCCGA
>CADCWF010000218.1 GCA_902806345.1 uncultured Thermomicrobiales bacterium
GGGGCCCCGAGCGCGCCGCCCTCCTCGTCACCGACCGACCGCTGCCTCCGGACGCCGACGCGAGCGCGGCGCTGAGGACGGCCCAGACGGCGCTCCGCCACGCGGGACGCTTCGGCGAGGCGGCCGAGCTCTGCCGCCGCGCGCTCGCCGCGTCGCCGGGCAGCGGCGTCGACCGCGTCCCGGCGCTCTCCTGCGCCGGCGAGGCGGCCTACCTGGCCGCGTTCGCCGAGACCGCGGCGCGGCCCTGCACGGGGTTGCCCGGCTGCGCCGGCGGCGCTCCCCCGGCCGCCGCCCTCCAACGGGCGGCGGCCGACCTCGACGCGGCCTACGAGGAAGCGGTCCGGCTGGTGCACGGGCCGCCCTCGCCCGGCCAGTCGATCGGCACCCGGGTCGAGATCCTGCGGCTGCGCGCCCTCCAGGGGGCGCAGGCGGCGGGCCACCCGGAGCGGGCCCGCCGGCTCGCCCGCCTCGCCGTCGCCAACACCGACGAGAGCCCGCTGACGGTGGTGGTCGGGGCGGCGAAGCTGGGCGAGCTGGATCTGGCCGCCGGCGATGCCGCGGCCGCGGAGCAGGCGTACGATCTGGCCCTGGCAATGCTGGAGGAGGCCGACGACCGGGTCTGGACCTCCGGCTTTCCCGAATTCGCCCTGCTGGCCCGGACCCTGGAGCAGCGGGCCCATCTCAACCGCGGCATCGCCCGCCTCCGTCTCTCCCAGGCCGAGCCAGACACCCCGCCCGACTGCGCCCGCCATCGCCCGCACTGCACGGGGGCGCGGGACGACTTCGCCGCCGCCCTCGCCGGCGACCCGCGCAACCCCGTCGCCCTCCTGAACGCCGCCTGGGCGGCCCGCCTCCTCGGCGAGCGGGGCCGTGCCCAAGACCTGCTCGCGCTCGCCGCCGAGACCGACCCGTCGCTCTTCCCGGCGCTGAATGACCTCGGTGTCCTCGCCGCCGAAGCGGGCGACCGGGCCGCGGCGGAGCGCGCCTTCCGGGACGCGCTCGCCACCGCCCCCGCCTACGACCTGGCGGCCTGGAACCTCGGCGTGCTGGAGCTGGGCGAGGGGATCGGCGGCATCCTCCCCGCCCAGGGCTGGCTGCTGCGGGCCGTCGCCGGATCGCCGTCGTTCCGAGGGCACGACCTCTCGTTCAAGACCGACGAGCGGATCTACCAGGCCACCTTCGGCCCCGGTGCAACCGTGGGGCACGGCTGGTCCTTCGGTCGTTCCTACAGCCTCGCCGCCGCCGCCCTCGGCTCGGTGACCCTCCTGGCCGCGGTCGGCGCCACGGTCGGCACGGTGATCCAGGGCCGCATCTCGGAGGGCCTGACCGACCTCGGCAAGGAGCGGCTGCGGCGGGGCGGCGACGCCCTCGGCGGCGTGCTCCGGAGCCGGCTCGGACCGGAGCGCTTTTCCCGCCGCTGGTGGCGCGCCTGGGCGCCGTGGCTGGTCACCGTCCCGGTGCTGGTCGTCGTCACCGCCTGGCCCGCCTGGCAGGGCACCCCGGCGATCGGGGTCGCCGCGGCGGCCATGGCGCTCCTCGCCGCCGCGCTCGCGATCGCCGCCCACGAGGCGGGCCACGCCGTCGCCGCGGCCTGGGTGGGTGGCCGCCTGGAGCCGGCGCAGTGGGGGCCGGGGGTCGCGCTGGCGGTGCTGCTGCTGCCGCTCCGGCTGAGCAGCGGCCCCTACGTCGGCCAGCGGGTGCTTGGCCTCCCGGCGGAGCGGGCGTGGTGGGTCTACCTCAGCGGCCCGCTCGGCAACCTGCTCCTGGCGGCGACCGCCTACGGGCTCTTCCTGGCGCAGCCCGCGCCCCTGCTGCGGCTGCTCGCCGAGGTCCAACTGGCCGCGATCGGGTACGCGCTGCTGCCGTTCGACCCCCTCGACGGCGGCGCACTCGGCCGCCGGCCGGGGATCGTGGCCGCCTTCGGCCTCTTTACCGCCGTCGTCGGCGTGGTCTTCGCGCTCGGGATGCTGTAGCGGCGGGCGACGTGATGGGCGGGCCACGGCGCCCGGCGATCGACCCGTGGGCCGAACGCACCAACCCCGAGGCACCGGGTTGATACGGACTCCGTCTCGACAGTCCCGGTATCCGGCGCCCAGCCCTCACCCTACTCGCGGACCCAACCGCCACCCGCTCCGCGGGTACCCGCCCGATGCGCGGGAGAGGGAGTCATCCGGCCGTCCAGGCTGAATGGATCAACCGGAGCTTGGATGAACACGCATTTCGGGCCGATCAGAACCTGACGGGCTGGTTCGCAGGAAGCGATTCGGCCGAGGCCTCGCATCCGCCGCTACGATTCCCGGCGGATCGGTGGGGCGGCGGGGACGTGACGGAACGGCGCCGAGCGGCCGGCGACCTAGCTGGCGGCGACTCGGGCCGATGGCGCCAGGAGGGTCGGGATGCGGATGGAATGGGTGCTGCGGGTATTCGCCCTGGTCTGCGCGGTTCTCCTCTTCTTCGCGCCGGTCAGCGGACGGACGACGTGGATCAGCGCCGAGCCGCGGGAGACCGGCGGGACCGGGAGCATCCGCCACTCGGCCGGCTGGGACTGGGTCGCCCCCCTGTGCGGGGTGGTGGCAATCGTCGGCCTCGCCGTCGGGGCGGTTGCCCGGCCAAGGGTCGCCGGCCCGGTGCTCGGCGCCGCGGTGGCGACCGTCGCCTTGGCCGGGGCGGCGGCCGCAGCCTGGGGGCATTGGCGCGACGCGGCGAGCGGCGCCCTGGACCTGCGGGGCTTCACGACCCACCCCGCGCCCGCGGCGCCCGCCTTCGCCTTGATCGCCGCCCTCGGGGCGCTCTGCGCGCTCGTCCTCGCGCTCGGCTGGCTGAAGCCGGGCGACGGTGCATAGCGGGAAGACCAGTCGGCGGCCCGGCCGCCGGTGGACCGTCTCCGGGGGGTCCGCTTGGAGGACCGGGGCCGGGCTCGGCGCCCGTGCGAGAATCGGCCCCTGCCCGAACCGCCGGCTCCCGGAGGAACGCCCGTGTCCGAACCCGCCCTGACGCCCACAGCCGAGCCCCGATCCAGCCAGGAACCACTCCGGTTCGGCATCGTCCGCAACCAGAACCTGTCGCTGCCCGAGCTGCAACGGTCCTGGGCGTTCTTCGAGGAACTCGGCTTCGACTCCATCTGGCACGCCGACCACTACCAGCGTCCGAGCGTGCCGGAGCACCCCTTCCTCGAGGGGTGGACGCTGCTCGCCCACATGGCGACCCGGACCGAGTCGGCCCGGATCGGCCTCCTCGTCACCTCCAACACCTTCCGCGACCCGGCCCTGGTGGCCAAGCAGGCGGTCACCGTCGACCACGCCTCCGGCGGCCGGCTGGAACTGGGAATCGGCACCGGCTGGTGGGAGCCGGAGCATCGCGCCTACGGCCTCACCTTCCCGGAGCCGAAGGAGCTGGTCGACCGCTTCGAGGAGGCGCTGGAGGTCGTCATGGCGCTACTGAGCGGCGACACGGCCAGCTACGACGGCCGGTTCTACCACCTGAAGGATGCCCAGTTCCGGCCAGCCCCGCTCCAGCCGAAGCTGCCACTCACGCTCGGCGCCCACGGCCCCCGGATGCTGCGGATCGTGGCCCGCTTCGCCGACCGCTGGAACTCCTACGGCACGGTCGACGAGATTCGAGAGCGCTCGGCCCGCCTCGACGAGGCGTGCGCCGCCGCCGGCCGCGACCCCGGCGAGATCCTCCGCTCGCTCTACGGCTGGACGCTGAAGCTGGGGGCCGACCCCTGGTCGTCGCCGGCGGCGTTCGCCGACATCGTCGGCCGCTACCGGGAGGCCGGCATCCGCGAGTTCCTGATGGAAGCGCCGCACGAGCACCAGTTCGCGACGACGGAGCGGATCGCCCGCGAGGTGATTCCGGGGCTGCGGTGGGGGTAGACGCCGCACGCACCACCGGGTGATGTGATCCGGCCATGATTCTCGTTCGGGGTGGTCGGCGAGCCGTCCACTCAGTTACCCTCCTCTCGATGCCCCAGGGAGGATCAGCCATGCCTGCATCGTTCAATCGCCGCTCCGTCCTGGCCGCGCCGCTCGCGGCCGCTGCCCTCGCCCTGGCCGCCCGTCGGCCGGAGCCCGCCGCCGCCCAAACCGGCCAGGTCGTCACCCCCGACGGCCGCGCCTACGACGCCTACCTGCCGGCGGCGACGAAGGAGGGCCAGTTCTACCAGTACTCCTGCGAGTTCGACGCCTCCTGGGCCGTCCTCGCCACCTACGGCTTCGACGTCCCCTTCGAGGAGCAGCTCGCGATCGTTGGGCACGACCCCGGCCCCGAGCCCTACTACGTCGAGGGCCCCGAGGGCTTCCTCATCCACGGCGGCGACATCACCTCCGCCTTCTCCGGCGACTACACCGGCAACCTCCTGGCCCGCACCACCGGCGAGGCGATGCAGAAGCTCTTCGAGGAGTTCGGGTTGCCGACCGCGCCGGTGCGGACCCGGGAGACCCTCGAGGCGGCCCTCGCCGGTGGCGCCCTGGTCTGGATGAAGGCGACCGTCGACTTCCTGCCCTGGGCGAAGACGACCTGGATCACGCCGGACGGCACGGAGCTGCCGACCGTGCTCGGCAACGACCACGCGGTGGTCGTCATGGGCTACAACGCCGCCGGCCCGGTCATCCGCGACGTGCTCGGCCCGACCGACACCAACTGGAACCGCCAGTACGAGTACGACGTGCCCTGGGAGACCTTCCTCCCCGTCTGGGAGGCTCAGGGCTTCGACGCCTTGGCCGTCTCGCCGCCGGGGAGCGAGGGGATCGGGCTGCCGGCCGGTGCCGATGAACCGGTTGAGGAGACCCGCAGGGTCTGCTGCTGATCCGATCGGCGAGTCGGGAGGGGGCCTTGAGCGCCAAGCCGGGTCAGGGCCAGGGTCAAGACCTGCCGATCGTCGCGTTCCCGACGCAGGCAGCCTGGGACGCGTGGCTGGCCGAGCACCACGCCGCGTCCCCCGGCGTCTGGCTGAAGATCGCCAAGAAGGGGGCCGGCGTCGCCTCCGTCACCTACGCCGAGGCGGTCGAGGCGGCCCTCTGCCACGGCTGGATCGACAGCCAGAAGGCGGCGTTCGACGCGGCCTTCTCGCTGCAGCGGTTCACCCCGCGCCGTCCCAAGAGCATCTGGTCGCGGGTCAACCGCGACAAGGCGGAGGCGCTGATCGCGCGCGGCGCGATGCGGCCGGCCGGCCTGCGCGAGGTCGAGCGGGCCAAGGCGGACGGCCGCTGGGACGCCGCCTACGAGCCCCCGAGCACCATGGCCGTGCCGGACGACCTCCAGACGGCGCTGGACGGCAGCGACGCGGCCCGCGCCTTCTTCGCCACCCTCAACTCCGCCAATCGCTACGCCATCCTGCACCGGGTCCAGACCGCGAAAAAGCCGGAGACGCGGGCGCGCCGGATCGAGCAGTTCGTCGCCATGCTGGCCGAGGGCAAGAAGCTCTATCCGTAGCCCGTTCTCCGGCCGCTCGCCGCGGCCGACACCCCGTGAGGGTTCCCGAGGACGGCGAGCGGGTCAGCCCCGGTGCCCCGAGCCATCCAAGAGTGGACGAACCGGCCGTCCTGGACGCGGAGCTCGTCGGAGTTGCCGGCAGTACGACCCCGCGCCGGGGGCCCGCCGGCCCCCAATCTCCCGACCGGGCGGAGTGTGGCCATCAGCAGGGTGACGGAGTCTGGGTCGGCTCGCGTCCGAGGAGCCACCAGGGAGCGACGGCGCCCAGGCCGACTGGATCGGGGGTTGCGGACGCGCCCTGAGCAGCTTGACAAAAACTGTCAACCAGGCGGGACGGCTAGGCCCGGACCAAACGACAGAACGCGGATCGGCGGCAGCTACTTGGCCCACTGCATTTCTCGTTCCGCGTCGGAAGCGCGGGTGCGGGACTGGCAGGAGTGGGCGATGACGTTTTTCGGCGGCCTCACGGCGTTCGTCTGACCCTGGTAGTTGCTGCAGGCCACAGCGGTGGGGGTGAACACCACTACCCCCATGGCGGCGATGACGGTGGCAGTGTTCATCCTTTGAGCGGCCTTTGACACCGCCGGCGGGCGCGACGATGATGCGGACGGATTCAGCGCGTGCGTACGAGGGGGTGCCGATGTCCGCGTTCGTCCGTACCCTCGCTGCCGCCGGCTCGGTCGTCCTCACCCTCTCGCTCTCCACGCCAGTCGCCCCGGCGGCCGTCCAGCGGGACGCGCTGCCCCCGACGGCCTGCACCGCCGAGCCTCGCCCGGTGGAGGATGTCGCCGCGCTCGTCGCGGCTGCCACCCCGGCGGTAGAGCCCACCGAGCGAGCCGCCCCCGCCGACGTCGGGGAGGATCTCCCGTCCGTCCTGCCGGAGGGCGAGCCGGCCGACCCGGAGATCGTGGCCGAAGTCACGGCCGCCGCGCTTGAGTTCGCCGGATGCCGCAACGTCGACGATGGGTCCCGCCGGCTGGCCCTCATGACCGACCGGCTTGCGGCCGAAGTCGTCGGGTCGGAGGGCGCGGGGGGCCCGGACGGGGCGGCATCGCCCGTCCCTGCGGAGAGCCTCGAGCCCGTGATCGCCACGGTGCGAGTGCGCGACGTCCGGGTGCTGCCGGGGGGCCGCGTCAGGGCGGTCGAGGTGTGGCGGGGGGCCGAGGACGCCGAAGCCGGGTACCTGAACCGGGAGACCGCCTTCCACGTCTTCGCGCGCGCCGGCGCCCGCTGGCTGCTCGACGAAGTGATCCCCCTCGCCGGCGAGGCGCAGGACGCCACTACCGACCTCGAGGGGGATGGCAAGCTCCCGCCCGCGTCCGACAACGAGATCCTGGGCCGCGCTCCCCACGGCTTCGGCGAGGTGGACAGCGCCGTGTACGCCGAGCCGACCGCGATGGGCGCGCAGTTCCTCATTGAGGCCCTCCTCATGGTCGGCTTCGAGAACGGCGACGACTCCGAGGGCGTCGGCTGCGAGCTCTTCATCTTCGAGCGGGGCGAGCTCAGCGTCACGGCGTCGGCCTACTGCCGGGCCGAGGAGGCGCTGGTCGGGCGGGCGGCGTACCTGCGGGTGCAGGCCTCCGGGCCGCGCCGGGAGAGCGACGGGACGCCGAACCAATGCGAGGACGTGGCGCTGCTCGCAACCATGATCGCGTTCGCCTGCACCGTCGAACTCCCGGAGCCCACCTCGTAGGACGCGGGCGCCTCGACCAGCCGGGGCTGCGGCGCTCAGGTGCTCGCCGGTGCCCGCGATCAGGACCCAGCACGTGCAGGGCGTTGCTGGCAAAGCGCGGTTCGACCGGCTCTCGCACAGCGCGAACCGGACGCCGGGGTATCCAGAACGGGTTGACCACGAACCGGTAATCCTCCAGCTGACCGCCGCCGACCTCCCTGGCTTGGCGGCGGATGAGCAGACGAGCGGGTTCCAGACGTTGTGGCCCAGGATGATCGGCTTGGCTTCGGCCCGCCGCCGAACCGGAGACCGCTTTCCACCAGCACCGCCCCGATCCCCGGCCCCTGTCTCACCCCGCCGCCGCCTGGTAGACGCCCCGGATCGGCGCGAACAGGCTGAGCGCGAGCCAGTCGGGAAAGGCGCGAACGAGCTCCCGCGGGCCGTCCAGCTCGATCAGTCCGTCGCGGAGCGCGTCGGCGTACCGGAGGTGACCGAGCCAGATCCGGTGGAGCGCCAGCGTGTCGGCCCGCACCACGAGGTCGACCTCGAACCCCGGCGGATCCCAGCAGACGGAGGGCGCCCCCGGCCCCAGCAGCAGCCATCGGCTTCCGGGGTCGGCGCCGAGGAAGTCGAACTGGACGACGACCCGGTGGTCCGGCAGGCGCTCGGTGTTGAGCCTCCGCTGGATGTCCCACATCAGGAGCGACGGATCGAGGTCCGCCTCGTCGATGAGGGGGTCGAACCAGCGCTGGCTCCACTCGCCGAGCCGGACGATCACGTCGAAGAGGTCGCGTCCGGCCTCCGTCAGGTGGTACTCGGCCGCCCGGGCGCCGCCTGCCGGCCGCCGCTCGACCAGTCCGACGCCCTCCAGGTAGCGCAGCCGTTGGCTCAGGAGTGACCGCGAGATCTTCGGCAGCCCGCGCTCCAGCTCGTTGAACCGGTGGCTGCCGCAGAGCAGCTCGCGCAGGATCAGCGGCGTCCACCGCTCGGCAAAGATCTCGGCGGCCTTGGCCACCGGACAGAACTGGCCGTACCTCGTCACGACGCCACCCCCTTGCCGGAGACCGCCGGGACCGCTCCTCACTCCATTTCTTGGACTTGTATTGTAGGGGCTACGACCTACGATCGAAAGGCAAGCCCCGCCGGGCGTGGGCCCGGCGGCCGCGGCCGCTCGGCGCTTCGTCGCCACCGGCTCGGACGCTCCGTCACCAGGAGGCCACGATGGTCGCGCTCTCGCCCGTTCGCCCAGGATTCCGCCCGGCAGCCATCGCCCCCGACGACGACCGGTTCGTTCCCCTCGCCGCCGCGCTCGCCCAGGAGTTCGCCGAGCGGGCGGCCGAGCACGACCAGGCCAACACCTTCCCCGCCGACAACGTCGCCCGGTTGCGCGACGAGGGCTACCTGCGCCTCGCCGTGCCGAGCGAGCTCGGCGGCCTCGGGGCGACGATGCGCCAGGTCTGCTACGCCCAGGCCGAGTTGGCCAAGGGGTGCGCCTCCACCGCGCTGGCCGTCAACATGCACCTCTACCTCGTCCTCGCCAACGCCTACCGCTGGCGCCACGGCGCGGCCGCCGCCGAGGGCGTGCTGAAGCGCGTCGCCGCCGAGGGCATCGTCCTGATGACCAGCGGCGGCTCGGACGGGATCTGGCCGAGCGCGACCGCCGTCCGCGACAACGGCGGCTACCGCGTCAGCGGCCGCAAGATGTTCTGCAGCCAGGCGCCCGTCGCCGACGTCCTCGTCACGATGGCGGCCTACGACGACCCGGCCGAGGGGACGGTCGTCCTCCTGATGGGCATCCCCACCAAGAGCGAGGGCGTCCGCGTCGTCGAGACGTGGGACACCCTCGGGATGCGGGCCACCGCCAGCCACGACGTCCAGCTCGACGAGGTCGCGGTCGCCGACGCCCAGGTCGTCGTCCGCCGTCCCTGGGGCAAGATCGATCCCGCGCTGCGCAGCGCCGGGGTCCACTTCGCGCCGCCGGTCGCCGCCGTCTACTTCGGCGTCGCCGCCGCCGCCCGCGACGAGGCGGTCCGCGTCGTCGCCGCCCGCCGGACCGGCGACGGCCAGCCGCTCGCCGCGGACCCCACCAGCCAGCGGCTGGTCGGCCTGATGGAGCAGAAGCTGAAGGTCGCCTGGTGGGCGCTCGCCGGCGCCCTCGCCGAGATCGGCGATGACTACACGCCGGACGAGGAGACCCTCGGCTTGGTCATGCTGGCGAAGCGCCAGGTGGTGACCGAGGCGGTCGAGGTCGTCGGCCTGGCGATGGAGGCCGTCGGCGGCTCCGCTTACTTCCGTCGCTCCCCCCTGGAGCGGGCCTACCGCGACGTCCAGGCGGGCATCTTCCACCCGATCAACCCCGAGAAGACCCTCCTCTACGCCGGGCGGCGGGCGCTCGGCCAGCCGGTCGAGACGATCTGGTAGCCGGGCGGTGGACCGCCCCGCCCAGTCACCGGAGGAGGTCCGGGGAGCGTTCCGCGGCGCCGCCGGCCAGTTGGCGAGCGGCGTCGCCCTCGTCATCACGATGGCCGAGGGGGCGCCGCACGCGGCGACGGCGAGCTCCGGCGTGGTCGCTTCGGCCGACCCGCCGCTCCTCGCCGTCTTCGTTTCGGTCGGGAACCGCATGCACGGCGCCCTCGGGGCCGAGGGCGCGTTCACCGCCAACCTGCTCCGCCACGACGACCACGGGCTGGCCCGGCGCTTCGCCAACCCGGCGCGGGCAACCGGCTGGGCCGGGTTCGCGGGGGTGGACCTCATCGGACGCGACGCCTCGCCGCCGATCCTGACACACGCCGCGGCCTGGTTCGACTGCCGCCTGCGCCAGGTCGTGGCGATGGGCGACCACGCCTGCGTCGTCGGCGAGGTGGTCGCCTGCGGCCGCGATCCCGACGCGGCCCCGCTGCTCTACTACCGCGGCCGCTTCCACGGCCTCGGCCCGCCCGTCGCCCCCTCCCCCTGGTCCGCCCTCGACCGCTCCGACCTCGTCGCCGACTGGTAGGCCGGGTGGGCGCCCGCCTCGGCGTCCCCGTTCCCCGTCGGCAGACCGCCATCCCGCTCGCGCCGGTTGCGGAGACCTTCTGTGCACCCTTCTCACGCAACCCCGCCGCGCCCGAAAAGTTGAGACAGTTGAGACAGTTGCGACAGGTGCGGCGGAAGCGGATCCGGCCCACCCCGCGCGCCGGCCGCTACGAGAACCGCGGCAGCACCTCCCGCGCCCAGCGCTGCAGCGGCGTGTGGTCGTAGGCGACCCGCGGGATGTAGGCCAGGATGTAGTCGATCCCGGCGTCGACCAGCCCCTGCATCCGCTCCCCGATCTCGTCCGCCGTCCCGATCCAGAACTGGTTGCCGAAGCGCTCCGCCGGGAGCGCCCCCCGGTTCGCCTCGATCGCGGCGGTGCGGTCGGCCCCCTCCTCCAGCAGCAGAAGGTCGATCGAGGTCGACTTGACGATCGCGTCGTAGTCGCGGCCGACGGCGTCGCAGTGGCGCTTCAGGATCTCCAGCTTCTGGCGGCAGGTCTCCGGGTTGCCGCCGCCGACGTTGCAGGCGTCGCCGTACTGGGCCACCAGCTTGAGCGTGACCTGCTCGCCGCCGCCGCCGATCCAGAGCGGCGGGTGCGGCGTCTGCACCCCCTTCGGCTCGTTGATCGCCCCGTCGAGCGTGTAGTGGCGGCCCTGGTAGGAGGCGTAGGTCTCGGTCCACATCGCGTGGATGACCTCGACCCCCTCCCGGAACATCCGCATCCGCTCCGGGATGTCCGGGAAGCCGTAGCCGTAGGCCCGCCACTCGTGCTCGTACCAGCCGCCGCCGATCCCGGCGTAGAGCCGCCCGTGGCTGGCGACGTCGACCGTCGAGGCGATCTTCGCGTAGAGCGCCGGGTTGCGGTAGCCGTTGCAGCCGACCATCTGGCCGACCTTCACCCGCTGCGTGTCGCGGGCCAGGGTGGCGGTGATCGTCCAGCACTCGAAGGTGGTCTCGACCGTCGGCTCCGGCACGGTGTGGAAGTGGTCGTAGACCCAGATCGAGTCGAGGGTCGGCTCGGCGTCGGCTGCCTTGGCGACGGCGGTCATCGCCTCGTACTGCTCGACCGGGTCGTCGATCTCGACCAGGTCCATCTTCCAGCCCTGCGGCACGAAGACGCCGAAACGCAGCCGGTTTGGCATTCGATACTCCGATCGTGGTGATCGCGGCAGCAGCCCTGCCATCATACGTGCGAGTGACATGCCGCGGGATCGAACGGGAACTCCCGGCATCGGCCGCACTCGGCGATACGGCTGAGCGGCAGCCCATCCCGGCACCGTCGCTGCATTCCGATGGCGATATCTGGGCGCGTGCGAAACAGGGATCACCGCCGGCAGGAATGGCGTGCCAACGGCGCCGTTGGCGCGCCCAACCGCGATACGGTACCGGGAGAAAGGGAACCATATGACCACGGGCACCAACGGCACCCCGCCGATCCGCCTCGGCATCATCGGCACCGGGCTGGCGGTCGAGAAGCTCCACTGGCCCGCCCTGCGCCGGATGCCCGACCGCTTCCGCGTCGTCGCCTTCGCCAACCGGGGGCGGGAGAACGCCGAGCGATTCGCCGAGTACAGCGGCACCCCGATGGATGCCTGGGTGACGGACTACCGCGAACTGCTCGGGCGCGCCGACGTCGACGCCGTGCTGATCTCGCTGCCGATCCCGCTCAACTTCCCGGTGACGAAGGATGCCCTAGAGGCCGGCAAGCACGTCGTCTGCGAGAAGCCGGCCGGCAAGGACCTGGCCGAGGGCCGCGCCTTCGTCGAGCTGGCGGACCGCCACCCCGACCGGGTGCTCCTGATCGCCGAGAACTGGTTCTACCGCGACGACCTCCGGCTCGCCCGCTCGCTGCTCGACGAGGGCCGGATCGGTCGGCTCCACCTCGCCTCCTGGCGCCAGGTCTCGCAGATGGTGCCCAAACCCGGCGAGTTCTCCTCCACCCCCTGGCGGCACGACCCCGGCTACGAGGGCGGCCCGCACCTGGATGCCGGCGTCCACCACGCCGCCCAGTTGCGCCTCCTCTGCGGCGACGTCGACCGCGTCTCCGGCGAGACCCAGGACGCCAACACCACCCACGGTGGGCCGTCCGACCTCAGCCTCGCCCTCCGCTTCGTCGGCGGCGCCGCCGGCGGTTACGCGGCCTCCTACCCGGAGCTGGCCGTGCCGGAGGAGCCGAACGAGCTGCGCCTCTACGGGACCGAGGCGGTGATGACCGTCGGCCAGGACGGCGTCCGCGTCCACCGCCCGGACGGCACGGTCGAGGCGTACCGGGTCGAGGGGGCCGACGGCGGCTACTACAACGAGTTTCTCGACTTCGCCGACGCCGTCGGCGGCGGGGCGTCGGTCATCGGCACGGCGGCGCAGAGCTACCGCAACATGGAGCTCATGCTGGGCGGCCTCGAAGCGGCGCGGCGGGGGGAGGCGGTCGCCATCGGCCCCTGGCCGGGTCCGCTCGCCGCGACCGCGGTTCCGCTCTGGCGGCCGACGGGCGCGGCGGGCCTCTTCGACGGGCTGCCGACGACGGTGGTCCGCGAGACCGTGGGGGCGTCGTAGCGCCTCAGGCGGCTGGGCGAGCCCAGCCCTCCCCCGGCTGCCGGGGCCGTGCCGGACCCCTCGCACGCCTGCCCCATGGCGACCGAACCGGGACGATGTCGCAAGGAACGCGGCGCGACCCGGGCGGATTCCCGCACGATCGGACCGCTTTTGATCTTGCGGCTGCAGGCCCGGTCGCACGCTCCTCTCCTGCCGCGGCGGCTGTCATCGTCCAGGGGATACTCGGTGGCGGGCGCGGGGGTGAGGGAACTCCGGCCGATCGGCATTGCTCCCCGCCGATGGTGGAGCCGGTGCGCCGCGGGCCGCGATCTTGCACGGTAGGATGCGGGCGTCGTCCGCACACGGAGGAGAAGGAGATCACCCATGGAAACCCGCCGTCTCGGCAAGACCGGCCACCAGAGCACCGTGATCGCCTTCGGCGCCTACGCCATCGGCGACTCGACCCAGGACGAGGCCGACCGCGCGATCGAGGGGGTCCTCGCCCGCGGCGTCAACCACTTCGACGTCGCCCCCTCCTACGCCGAGGCCGAGCTGCGCCTCGGCGGCTACCTGAAGCGCCACCCCCAGCCCGACCTCTTCGTCGGCGCCAAGACCCAGCAGCGCGCCAAGGCCGCCGCCCGCGAGGAGCTGCTGCGGACGCTCGACCGCCTCGGCCGCGACCGCCACGACCTCTACCAGCTCCACGCCGTCTGCACCCCGTCGGATCTCGAGGACTGCTTCGCCCCCGGCGGCTCGATGGAGGCGATCCTGGAAGCCCGCGACGAGGGGCTCGTCGCCAACATCGGGATCACCGGCCACGGCTGGGACTCCCCGGCCACCCACGCCGCCGCCCTGGAGCGCTTTCCCTTCGCGACCGTGATGACCTCCTGCAACCGGATGATGGCCGCCAGGCCGGACTACCGCCGGGACTGGGCGGCGCTTGTCGAGCGCTGCCGTGCCGACGACGTCGGCGTCCACCTCCTCAAGGCGACCGCCAAGGGCCCGTGGGGCGACCGGACCCCGACCCACCGCACCTGGTACGAGCCGCTCACCGAGCAGGCAGACGTCGACCGGGCGGTCGCCTGGGCGCTAAACCAGCCGGTGACGACGCTCTGCAGCGCCGGCGACCTCTCGCTCCTGCCCGCCATCCTCGCCGCCGCCGAGCGCTACCGCGAGTTCGACGCCGCCGCGGCCGACGCCCTCCTGGACGACCCCGCCTACGCGGACTTCTTCCAGGCGGCCTGATCCGGACTCCGGCTGGTCGGTGGGCCGATCGGCAGGCGGCTCGTCCGTTCTCCCGGTGCGCGGGAGAGGGGGAACGGCCGACGCGAGCCGGCTCCGTCGGGCGGGAGGCGAATCAGACGAGGTGGACGACCGCGACGCCCCATTCCCGGGCCAGGCGCTCGGCGACGAGGCGGCGGTGGCAGCGCTCCGGCGTCGCCTCGCTGCACAGCAGGCAGTTCGCGGTGGCGGCGAAGGCCGCCTGGTCGAGGGCATCGGGGATGCCGCGCTCGTCCAGCAGCGCCTCGAAGCGCTCGACGTAGCGGGCCCAGTGGCCGTCGGCGCGGTAGCCGTCGAGGATCTCGGCCGTCGGCGCCAGGATCGGCAGGTGGACGTAGCCGCAGCCGACGAGGCGATCGAGTAGCCAAGGCAGGTCGCGGCCGTTGGCGAAGCCGGCGAGCTGGCCGCCGGGCCGGAGCCGGGTATCGACCAGCCGGCCGACGCCCGCCTCGGCGAGGAGGCCGAAGAAGCGTTCAGCCGGTTTCTGGGTGAAGCCGATGGTGTAGAGCCTCACCCGAGGCCGCCTCCGAACAGGGCGAGCTGGGCGCGCTCCACCTCGCCGCTCAGCGGGAGGGCGTCCTCGACGGACCCGTCCCGCCGGATGTGGCAGACGGCGACGCCGCGCCCCTGTAGCAAGAGGAGTGGCTGGCCGGCGCGTTCCCTCACCCCCCGGCCCCCTCTCCCGCTGCGGCAGGAGAGGGGGAGGGCGTCGGCATTCCATGGTCGGACCGGGTACAAGACAACCCGGTCGGTCGCTCCATGATCAGCTCGAATGTCGCCTCCGTCCCCTCTCGCCCCTCCTCCTCCTCTCGGCCGACGACCGCGAACCCGAGCGCCCGGTAGAGGGCGAGCGCGGGCGCCTGCTTCGGGTTGACCCAGAGCCGGACGATGCGGATCTCCCCCCGGCCCCGCAGCTCCCCCAGCAGCGCGGAGACCAGGAGGCGGCCGATACCCCGCCCGCGCTCGGCCGCCCCGACGTAGACGCCGAAGACGACGGCGACGCCCGGCTCGTCCTCGGCGGCGAGGTAGGCGCCGGCCATGCCGACGAGGCGGCCGTCGCGCTCGGCGAAGCGGTGGAGGGCACCGGGGTTGGCTAGGCGCTGCCGCCAATGCTCGTCGGGGAAGGTGGTGGTCTCCGCGAGCGTTGACGAGAATGCGGCCGGGTCCTGCGCCAGCGCTTCGAGCCGCAGCCGCTTGTACTCCGACCACCGCTCCGGGGGGAGCGAGACGACCCGCACGTCCGGAGCCGGGTCGATCTCGGCGAGGACCGCCCCGATGCTCCGCCGCCGGCGCACGGCCGGGTGGAAGAAGAAGATCGACTCGTTGGTGTCTCGCCCGACGACGTAGACGAGCGGCCTGCCGGCGACGGTGTTGGCGTGGAGGGCGATCCCAAGTTCGACGTACTTGGCCTGCCCCTCCACCGGCTCGGCGAGCAACACGAACGCATCGGCCGCGACGACGCCGGCGAAGTCCCGCTCCGCGTAGCCGGCCACGGTCGCCGCCTACCGCTCCCGCTCCGGCAGCTCGACGCCATCGTGCCCCGTCCAATCGACCGACACGCGGTGCCCGCGCTCGCGCAGGCGGCGGTGGATCGCCCGGACGGTCTCCTTCTCCGAGAAGCCGGCGGCGACGTAGACCTTCATCCCCGACCCCCGCGCTCCCGATGGCTCCAGCACGATACCCTGGTTCCGCAGCCGACCCATCGTTCCTGATCTGAAAACGACACCCCGTCGGCACTCCCGGCGCTCCGAATCGGCGCGCTCACCTTTTTCGCTCCCGGCGGCTACCGCTACGGTAGCGTCTCCCCACCGGTGGCTGGAACACGGGCAATGGGCCACCGAACCGTCGGCGGTGCCGGGGACGTATCACCGACGAACGAAGCGCCGTCCGAAAGGAGCCTCGATGCCCCTCCCCGCCCGATCCCTGGCCCGCGGCCTCGCCGCCCTCGTCCTGGTCGCCCTCGTGCTGCCGACCGCCGCCGCCCAATCCGAAACACCGGCCCCGACCCCGCCCGAGGCGTGCCTCTCCCTGGAGACCTTCCCGGTGCCGGCCGGCGACGCGCCGCACGACGTCGCTCCGGCCGCCGACGGCGAGGGCATCTGGTACACCGCCCAGGGCGCGGGCGCCCTCGGCCTGCTCGATCCCGCGACCGGCGCCGTCGAGACCGTCCCGCTCGGCGCCGGCTCCGCCCCCCACGGCGTGATCGTCGGCCCGGACGGCGCGGCCTGGGTCACCGACGGCGGCCTGAACGCGATCGCCCGTGTCGATCCAGAGACGCGCGAGGTGGCAACCTGGCCACTGGTCGGGGAGAACGCCAACCTCAACACGGCTGTTTTCGACCCCGCCGGCGTCCTCTGGTTCACCGGCCAGAACGGCGTCGTCGGCCGCCTCGACCCGGCAATCCAGCCATCGGGAACGCCGCTCGAACCGGGCGCCGCGCCGCGCGGGCAAGGCCCCTACGGGATCGCCGTCACCCCGGAGGGGGAGGTCTGGTTCGCCTCCCTGGCCGGCAGCTACCTGGGCCGGGTCGTTCCCGGCGAAGGCGGGGCTTTCACCCTGGAGGCGATCGACCCGCCCACCCCCGGGCAGGGGACGCGCCGCGTCTGGGCCGACTCGGCCGGCGCCCTCTGGACCAGCCAGTGGAACGCCGGCCAGGTCGGCCGCTACGACCCGTTGACTGGCGCCTGGGCGGAGTGGCGGCTGCCGGGCGACGCGCCGCAGGCCTACGCCGTCTACGTCGACGAGCGCGACGATATCTGGCTGAGCGACTTCGGCGCCAACGCCCTGGTCCGCTTCGACCCCGACTCGGAGGCATTCGTCTCGCTGCCGTTGCCCGATGGCGGCGCCCGCGTCCGCCAGATCCACGGTCGCCCCGGCGAGGTCTGGGGCGCCGAGTCGGGCGTCGACAAGCTGGTCGTCGTCCGCACCGAGTGCGGGTAGGGCGGAGGGCGGCGGTGCCACCGGGAATACTCGGGCGCCCTCGTCCCTCGACCGGGGGCGGTCGCTGACGGAGGGAGCGGTACCCGGGACCTCGTCGACCGCCGGCCGACTCCCGCCGGTCGCCCCCGAACCGGATGTCTGACCTGCCACCCACCGGACCCCGAGCGGTCCGGTGAGTGGCGGCTGTTCGACGAGGAGGACGCGCGGTGCGGATCGAGCGGGCCGGCGCGGGGTCGGCGAAGGGTTGGTATCTGGGGCCGTGGAACGCCGACCTTCCGGTCGCCGTGGGGTACGCCCACGTCGCGATCGACGAGCCCCACCTCCACCCCCGGACGACCGAGATTTACCTCGTCGCCCGAGGCGAGGCGGAGGCGCGGGTCGAGCGCGAGACGGTGCATCTTCGTCCGGGCGACGTGCTCGTGGTCGAGCCGGGCGAGGCCCACACGATCCTCGCGAGCTCTCCCGACTACCTGCACTTCGTCGTCCACGCGCCCGCCCTGCCGCCGGACGAGGCGCGGGCCGACAAGGTACCCGTCGCCCGGGCGCGGCTCGGCCTCGGCGGCGAAACGACAGCCGATGCGGCGTCGGGTTGACGACGCGCCATCCGTCCGCCACCGCCCCGTCGCCACGACCGCAGCCGGAGCCGGCGGGGCAACTGCCGGTGATCGCCGCGCCGCACCGCGATCCAGTTCCCTGGTCGCGGTCGGGGCCAGTTGGGATCGCTGCAGGTTTGCGGATCTCCTGCTCCGAGCGCGACCCGGGGCACGAACGCGACGAACGAGTCTCGACGCCCCATTCGTGCCGCCGGCTCGGAGATCCCCTCCCCTACCCCACCCCGTTCCCGCCCTCGACCGCCCTCATCGCCGCCAGGATCTCGACCGGCGGTGGCGCCCCCTGCTGGCGGAAGACGACTCGGCCGTCCTTGCCGACGCCGACGACGGTGCGCTGGATGCCGGTGCCGTCCGGCTTCAGGGCACCGTAGGCGCGGGCGACCGCCAGCCCCTCGTCGACCAGCAGGTCGAAGGGAAAGGCGAACTTCTGGATGAATGCCAGGTGGCTGGCGGCGTCTCCGCCGTTGACCCCGACCGGGACGACCCCGGCGGCTCGGAACTCCTCCATCGCGTCGCGCACGGCGACGAGTTGGTTCGTTCAGCCTCCGGTCTGGTCCTTCGGGTAGAAGAAGAGGACCGCGGCCGAGCGGCCGCGCAGGTCCGCCAGGCTGAACTCCTCGCCGCGCGCCCCGTGCAGCGCGACCTCGGGCGCGATCTCGCCAATCTCGGGCATCTGGGTCTCCTTCGTCGCTGGTCGTGGCATCCATGGGCGCCGGGCGAGCGCCCGCGGCCCGGGCGATTGTAGCGATCCGGTCGGAAACCGGGGCTCGGTCCCAGCCGACGCTGCCGACCCAGCGCCCTCCCCGCCCTCGCGGGATCGCCCACCACAGGCTAGATCGCCTCGAACAGCGCCGCGGCGAGCGCGCCCTGGTCGGCGACGATGGCGAAGATGTCCTCGACCTGGGCGAGTGGCACGTCGTTGACGAAGGTGGCGTAGACGACCTCGCGGCCGCTCCTGCCGGTCATGTAGCCGGCGCTGGCCTTGCCGAGCAGCAGGAGTCGCCCGTTGAGGAGGTCGCCGACGACGACCGTGCCGCTCTTGGCGGCGGCCCTGCCGCGAACCGGGCTGTCGGCGCCGACGGCGCCCGCCTCGGTGCCGTCGACGCCGAGGATCGGCAGCGCCGTCGCCAGCGTCTCCCCCTCGGGCCGGGTCGCCATCCCCCGCAGCAGGTCGCAGATGGCGCGGGGGCCGAACATGTCGGCTCGGTCGTTGCCGCGGCCGTCGCCGAGCGAGACCGCCGCCGGGTCGAGCCCGAGGGTCCCCACCTCTTCCCGGATGACCGTAAACCCGTCTTCCCATGCGTCCTGGTTGACCCCCTCTGCCGAGCCCAGGAGCATGACAAGGGTGTCCGCGTAGAGGTTCATGCTGACTTTCAGGGTGACGGTGATGAGGTCGGCGAGCGGGCGTGAGTGGAGCACGGCGACGCGATCGGCTTGCGGGAACGCGGCATCGGGGGGCGCCGGGTTCGGGCCAAGCGGATCGGCGACGGCAATTCCGGCCCGGTCGAGCGCCTCGACGAAGAGCGTCCGGGCGAAGGTCGGTGGATCCTGGACGGAGGCGGTCTTGAGTTCCGGTCCGCCGCCAGCGGCGACCACACCCGCCACCCGGACGACACCGGGAGCCGATTCGTCGACGGTCCAGGCGGTGCTGCTCCCGGCAGCGGCGGTCTCGACCGTCCCCTCGGCCCGATAGGCCGCCGTCACCGGCCGCAGCGCAACCGTCGCCGGCTGTCCCGCCTCCCCCGGCGTCACCAACACGTCGACCACGTTGTCGTTGACGACGATCGGCGAGAGGACGTAGTCGTCCTTCGGCATCTGGGGGAAGAGCCTGGCGTCGACGATCACCTCCCCCTCGATCCGGCGGATGCCGGCCGCGGCCACCTGCGCCGCCAGGTCGTCCAGCCCGGCCAGCGGGTTGGTCCCCAGCAAGGCGACGCCGGGGAGGGCGTTGGCGTCGGTGTGGTCGATCTCGCCATAGGCGAGCCGCCCGTCGGCCAGCGTCCGTCCGCCCATCATCGGATCGCCCGAGGCGACGAGGACGAGGTCGCCGTCCAAGACGCCGTCGGCAACGGGTCCGGTCCGGTAGACCGGGGTCTCGAAGCGGTGGTCCGGGCCGAACCGGAGGAGGATCGCCGAGGCGGGGAAGAGCTTGGTGACCGAGCCAGGGACGAAGCGGTTGCCGCCCTCCAGGTCGAACAGCGCCTCCCCCGTCTCGCGGTCGGCGACGTGGAGCCCCCAACGTGCCGAGGCGGGGTAGCGCGGTTGCCGCATCACGGCGAGGGCGGCCGCTGGTGGCGGTGCGGCCGTTTCGGCGACCGGGGTTGCCTAGGCCGCCGTTGTGGTCCCGGAGGGCCCGCGCAGGATAGCGGCGGCTCCGAGGCCCGCCGCGCCGACGACGGCCCGCCGGGAGATCCCGGCGGGCGAGGACGGGACTTGGCCCATCGGATCCTCCCTCGATCGATTCCGCCTGAGCGATCGCGGCGGGCGTTGGTTTGCCGCCACTCTAGCAGGAGTTCTCGACGCCGCCGTGAAGGACGGCAGCGTGGGGTTGTCCCGGGCGTGTCTGCTGATTCGGAGGGTCAACGTCGCGGTCGGCGCCTCCGCACGACCACGACCACCATTGGTGTCGACCCATCGGCAACGGCCGCGGCCCCGCCGGAGATCCGGCGGGGCCGCGGCGCGGTGGGAGGGAGCGGCGCGATCAGGCGAGGACGGCGACCGGTTGAGGTGCCGCAACGGCGGCGGGGCCGGGGACGCTCAACATCCGCTCGAGGGCGACCAGGGCGTCGCGGCGGGTCTCCGGGTCGACAGTGATCCGGTTGACGACCTTGCCCTCGGCGAGGTGCTCCAGCGTCCAGAGCACGTAGGCGGGGTGGACCCGGTACATCGTGCTGCACGGGCAGATGACGGGGTCCAGGCAGAAGACGTGCTTGTCCGGCAGCTCGTTGTTCAGGCGGTTGACGAGGTTGACCTCGGTGCCGACGGCCCAGGTCGTCCCGGCCGGGGCAGCGGTGATGGTGTCGATAATGAACTCGGTCGAGCCGTCGCAGTCCGCCGCCTGGACGACCTCCAGCCGGCACTCCGGGTGGACGACCACGTTGACGTCCGGGAAGTCGGCCCGCGCCTTGGCGATCTGGTCGACGGTGAAGCGGGCGTGGACGGAGCAGTAGCCCTTCCAGAGGATGACCCGCGCATGGCGGAGCGCCTCTGGGGAGTTGCCGCCGAGGGGCTGGAACGGGTCCCAGACGACCATCTCGGCCTCGGGGATGCCCTTCTTGACGCCGGTGTTGCGGCCGAGGTGCTCGTCCGGAAAGAAGAAGAGCCGCTCGCCGCGGGCGAACGACCAGTCGAAGACGCTGCCGGCGTTGGACGACGTGCAGACGATGCCGCCATTGCGGCCGCAAAACGCCTTCAGGCTGGCGGCGGAGTTCATGTAGGTGACGGGGACGACTCCGCCGATGCCGAGCCCCGCCAGCGCGTCCCAGGCGGCCTGGACATCCTCCGGCTTCGCCATGTCGGCCATCGAGCAGCCGGCCTCCAGGTTCGGCAGGATCACTTGCCGGTCCGGCTCCGAGAGGATGTCGGCGCTCTCGGCCATGAAGTGGACGCCGCAGAAGAGGATGAACTCGGCCTCGCTCTGCCCGGCGGCGAGCTGGGAGAGCTTGAAGCTGTCGCCCCGGAAGTCGGCGAACTGGATCACCTCGTCGCGCTGGTAGTGGTGGCCGAGGACGACGAGGCGGTCGCCCAGCTGACGGCGCAGCGCCCAGATCCGGGCGTCGCGCTCCTCGGCCGGCAGCTTGAAGTAGGCACGCGGGATGCGCTCCTGGCGCAGCGGCGAGGCGCCGTAGCGGCGGAGCAGGTCGTAGGCGCCGACGGTCGCTTCCGGCACGCAGGAGGCGGCGGCCAACTGCGGCTCGGCGAACCAGACCGTCGAGGCCGGTGCGGCCGGAGATACGGGTGCCCCACCGCCGCCGGCGGCGACGGGGAGGTCGACGAGGTTCGGGGTCATGGCGAGACGGGCCTCCTCGGCCCGGCGGGGACGCCGCCGCTGGTTGGGTAGGGCCGGTTGCGGCGGGAGCCTGCCGGCGTCGCGCGTGACGCGGGGGAGGTGCTCCCATTGACGAGGTAAGGATAGCGGCCCCGGGAGTAATTGTCAACATGACACTAAGTCCGAGGCGGGGAAGAGGCGATAGGGTGGAATGAGTGCTGGGAAGCGGCAGATGGGCCATCGTGACTACGGAGGATTCAGGGCCGGCACGCAGGTTCCAGGACTCGATCGTTTGGCGGAAGGCCAAGGGGATGTCAGTGGGTGGCGGTCTTCCAGCTCACCGCAGGGTGGCCGAAGGAGGACTGCTACGGCATCACCGAGCAGCTGCGCCGGTTGGCGGTCTCGGTGGCGGCGACCATCGCCGAGGGCAAAGGCTGGTAGGGCTCTGCCGGGTTCCGCCGCTTCCTCTCGATCGCCACGGGTTCCCCTGGGAAACCCAGAATGATCTGCTCATCGCCCAAAACCTGGGCTACGGCGATCGAGCGGCGCTGGCCGTTCTTCTCGATCAGCCTGAAGAGGTAGGCCGAGTCTTACGCGCTATGATCAGGAGCCTAAGCAAGGACTCGCCTCCCCACCTCCCCGCCTCCCGCCTTGCCGCCCACGCCTCAGCCACACGCGCCCCACATCCCGTAGCCGTGCTCCCGGGCGAATGCCTCGGCGGAGGCGACCCGGTCGAGGTGGCGGCGGTTCGGCGTGTCGCGGTAGCGCTCGGCGAAGCCGGAGCGGGCGATCGCTTCGTTGGCCAGGTAGGGGCGGCCGTCGGCCTCGAACCAGACCCAGCGCAGCAGCCGGTCGTACCGGTCGCGCTCCTCGACATCCTTCTCCAGATAGACGATGCCACCGGCCTCGCCGAGGAGGCTGGTGGCGAAGCGGCTTGCCTCCGGGCCGTGGCACTCCAGCGGTTGCGACCCGAGCCCCGTCTCGGGGGTGTCGATGCCGACGAGGCGGACGCGCTCGACCGCGCCGTCCTCGCGGCGGACCTCGATGGTGTCGCCGTCGATCGTCTCGACCAGAGCGGCCGGTTCGGCCCCGGCCGGGACGTCGTCGGTCCAGAGCGCGGGCGCGGCGCCTGGCGGCAGGTCCTCGCAGGCGAGGCCGTCGCCGTCCGGGTCGAGGGCGCGATCTTGGAGCGGGGCGTCGTCGAAGACGGTCTGGGCCCAAACCTGGGCGTCGAAGGGGGAGCACGCCCCGTCCGCGTCGAGTACCGCTTCGGCGGGGATCGCCTGGCCGACCGCCGGCGCTCCCGGGCCGGCGCCACCGCTGCCATCGCCGCGGGGCACGAGCCACCAGGCGATCAGCAGACCGAGGGCGCCGACCACGAGGAACGCCGCCGGCGGCAGGGACGGTCGGGCGGCGGTTCCGGCGGTGCGGGCCCATCGGCTGCGGCGCTTGTCGTCGGCCTCGACGCCGACTGGGAGACCGGCGGCGGCCCCAGTTGCGCCGCGACGGTCGGGATGGGGTGAGGCCGCGGCAGCCAAGCGATGGCCGCCCCGCGCCGGGCAATCGTGGAGGGAGCCATCGGGGTCGTACGGGCGCCAGACTGCGTCGCCGCCCCGGCGGAGCTCGATCGGGTGGCTGCAATCGCGGCACGCCTTGCGGTGGACGCTCACGGGTCGCTCCTCGGCGGCCGGCAGTCGATCGCCGGCCGGCTGGCAGGATAGCGGGCCGCCGCCGATACCGCAGGGGCTTCGTACCTGCCGCCTCTCCTGCCGGCACGGCAAAGGCACACTGGTGCGCGATGCACCGCCTCTGGGCGGTCGACAGGAGCTTCGATCGCTGCAATCGGTGGCGAACCAATTGGCAGCTCGGGAGCCGGACCGTGGTCGACGCAAGATCGAGGGCAACAGTGCTTGACGGGCGCGACGCACCCGCGCTAGGGTGAACGTACGGCGAGGGGCAGGAGCCGGGCTCAATGGTTGCCGCGTGGGGTGGCGATGATCCTTTCCGACACCGACATCCGGCGGGCGCTCGATTCGGGCCGGATCCGAATCGACCCGGCGCCCGACCTGGCGGCGCAGCTCGGCTCGGTCAGTGTCGACTTCCGGCTCGGCACCACCTTCATGGTCTTCGAACACTCCCGCCACTCCTTTATCGACCCCCGCCAGCCGCAGTCGATCGGCGAGGCGATGCGGACGATCGAGGTCGCGGCGGACGAGCCGTTCATCATGCAGCCGGGCGATTTCGCGCTCGCCAGCACGATCGAGAAGCTGGAGCTGGCGGACGACTTGCTTGGCCGCCTCGAAGGGCGGAGCAGCATCGCCCGCCTCGGCATCACCGTCCACTCGACGGCGGCCGTTTTCGAACCGGGCTGGGTGGGGACGGCGACGATGGAGCTGAGCAACCTGGGGCGAATGGCGGTTGCCCTCTACCCGGGGATGCGGATCTGCGCCTTCTCCTTCGAGGAGGTCTCCTCCCCCGTCTCGGTGCCCTACCGGACCAAGAAGGGCAACAAATACGCGGGCCAGTCGACGCCAAAGGCGAGCCTGCTGTCCGAGGAGAACCGCGGCGGGGGGTAGCCGTCGGTCCCGTGGCCGGTTGCCG